>JBNJHL010000185.1:0-4297 GCA_051748445.1 Bacillota bacterium
TAATTCACGTCATTAACTGCTTGTCCTTGAAGCAGCTACTCCTTATTTTCTGCCTGTGCTGCAGCAAGGTTCTTGTACATTTCCATTCTTTCTTTTGCTCCCTGCTCCGCTTTTGCAAAAAGCTCATCTGCCCGATCGGGGAATTCCTTGGTAAGAGCCCGGAAACGGACTTCATTCATCATGAATGTACGCAGGTCTTCTTTGGGTTCTTTCGAATCAAGGATAAAGGGATTCTTACCTTCCCTGGCCAGCAGTGGATTATAGCGGTAGAGAGGCCAGTAGCCCGACTCTACGGCCAGTTTTTCTTCCCGCTGGCTTTTGCTCATATCAATACCATGGGCTATACATGGTGAGTAGGCGATAATGATCGAGGGGCCCGGGTAAGACTCTGCTTCAACCAGTGCCTTCATAAATTGGTTCTTATTGGCCCCCATCGATACCATTGCTACATAAACATACCCGTAAGTGACAGCCATCAGGCCAAGGTCCTTTTTGCGCATTTCTTTTCCTGCCGCTGCAAATTTAGCAATAGCACCCGTGGGGGTAGCTTTAGATGACTGACCACCGGTGTTGGAATAGACTTCTGTATCCATTACCAGGATATTGACATCTGCGCCGGTTGAAATAACATGATCAAGCCCTCCGAACCCGATGTCATAAGCCCAGCCATCTCCGCCGAAGATCCAGATAGAACGCTTTGGCAGGAGGTTAGCATTGTCCTGTATATGTTTGAGCAGCTTTTCGTTGTCTGCTTTCAGTTTTTCCACCTCAAGCAGTTCGCGGACTTCATCAGCAGCTTTGAGAGATGGTTCACCCTCGTCCTTTACTTCGAGCCACTTGTTTAAGGCATTTTTCAGTGGATCTGATATGTCTTTTTCTAAAACTTCTTTAACCTGGTCTACCAGTTTTTCTCTTTGATGTTCAACGGCCAGGGAGTAACCATAACCGAATTCTGCATTGTCTTCAAAAAGGGAGCTTGCCCAGGCCGGCCCGCGTCCTTTTCTATCAACTGTGTAAGGAACTGTTGGGGCGTTCCCCCCGTAAATTGAGGAACAACCGGTAGCATTGGCCACAATCATACGGTTACCATATAACTGGGTGATGACCTTGACATAAGGCGTTTCACCACAGCCGGCACAGGCCCCGGAGAATTCAAAAAGGGGCTTGCGATACTGACTGCCGCGAACCGTATTTGGATTTACTTCAATCTCCGGATCCGGAAGTTGTTCTGCGTAGCGGAAGTTGGCATCTTCAATATCTTTGACTTCTTCCAGCGGTTTCATCGCCAGGGCCTTTTCCTTGGCCGGGCATACATCGACACAGTTGCCGCATCCCGTGCAGTCAAGTGGCGTTACCTGGATCCGGTAGCGCATACCCTTTATGTCTTTGGCACTCCCTTCCAGGGTTACGAAACTTTCAGGAGCATCTTCAAGGTCTTCTGCCTTAGCCACGTAAGGCCTGATTGCAGCATGCGGGCAGACGAAGGAACACTGGTTGCACTGGATGCAGTTTTCAGGAATCCATATGGGCACCTGGATGGCAATACCCCGTTTTTCATACTGGGTTGTTCCTGTCGGAACGGTGCCATCAGGATTAAAAGCGCTTACCGGCAGGTTATCACCTTTCAGCTCGATCATCGGGTAAATTGTGTCACAGACGTACTCGGGCGCTTCTTCCGGCTCAAATGTTGCACCGGTTTCTGCATCAGCCCAGCTTTCCGGATATTTTACTTCTTCCAACGCTTCAAGTCCTTTATAAATCGCTTCAACATTTTTCTCGACAATGTCGGCGCCTTTCTTACCATAAGTTTTGTCGATCATTTTTTCAATTTCCTTAAAGGCCAGCTCCGGTTCGATTACTTCTGAAAGTTTGAAGAAAGCGGCCTGCATGATAATGTTGATTCTTCCCCCAAGGCCAATTTCACCTGCAATCTTGAAAGCGTCGATATTATAGAATTTTAATTTCTTACGGGCTATAGTCTGCTTCATTTCAGCAGGCAGGCGTGTTTCCATTTCCTCTAAACTCCAATCAGAGTTTAGCAGGAACACGCCGCCTTCCTTGATACCTTCAAGAACGTCGTACCGGGTAACAAAAGATGGGTTATGGCAGGCAATAAAATCTGCCTGGTCGATCTGGTAGGTTGATTGAATTTTTGTTGGCCCAAAACGCAGGTGGGACACTGTAATGCCGCCTGATTTTTTCGAGTCGTAAACAAAGTAACCCTGGGCGTACAAGTCGGTATTATTGCCGATAATAATAATACTGTTTTTGTTTGCACCGACTGTTCCGTCTGCTCCCAGCCCGAAAAATTTGGCCCGGTGAGTCCCTTCCGGAGAGGTATGCAGGCATTCCGGAATTTCCAGCGATGTATGAGTAACGTCGTCATTAATACCAACCGTAAAGTGGTTTTTGGGTTGATCTGAGTTTAGATTGTCGAATACGGCTTTGACCATGCAGGGATTAAACTCTTTTGAACCGAGGCCGTAGCGTCCGCCAATGATTAATGGATATTTCTGAGCTTCCATCAGGGCGGTATTGATATCCTGGTAAAGAGGTTCACCCAGTGCGCCGGGCTCCTTAGTGCGGTCTAACACGGCTATTTTTTTGCAGCTATCCGGCAGGGCAGCCAGAAAATGTTCCCTGGAAAAGGGCCTGTAGAGGCGAACCTTGATCAATCCCACTTTTTCTCCCTGCTTGTTCAGATAGTTAACTGTTTCTTCAACAGTTTCAGTGGCGGAACCCATACAGACAATTACCGATTCCGCATCGGGATTGCCACAGTAGTCAAAGAGGTTATAGCGGCGACTGGTTAGTTCATAAACCTGTTCCATTACCGCTTCAACCTGTTCTGGAGTTTCTATGTAATAACGGTTTGCTGCTTCCCTGTTCTGAAAGTAGATATCAGGGTTCTGGGCTGTGCCACGCTGATGAGGATTTTCCGGGTTAAGAGCTCTTTCGCGGAAAGCTTTAATTGCATCCCAATCAACCAGATCCTTTATATCCTCGTAATCAATTACCTCCACTTTCTGAACTTCGTGAGAAGTACGGAAGCCGTCAAAAAAATGCAGGAAAGGCACTCGTGTTTTTAGGGTTGCCAGGTGGGAGACCAGTCCCAGGTCAACCACTTCCTGGATAGAACCGGAGGCAATCATGGCAAAACCAGTTTGCCTGGCTGCCATCACATCGGAATGATCACCAAAGATTGATAGGGCATGGGTCGAAAGCGATCGCGCCGAAACATGGAATACCGAAGGCAATAATTCACCGGATATTTTGTACATATTTGGTATTTTTAAAAGTAATCCCTGTGATGCGGTAAAGGTTGTTGTCAGGGCTCCTGTTACCAGGGAACCGTGGACTGCACCGGCTGCACCTGCTTCCGATTGCATGGTAGCTACTCGCATCTTCTGTCCAAAAATGTTTTTTCTGCCGTAAGCAGCCCACTCGTCGCAAACTTCGGCCATAGGCGAGGACGGTGTAATCGGATAAATTGCGGCAACATCGCTAAGAGCGTAAGCGATATAAGCAGCGGCAGTATTTCCGTCCATAGTTTCAATGATCTTATTCAATAAAGGCACCTCCATAGTTAATTGTTGTGAAAAAGTTTTATTTTACAAAATCTTCCGTATTAGTTTATTTGATCTTAACATTTAATTGTTTTAATGACAAGCTTGTGAAGCTGCCATTTGCCATAATATGATACAATACGAATATGAACAGTTCAGTAAAAAATGAGTTAAAAAGGCATGTCCTGGTGGTTGAAGATGAAGAAGACATTGTCCGCCTGATTGCCTTCCACCTGGAGAAAGAAGGCTACCGGGTTACTGGTACGGGAAATGGTCGAGAAGCCCTGGAACTGGCTAATGAAACCCTGCCAGGCCTGGTTATCCTTGATATTATGCTGCCAGAAATGGATGGCCTGGAAGTTTGTCGCCGCCTGCGGGCCGGCAAAGACACTGCCAAAATTCCAATTTTGATCCTGTCCGCTAAAAAAGAAGAGCTAGATAAGGTCCTGGGACTTGAGCTCGGTGCTGATGACTACATGGTAAAGCCATTCAGTGTTCGCGAACTTGTGGCCAGGGTCAGGGCTATTTTCAGGCGTTTTGGCCAAAAAGAAGATGAAGAAATTCAGGTAGCTGAAAAAGCAGGCACGGAAGAAAGAGTTTTAAGGATGGGTGATATTACCCTTTACCCTGAGCGCCACCAGGTTATGGTAAATGATGAACAGCGAATACTGACTCACAAGGAGTTTATTCTCTTAGAGCTGCTAATGGAAAATGCCGGAAAGGTTTTAACC
>JBNJHL010000186.1:0-4262 GCA_051748445.1 Bacillota bacterium
GGACGCACAGTTTATTACCTGAAAGATAACGGCATCGGCTTTGATATGATCCATGCAGAGAAACTGTTTGTTCCTTTTCATAAACTGCACAGTGAGAATAAATATCCGGGTACAGGCATCGGCCTAAACCTGGTCTACCGCATTATTTTCCGCCACGGCGGGGAAATCTGGGCTGAAGGGGAACCGGGCAAAGGGGCCTGCTTCTACTTTACCCTGCCTTAGGCCGACGTACGTTTAAAAAATAATTGGTGCAACTGTTCTTCCCGGGTCTTGAGATAAGTGAGCAGCCATACCTGTTTTCTGTAACCCGAACCATACTTCTCGCCAACCCCAATAAAATTATTGAGACAGCAAATACTTTGATCTAACAATGGGCTTTTTACCTCTAAAAACAGGATCAAAACATATTATCAAATCCTGAAGTTCTGGCAACAGCCAGGCGCTCATCTTTTCCATAAACTGCTTTACTGCTTCTTTGCTTATTAAAAAGCCTTCCCTTTGAATAGCCAGGTGTGTATGATATCAAAGCCTCCTTTTTCGACGTCTGCAGTATGAGCTGCCGGTCATCATCGGAATCTTCGACTATAGTGGCCTAAAAGCAGGCCCGGGCGTTATGGGGAAAATTACCATTTTATAACAAGGGGACTCAGAGGCTGATGATAAAGGGCTTTTCCATTGGTCGATCTAAAACGGTGGTTTGCATAATCTGAAAAGTCCCCATAGAAAGTAAATAAGTTGCTTTTAACGCTTAACTGTGGGGGGGTAAAAATGCAAATATTTTGGAATAGCCGGCAAGCAACTTACGAAAACATTACTATTGTGTAAGGGGCGCACCTTGCGCTTGCGGTCTATAAGAGCACTAATTATTGACTTACAAGTTATTGCTTTATATAATGCAGATACACAGAGATAAAGGCAAGCCCCCTGTAAGTTGGTGGCGCAAAGCTAAAGGGTGTCCGATACTAGAGTTGTTGAAGCCAGCCAGCTGTCGGTTTAGGTGATAAGGCACAATCACTTCACCAGATACCCTGATAAGGTTTTTTTACCAGCAAGTATCATAACCTCCTAGAGCTTTATCATGGCAGCTTTATATGCCCGTCAGATTGAACTACCTCTGAAACATCTTAATAATTAGCGCAGAACCCTTATATCTGACTGTTGTTTAGGCTTTTAAAGTTTTGTTTGGGAGGTACCTAGTTGAACATAGAAGATATACCAAATAACACAACCGAATATAATTCTGGGTTACTTAGCTTGAACAATTTTTTAATCGAACAAGCTGAGATCAATGGATATCCTTATCTGATTAAATCGATCATTAACCAGTTAGACAGATTCTTAAAGCCTGTTGCCACAGTATATAGTGAGTATGACACAGATAATAAAGTATTGCGCATAAAAGAAATCAATACGAAACAGAAAGTGTTAGATTTAGCTTTAAAAACTGGTGGGAAAAAGCTCTTATCAACCGTTACCCCCGTTAATGATGATATATATAAAAAAATGGCTGTTGGTAGGCTTGAAATCGTTTCGAGCCTGCATGAAGTTTCAGGAGGAGCCATTTCAGAAAATGTTTCTAATACAATTGGTAAAGCACTCAATATAAATTGTTATTTAGGTCTCTCTTTTATGGTCGATGGTCAGATTTACGGAACAGCACTTGTTACCCTGAAAGAAGAACCCGTACAATATATCCTGGAGCTATTAAAAACCTACGCTCATTTCACTTCTATTTCTTTAAAACGTGTCCTGGCCGAACAAGCTTTGAAAGCAAGCGAGCAGGAGCTTAAAACCATAGCCGAGAATATGACTGACATGGTGTCAATGACTGATGTAGAAGGCAGAATTACTTACGTATCCGGCTCTTACTATAAGTTGCTGGGTTACGATAAAAATGAGTTGCTGGGGAAAACGGTATTTGAGGTTGTTTTTGAAGAAGACTTGCCTGAGGTAATGGAAAGATTTCAAAAAGCAATAGCTACGAGAGAAAATGACAGTGTTGACTACAGGGCAGTTAAAAAGGATGGCACAATAATTTGGCTTGAAACTTTGGGAAATTTTTTAACTGATAGTAATGGAATGGTTAACGGGGCAATTTTTTCCGTCAGGGATATTACAGATCGAAAGAATTTCGAGGAAGCTTTAAGGGAAAGTGAGCAAAAATACAGGAATATAGCTGAGAACATAACTGATGTTGTCTGGATTACCGATATGAACTTTACAGTTACCTATGGTAGTCCCTCGGTTGAAAAAATGTTTGGAGAAACTGCTGAGGAACATATGCAGAAAACCTTAGAGCAGATGTACCCCCCTCAATCACTGGAATATATCTTGCGGGTCTTTCAGGAAGAAATGGAAAAAGAAAATGATCCCCTATCTGATAAAAATAGAACCCGGTTGATAGAAGTAGAACATTACAAAGCTGACGGTACAACTATCTGGGTATCTATGCACATATCTGCGTTAAGAGATCACAGTGGAAATATAACGGGTTTCCAAGGTGTGACACGCGATATCACAGACCGGAAAAAAGCAGAAGAAGCCTTAGAGCTACAGGCCAGGGAACGAGCAGCCGTCGACACCTTCACTTATTCGGTCTCAAACGACCTGCAGGCCCCCCTGCGCCGCATTGAGGGTTTCAGTGAAGCACTGCTGGAAGAATGCCCTGACCAGTTAAGCGACCAGGCCCAAGATTATTTAAACCGCATTATCACCCAGATCAGTTCCATGAAAAAACTGACCGATGCCCTGCTGCAGCTTTCCAAAGTGGTCAGTCACGGCATAGAAAGAGAAGCGGTAGATCTCAGCCCTTTAATCCGCTCCAACCTTAGAGCAAAACATTATGAAGAACCGGAGCGCCGGGTTGAAACGGTAGTGGCCCCGAAGCTTATGGCAAAGGGTGATGCTGATTTATTAAACCTGATGATAGCCAACCTTTTAGATAATGCCTGGAAGTTTAGTGCCGGTAAAAAAGAGACGCGCATTGAATTCGGCAGCACCGAGCAGGATGGACGCACAGTTTATTACCTGAAAGATAACGGCATCGGCTTTGATATGATCCATGCAGAGAAACTGTTTGTTCCTTTTCATAAACTGCACAGTGAGAATGAATATCCGGGTACAGGCATCGGCCTAAACCTGGTCTACCGCATCGTCTCCCGCCACGGCGGGGAAATCTGGGCCGAAAGCGAACAGGGTAAGGGAGCCTGCTTCTTTTTTACCCTGCCTTAATGCAGGCAGATAATTGATCGCATCCTTTTTTCACACTTTGCTATTGCATAAATTCCTAACTTCATGTAATAATTTACTTGTTTTTCTCTTCAGTTTACAATGCTTATCCCTGCAGAAGCAGCAGTTAGAGGCTGCCCATAATGAGAAAGCCCGGGTTAGCCAACAGATGAATTAAGTCTTCGATCACGAAATCACACCTGATTCATGCTTATTTTTGATACACTGAAAGGGGCCGGCAATAAATCCGGGGGCCTTTCCGATAATATTGTATGCTCAACCTGGAAAACAGTGTAACTAAACTAAAACTACAACATAAAATATTTTTGCATTTCTTCCTTAATCTTTTCATCTATGCTGGCCATAAAGGCTTCATATCTTTCTATAAATTCCCTTGCTTCACTGGTGATGGTAGACCCGCCTCCAGCTTTGCCGCCAATTGTTCGCTCTAAAAGTTTGATCTGCAGCTCCCTTTCAATTTGTCTCATAACCTTCCAGGCTTTGCTGTAAGACATCCCCATAGCAAGAGCTGCCTGACGAAGTGAGCCCAGCTCATCAACTTTTTTTAAAAGGGTTAGCGGTCCCTCTCCAAAAACTTTTCTATTATTTTTGACCAACCAGAAACGAAACCTGTAATCCATTGAAGTTCACCGTTTTCATCTTGTCATTTAGCTTGCCGATTCTATAAAACTGGTTAAGGCAAATTACAAAGAAATGATCAGAGTTTAATTCTATAAGTAAATCGCTGGATGAGAACTTAATATCCGGTACCTCCAATGCATTTGAAGCTAATAACGCCATCTTGGCCCGTCCACTGTATCTTCCAGCACCACACCGGCAGCTTGAAGAATATCCCGCAACCGGTCAGCCTCGGCCCACTTCTTTTCCCGGCGATACTTTTCACGCCAGCTTGCTATTTCTTTAATTATCTTCTCAAACTTTTCCGGTACTTCCCGTGAGGAGCGCTCAAACCCGGTGCCGGCTAAAACTATCATTTCACGAAAAATCTCTCGACCCTGCGAGATAAATTCAGG
>JBNJHL010000187.1:0-4246 GCA_051748445.1 Bacillota bacterium
GATGTCAGGCCGGCCATGGATGATGGTGATACATATCAGCAGGTAACTATTAACGGAGCATACCGCGGCGGAGGTTCGGAAACACGCTTTATTTTTAATGAAGATGCCCTGCAGGGTTCTGAAACCGACCTGCGTTTTTTCAGCCTCGACACATTCGGCCGTTCAATGGAACAGGGCCGGGTTTATGATGGAAGCATCATTGCAGATGACGATATGCTGGACCTGCTGCGCCTGCCGCAGAATATGGAATTCAATTATGACCGTAACGGTTTTCCGGTTTATTATGGAGACAGCGAGGACCGCATCCAGGAAATAAGTCCCCACCAGGAAGTGACCATGAACCTGCACGGCGAAAAAGCATTTGGAGAGTACCAGGAAGTATTCGAAGCAGTCTATGACGTTTACTGGGCCCTGATTGACAATGATCGAGAAGCGCTCGGTGGTGAAGCCCTGGATAAAATGGATCAGGCTGTAGATTACCTGCTGGAAAACATATCCCAGGTTGGAGCCCGTTCAAACCGGGTTGAGGCGATGGACAGCACCCTGTTCAGCGAAAACATTCACCTGCAGGAAGTACGTTCAAACCTTGAAGATATAGACATTGCCCTGGTTATAACCGAGTTTATGATGCAGGAGAATGCTTACAAGGCTGCTCTTTCAACAGCAAATATGATGATGCAGCCAAGTCTTGTTGACTATATGCGCTAGGTGATGGCTCCAAAAGGAGGTTAAACTATGCCGGTAGAACCGACTGCCGTGGAAAACAGCCAGAGAAAACTGGTAGAGTTTTTATTCCCCCGGGGAATACCCGGTTTAGAATTATATCGCAGGTTCTTAATTGAACCTGTTCCAGACAACAGGCTTTTTGCCATGTTAGTAGCAGCTGAAGATCCTTCAGTAGGAATGATCATGGTTGATCCTTTGCCCTTTTTCCCCCGTTATGAGGTTAGCCTGCAGAGAAATGATCGAAAAGACCTGATGTTGAAAAAAGAACAAGATCTGATCGTATTTACAACGGTCACTCTTGATGACAGCAAGCTTTATACCAACCTGGCGGCGCCGATTTTAATTAATGTTGCCCAGAAAAGAGGTAAGCAGTTGATTGTTCCGCACCGCTGTGATGATATGCGCGTTCCTCTTGATACGGTGGCCGGGCCGGAGAATTAAGCTGGGAGGAAGTGATGACTATCAGGGCGGAAGCGAACAATTCTATCAATAAGGGCAATAAGAAATGTGTTTATGACCGTCTAATGAGTAATTTTCTCAGGCTGGATAAGGTTCTGGACCGGGAGCGAGAAGCAATTATGGCCTTTGAAGAAGAGGACCTAAAGAAAAGCGAAACAAAAATTGATAATCTTTTAAGCGACATTTCCGAGGTAATGCTTTCTGCTGACAGGCTTGACCCGGAGCAAACGAAAGATCTTGCTGCAGTTATTGCCCGGGTTAAAGAAAAAAGACAGAACAACCATATGCTTTTGCAAGATGTTATCCAGGAAACCGGCCAGGCTATTGTCCAGGCTAAGTCCGGCAAGCGAGTTCTGCGGGCATACAATACACCAAGGACCGGTGAAGAGTTCTTTATTAAAAAAGAATGCTAGTGCATTAAACAACCCACCTTTTTATGCTGCAAAATCTTACCCAATATTCTCAGGGCCTTTCAGTTTCCACTAACAGACATTATTAGATAAAAAATATTTTAATAAAAAGAAGGAAATACCAATTATCTGTAGAATACATTGTATTCAGTCGAAAAATAGTTAAATAAATATTACTATTAAGTAGAATTGACTTGACCTGTTTAATTAAGCTTTGTTATAATTGTAAAAAATGTAGACTGTAAAAGGCAAACTCGTATTTATACGAGGACGCAAAGCCATGGATCCGCATAAGGTGGATTGCCAGGTTGCCGGTCTTTAGTTTTAGGGGAAATCCCAAGCTATTAACCACGAGGCAGCCGTATAGGCTGCTTTTTTGCTTAAGTATTCTGAACTTTTTAGGAGGAGCAGGCAGAGGTGTCTATTTTCCGTGATAACACTACGTCGAATTTGATAAAAGGCCTGGATGCTGCTTCGCTGCGTCAGCAGGTAACGGCAAATAATCTTGCTAATTTAAATACGCCCGGCTTTCAACGCAGTGACGTCTCTTTTGAAGATCAACTGGTGAAGGCGAGGCGAGCTATGCAGGTACCCCTGGTCAGGACTCATGAAAAACACTTTCCACAAACTCCTAAAGATATTGTTCCGCAAATAAAAAAAGATACGACCACAGTCCGAAGAATTGATGGAAACAATGTTGATATTGAACGCGATATGCTAAATATGGTCAGCAACCAGCTGCGCTATAATACTTACATTCAGAGATTAAATGGTACTTATGATAAATGGCGCTTTGTGATTAATGAAGGGAGGCGCTAACCAATGAGCATGTTTCCTGATTTTCGTATTTCCGGCTCCGCTCTAACTGCAGAAAAAACCCGCCTGGATACAATTGCCGGCAATATTGCTAACATGAATACAACAAGAACTGTTGAAGGCGGGCCGTACCGGCGTCGTACTGTCACCTTTGCCGAGGATCTTGCTGAAAGCTGGAACCGGCGAAGAATTACCGAGCCCCTTGTGCCAAGTAAGCAGCAATCCCGCACCTATCCCGGGCAGGGTGTCCGCATTGATCAGATTTTAGCTGATCATCGTGATCCAATGCTGGTTTATGACCCCGAGCATCCTGATGCTCAGGAAGATGGTTATGTAATGTATCCCAATGTAGAATTGTCCAAAGAAATGACGGATATGATTACTGCGCATCGTTCTTATGAAGCTAATACCACGGCGGTGCAAACAGCAAAAAGTCTTTATATGAAAGCGCTTGAAATAGGCCGATAGGGGGTAACCGGTAATGAATGAAGTAACCGGAAGAGGAATAAATTCGCTTGTTGATCGCAGTTTGATTTTTCCTCAACGTGACCGTGTTGAGGAAAAAGAAAACTTTGCTGATATATTAAGAGGTGCGCTGGGCGAAGTTAATCAAATGCAGCTTGATTCAAGCCAGGCCGTTGATCATCTTCTGACCGGTGACCTGGAAAATCTGCACCAGGTTATGATTAAAGCGGAAGAGGCTCAACTGAGTTTACAGTTAACTACCCAGGTTGTGAATAAAGTAGTACAAGCTTACCAGGAAATATCTAGAATGCAGATTTAGTAAAAGCAGGAATAGTTAATCCGATTTCATGATTTATGGGGTGTTTCCATGGCCGAAGAAACAAATGACCAGGCAACAGAAGCAACTGAAGATTATCAAGCATCCGGAACACGTGATTCCGCCGATGCAGGTACCCCTGAAAACAAGGGAACATTGTCCCGCCTGTGGAACAACCTGAATCTTCCGGCCCGTGTGGGAATAATTGCTGTTTCAATTATTACGCTTGGGTTAATTGCGATGTTCTCGATTACTGCAGCTAATCCTCCTGATAAAGAGGTTCTATACCGCCGCCTTGATCCTGTTCAGGCTCGTGAAGTAGCCGATGCGCTTGATGAAATGGAAGTAGATTATGAACTGGAAGATGAAGGCACCACGATCCTGGTTCCGGAAGAGGAGAGAGATCGTCTGCGCATTTCACTTTCACCGGATTTATATGCCCAGGGCATAGGGTTTTCTCTCTTTGAAAATGGAGGGCTGGTTGCCAGCGATTTCGAGCGCAGGGTGCAGCTGCAAATCGCCCTCGAAGAAGAACTGCGCCGCACTATTACCAGTCTTGATGCTGTTGATCAGGCCAGGGTCCACCTGGTTATGCCTGAAGAAGGAGTATTTATCAGGGAAAGAAAGGATCCATCCGCATCGATTTTTCTCAGGCTCAGTCCCCTGGCCACTTTAAGTGATAATCAGGTTCGCGGTATAATGAGCCTTGTTGCCGGCAGCGTAGAAGGTTTAACTCCTGAAGGCGTATCTATTGTTGATGCCGATGGTAATGAGCTTGGTGCTCACTACGCTACCGCTGAAGGTGATTGGATGACCGAGGATTTTGTACCCTTCAGCTCTGAGCTCTCCTTTGAGACACCCACTACGGAGACCGGAGAGCTTATTCTTGAACGAGCGAATCCGTCCGGTCTGGAGGAGAATGCTGATGAAGTGCGAATTCCGGTGCAGTTTGATCTGGATGATTCTGCTGAAGAACGAACGGTGCAGATCTATCACTATAATGCTGAAAAAGACACTGACGATCAGGGGAATATAATGTGTAGTGATGCTGGGC
>JBNJHL010000188.1:0-4217 GCA_051748445.1 Bacillota bacterium
CACTCCTGCCTACTGTAATAGTGCTGGACATTAAAAAAAATCACTCCCCTGAGACCTGGTTATGATTTAAAACCGGAAGAAAACAGGCAAAAATCATTTTTTCATATTGCAAATTCCTTTTCTCCTATGGGTATATCATTACTGAGAAGGCTGATCGAATTAAACTAAAGTTAGACATAATCGTACTACTAGACATCTTTAAATATTACCACAAGGATTTATAAGTGTCAACGGGGTCAGCACACTTTTTTATTACAAAGGAAGAACTAAGGGAGAAACAAAGACAGGGAGAAACACCCCCTGTCTCAAATAAAAAGTATAAGGAGAGGCTGATCCTCCTTGCTTTTTTAATTACTTCAGCTCAACAGTTCCACCGGCTTCTTCAATTTTAGCTTTGGTTGCTTCTGCTTCTTCTTTGCTTACTTTTTCCTGGACATTGCCGGGTGCTTCATCAGCAAGGGCTTTTGCTTCTTTAAGGCCGAGGCCGGTTATTTCACGGATAATTTTAATAACCTGGATCTTTTTCTCTCCTGCTGAAGTAAGCACTACATCAAACTCATCTTTTTCTTCTTCCTCTGCTGCAGCACCACCGGCTGCAGGAGCAGCTGCAGCTACGGGAGCCGCTGCGGTTACACCAAATTCATCTTCCAGGGCTTTCACCAGTTCAGAAAGCTCCAAAACGGTCATTCCTTTTACCAGTTCCATGATTTCATTTACTTTATCAGACATTTTTTTTAACTCCTTTTTGATTAAAATGGTTTTATTAGTTAAACCTGTGAAAAGGTTGACGGTTTAAACTATAATGCTCAACCTAAATTTCCTGAGGGAACCCAATTATTAATTGTCAATCACTTACTTCTTCAGCTTCGAATCCTAAAATATGGATACTGAATCTTCAACTTATCAAGCACTTTCTTTTTCCTGACGAACTGCATCAAGAGCGTAAACCAGCTGGCGCAGATTGCCGTGCAGTGCACCAACAAGCCCGGAAATGGGTGCCTGGAATCCTCCTACAACTCTGGCCAGCAGTTCCTCACGTGATGGTATATCCCCAAGAGCTTTTATGGCACCGGCATCCAGCAACTGACCGGACAGCATGCCCCCCTTTATTTCAAAAGTATCATGCTCCCGGGCAAAATCTTTAAATACTTTTGCCGCTGCTACCGGGTCATCGCTTGAATAAGCTATGGCAATAGGGCCTTCAAAAAAGCCTTCCAGTTCTTCCACACCAGCCTGGCGGCAGGCCAGGCGGTTCATAGTGTTTTTTGTGACCTTGTAACGACAGTTTTCTTTACGCAGTTCACCACGCAGTTTATTAATCGACTGTACATCCAGGCCCCTGTAGTTTGTAATTACAACAAGATCTGATTGTTTTAATTCCTCTGTGATATCTTCAAGCATTATTTCTTTAGCTTCCCTGGTTCTCAAATAATTCACCTCCTACCTCATTATTGTCAGGTCTTACTATCGCAAATAAATCGGGGTTTCCCGCAGACAGGAAACCCCGTTATAACCAAATACAATAAAGCTTGGTTCCGGCGATTTTTCCTGGACAGGCGGCCCGTGAGGACCATTAAACTTAAAAGTGCCTGGCGTCTACGGAATATCATTATTTAAATTTTATTTATTCCTTTGGTTTTCACCTTCATGCCATCTATTTACTACAGGCCAGAGAGATAGTTGCATCTTTTCATTAACAGGCGTTCGCCATGCTGGCAGTCGCGGTTAACCCGCAGCTGCCATTGCTGCGGTGCCGGTAGTCGCCCGGGATTATACTTTCACTTCAGTTCCCGGGGTAGTTTTAATACCGGGGCCCATAGTTGAACTAACAGTTATATTCCTGAGGTACTGCCCTTTAGCCGCTGTGGGGCGAGCTTTAACCAGGACATCCATAACAGCTTTAAAGTTTTCCAGAAGCTGTTCTTCGCTGAAAGATACTTTGCCGATCGGAACATGAACATTACCTGCTTTATCAGTCCGGTATTCTACCTTGCCGGCCTTAATATCATTTATTGCCTTTTCAATTTCAAATGTGACCGTGCCACTTTTAGGGTTTGGCATTAAACCGCGCGGGCCTAACACTTTGCCCAGCTTACCAACCGAACTCATCATATCGGGAGTGGCAATGGCAACATCGAAATCCATCCAGCCGCCCTGGATCTTTTCTACTAATTCATCAGCACCGGCTTCATCAGCACCGGCTGCTTCTGCCTCTTTAACTTTTTCACCCTTAGCAAAAACTACTACCTTTACAGTTTTGCCGGTACCGTGAGGCAAAACGACTGAACCGCGGACCTGCTGGTCAGCATGTTTTGGGTTTACCCCTAACCTTACAGCCATTTCCACTGTTTCATCAAAAGCACGTTTGCTGGTTTCTTTGATCATACGCAGGGCATCCTGAGGATCATATTTCGTTTCGCGATCAAAAAGACCCCGTGCTTCCTGGTACTTTCTTCCTCTCTTCGGCATAACAAATAACCTCCCGTGGTCGGCGAGCTGCCGTGCTCTCCCACTTAATTGATTATCAACCTTCCACTACAATGCCCATGCTGCGGGCTGTTCCTTCTATAATTTTCGTAGCTGAATCCAGATCATAGGCGTTTAAGTCTTCCATTTTCTGTTCCGCAATTTCTTTAACCTTATTTCGGGAAACAGTAGCAACCTTTACCCTGTTCGGCTCACCGGAAGCAGTCTCCAAACCTACAGCTTTTTTCAACAATACCGCTGCCGGTGGAGTCTTGGTTATAAAGGTAAATGAGCGATCTTCGTATATCGTTAATTCAACCGGGATGATCAAACCGCCTTCATTCTGCGTTCGCTCATTAAATTCCTTGCAGAATGCCATAATATTCACGCCATGCTGTCCAAGAGCAGGACCGACCGGGGGCGCCGGGGTTGCCTTGCCGCCCGGTATCTGTAGTTTTGTCATACCGATAATCTTTTTTTTCTTGGCCACTTATAAAACCTCCTGACTGAACCACTTTTACCTGAGCGATACAGCATTGATTAAAATTTTATCACCTGGTGGAACTCAAGTTCTACCGGTGTTTCACGTCCAAACATTGATACAGATACTTTAACGGTCCCTTTCTCGTGGTTAATTTCTTCAACTTTTCCTTCAAAATTCTTGAAAGGACCACTGACAACACGGACAACCTGTCCTACATCAAAATCAATCCGGGGTTTGCCTTCGACAACCCCAACCTGCCTTAAGATATGGGTTATTTCTTTTTCACTGAGTGGAATCGGCTTGGAGCCGGGTCCAACAAAACCAGTAACGCCCGGTGTGTTACGCACAACATACCAGGAATCGTCATCCATTACCATTTCAACCAAAACATAACCAGGAAATACTTTTTTCTCAACAGTCCTTTTCTGACCACTGCGACTGGTAATCTCTTTTTCGGTTGGCACCATGATCCGAAAGATCTTATTCTTCATATCCATCGAATCTACCCGGCGTTCCAAGTTGGTTTTCACCCGTTTCTCATAGCCGGCGTAAGTGTGGATCACATACCATTCTTTATTCTCTATTTCTTCTTCGGTTTCAGTATCGGTTCCGTTTACTTCTTCGTTTTCATTTTCGAAACCGTTACCAAGGCTGTTTTCGGTTCCGGTATCTGTTTCAGAGTTCATAGCAATGAGAATGCCTGGGCATTCCCGGTCACACTCCTTTTAAAGCCGTTTAGCCGGCAGATTAGCGAATAACCAGCTGCAAGATGGCCAGAAAAATACTGTCTAAAATCCAAAAGAACACAGCAATTACTACCACAGTGGATAAGACAATACCCGTAAAAACTGAAAACTCTCTTTTGGTTGGCCAGTTAACTTTTTTTAGTTCAACCCTGACTTCATGCAAAAATTTACTGATTCGTTTAAAAAAGCCCATTTAGAAATAACCTCTTCCTATCAAACCTGAATAATTATTTTACTTGGTTTCTTTATGCAGGGTATGAGCCTTACAACGGCTGCAATACTTCTTCATTTCAATCCGATCCGGATTGTTTTTCTTGTTCTTGCTGGATGTATAATTTCGCTCCTGGCATTCCGCACAGGCCAAATGCACTGTTACTCGCATGTTTTCCTCCACCTGCCTCTTTAACTCGTAAGTATCAATTTAACACAGCCACTTTGGTTATGTCAATGTTTCTGCACAATTAGGAGGCGGGGTAAAGCCCGCCCCCATATTTTAGATGTCAGTGGTTGGACTTCGGAAG
>JBNJHL010000189.1:0-4156 GCA_051748445.1 Bacillota bacterium
GCTGTGTGGCACCACCGCGACGAGAGCTATTTTTCTGGCATGGGCGAAGAAGAAACTTTAACCGGCTATGAAATTCACATGGGACGGACAGACTATCACCAGGTTAAACATCCTGTATATTTGAAAACCATGGAGCAGTGGGAAGGCGCGGTCAGCGAATCAGGGAACGTTTTTGGTACCTACATGCACGGGATATTTGATAACTTTTCCTGGACCAATAAACTTTTAAATGGTTTGCGCCGCCACCGGGGTTTATCCGAACAGGACAGCCCCCTGCCCGGCACCTACCAGGATTTTAAAGAGCAGGAATATGACCGCCTGGCCGACCTGGTCCGTGAAAATCTTGATATGGAGCAGGTTTACCGGATCATTAAAAAAGAGGTGTAGCAACTTTAAAATGAAATGGAGGATGTTTTACAATGAGCGAAGAACAAAAAATGGAACAGGAACTGAATAACTTGATCGAAGGGATTAAACCACTTGATGAAGCAGCAATGGATAAAGCCCGGCGTCGCATGGATATTCTGACCAAGCCCCAGGGCAGCCTGGGCAGGATGGAAGACCTTTCTGTGCAGTTAAGCGGTATTACCGGTGCCTTTTTCCCTGTTAATACTAAAAAAAGAGTGGTCGTGATGGCAGCCGATCACGGGGTAACTGAAGAAGGGATCAGCGCTTATCCTTCCGAGGTAACCGCCCAGATGGTAGCCAACTTTACCGGTGGCGGGGCAGCAATCAATGTTTTTGGCCGCCAGGCCGATGTTGAAGTAGTAGTGGCCGATATCGGGGTAAAAGTTGACACAAACCTGCCCGGCGTTAAAAGGGTGCGCGTTAAAACCGGTACTGATAACTTCCGCCGCAAGCCGGCGATGAGCCGCGCAGAAGCACTGCGGGCTATTGCTGCCGGGGTTGAGTGTGCCGAAGAAGCTGCCTCTGCAGGGGTTAGGGTCCTGGCAACCGGTGAAATGGGTATCGGTAATACCACGGCCAGCAGTGCTGTGATGGCAGCCCTGACCGGTTATGAAGCTTCCCTGGTAGTTGGGCGGGGAACCGGCCTGGATGATGATAAGCTGCGTCATAAACAAGAAGTGGTTTCAGGGGCGCTGGAACTGCATCAGCCGGATCCTGCCGACCCGCTGGCAGTTTTAAACCTGGTCGGCGGCCTGGAAATAGCTGCCCTGACTGGTTTGATTCTTGGTGCTGCCCGCCGGGGGATGCCGGTAGTAATTGACGGCTTCATTTCCAGTACAGCTGCCCTGGCTGCAGTTAAATTTTGCCCCCGGCTCTGGCATTACCTGGTTCCTTCACACCTTTCGTCAGAATCTGGCCATGCCCTGCTTATGGACTATCTTAACCTCAAGCCTTACCTGAACATGGGTATGCGGCTGGGTGAAGGAACAGGTGCAGTTCTTGCAATGCACCTGGTTGAAGCGGCGGCCCGGGTTACCCTGGAAATGGCCACCTTTGAAGATGCCAATGTCAGCAATAAGGATGACAGCAATGTCAGTTCCGATTCGAGGGGGGCACAGTAGAAATGGATCTGTACCTGGTTCGCCATGGTGAAACAGAGTCTAATAAAGAGCGGCGCTACCAGGGCTGGATGGAATCACCCCTGTCCCAGGCCGGTATCCGCCAGGCTGAAAAAGCGGCTCATTTCCTGGGCAGGCATAATTTGAGCGGTCTCTACTGCAGCGATCTGAGCCGGGCGTTTCATACTGCCCGGGTGATCGGTTCAGGCAGCGGCCTCAAGCCCGAAGCTACGTCACTGCTGCGTGAAATTAATTTCGGCAGCTGGGAGGGCATGACCTTTAATGAGATAGAGCAGCAGTATGGCAATGAAATCAGGAACTGGCTGGATAACCCCTTTAAGCGATCCGCTCCCGGTGGTGAAACCCTTGAGCAGGTCAGTGCCAGGATGAAAAGCTTCCTTGACCAACTTGAGCAGCAGGGGAAAGACGGACAGAGCATTGCCGTTGTCAGTCATGGCGGTTCGATCAGGGCCCTTCTATTTAATGTAATCGGGATGAATACAGCCGGTTTCTGGGATCTTAAAGTCGAAAATGCATCAATCAGTCTGATCCGTAAAGAGAATGACCGCTTTAAAGTAGTTTATTATAACAGGACCGACCATCTTACTTAAAAGCAGCAGGAAACAATCTGCCGGCTGGCGAAAATTAATTGAGCATGTTTATCTGTCAACTGTGAAAAAGCGGAGGTGCCTTTATGACGGATCAAGAAAGAAGATATAAGAAATGTCCTTTTTGTGCGGAAGAAATATTAGTTGAAGCGATCAGGTGTAAACACTGTAAATCTGACCTGGAAATAGCGCCGCCTGATCCTCCGGTTGTTTCTTCTCCCATTAACGAATCCCGGGAGGAAGAGCTTCCACCTGGTTCAGATAAACAGGAAGACGAAGGCCCGCCAACCCCGGTCAGTTACGGGCAAAAGCCACCGCCTCCACCTCCACGGGACAATACACCGCCGCCACCGCAAGCACCGGTGGAGCCTCCACCAGTGACGCCTTCTGCAAAGCCTGCAGGAGATGGTTATGATTATCCTAAGGCGAGTACCGGAATGAGAATTCTCGCATATATTATCGATGGTATCATAGCGGGCCTCCCCCTGATGATCCTGATTCCACTGGCAATAATTCCCTTTTTTACCTATGCCCAGGTTACCGGACAGCCCGGAGGGCCTTCCATGGCGGCGCCTAATGCGGTTGTAATTATCCTTATGGTTATTATTAGCCTGCTTGGACTGGCCTGGAGCCTGTTTTATTTTTTGCTGCGCGATGGATTCGGCAGAGGACAGAGCTGGGGCAAAAAAATCTGCGGCTTGATGGTGGTAAATCTTGATAATAACCTGCCCTGTGACAAGGGCAAGTCATTTGTGCGCAATGTTGTAATCTGGGTTCTGAGTGCCCTCGGCGGTCTGAGTATTGTTGAATTAATTGTGCTGCTGGTCCATGATCGCGGATACCGCCTGGGTGATATGCTGGCCCGCACCCAGGTCATTGATGTTGACTGGTATCGGAGTTAATATTATCGAGGGAGGTTCTTCTGATGGAAACTCCAGTTGGTGGGGTTTACGGAAAGATCCTGGAAATAGATCTTAGCTCCTGGAAACAATATAAAACAGCAATTGATGAACAAAGTTATCAAAATTACCTTGAAGGCAGCGGCCTTGCCGCCTGTATTTATGACCAGCGCGGCTGTGCCGGCTTGGAACCCCTGCCCGAAACCCCTGAAATAATAGGGTTTGTTCAGTAATGCAGTCTCTTATTGCCTTAACCCCGATTTTAGCTGTATTTTTATTACTGGTTGTGTTTCGTCTGCCAGCCAGGCTGGCCATGCCTATCGCCTGGGCCTATACTGTCCTTCTGGCTGTGATTTACTGGCAGGTTCCTGTCATTTTGGCTGCAGCTTCAACTATCCAGGGCTTAATTATTGCCTTATCTCTGCTCTATATTGTATTTGGCGCTATATTAATGCTAAATACCCTGACGGTAAGCGGGGCCGTGGGAGTAATGCGCAGTGCCTTTGCCAGGATAACCACCGATCGGCGTATCCAGGTGATCATTGTCGCCTGGATGTTTGGCGCTTTTATCGAAGGGGCTTCCGGTTTTGGGACTCCGGCTGCGGTAGCCGCTCCCCTGCTGGTAGTGCTCGGGTTCCCTGCTGCAGCCGCTGTGCTCTGTGCTCTGATCATCCAGAGTACGTCCGTTTCCTTTGGTGTTGTTGGCACCCCTGTCCTGCTGGGTGTGGGCTCTGGCCTGGATCACCCGGTTATCCATAACATGCTTGGTTCGGCTGATATGTACGATCCCCAATTCTACACTTACCTTGGTCAGATCTCCGGTTATATCGGTATTGTTCATGCCATTGTCGGCACCTTCATTCCCCTGGTGATGCTCCTGATGCTAACCCGCTATTTCGGGCAAGAGCGCTCAATTAAAAGTGGCCTGGCAGCGGCTCCATTTGCCCTTTTTGCCGGTTTGACCTTTACCATCCCTTACGCCTTGATTGCCAACTTTATCGGTCCGGAGTTTCCCTCCCTGATCAGCGCTTTAATCGGCCTGCCTGTTGTAGTATTTGCCGCCAGAAAAGGCTTTCTTATTCCGAGAGAAACATGGGACTTCCCTCCCCGCGAAAAATGGGAC
>JBNJHL010000190.1:0-4081 GCA_051748445.1 Bacillota bacterium
CCGCGCCAAGGCCATTACGACCATTAAAATAGGCCAAGTTATTCACGATATTGGCAAAAAGCACGCCATTTTCACCTGCTGGCCCTATTTGGGCTACCTGAACCTTGCTATCGTTATGATCTTTGCGGATCTTTTCCTGAACAGGTCCAGTCTCCAAACCCCAGAGGTAATCAGCGTCTTTTATCTTCACCTCACCATCCATGATCGACAGGTATACCGGTTTTTCTGATGCACCGGTTATCACAACGGCATCAAACCCAGCCTTCTTCAGCTCAGGCCCCCAGAAACCACCTGCCTCAGACTTGCCAAGTGCGCCGGTTAAAGGCGACTTTCCAAGCACAATATAGCGAGGAACGGCGGGAGCTCTCAAACCCGCAAGCAAACCTGAGGCAAAAACAAGCGGGCTTTCGGGATCAAAGACATCAAAGTTCTCCGGAGATTCTTTTAACAAGTAATAAAGGCCTATACCATGCCCACCCATGTAGCGGCGGATAAATTTTTCTGGTTGTTCTTCTATGGCAATTTCATGCGTGCTTAAATTAACTTTTAATATTTTCCCGGTAAAGCTCATCTTTAACCTCCTCCGAATATTGGGTATAGTTCAACTTCCGATCCATCTGCGAGGTTGCAGTCTAGATCTTCTAGTTTACCATCAACTATAACCAGTCCAATATGACCTGGATGGATGGAATATTTATCTGTAATAACCCTGGTTGTAATTCCTGGTTCATATTCCAGCTCAACCTGCTCAGATTCGCCGGGCACATAATTCTTTAAAGCGCTTCGGAAATTAACCTTGATCATTATTAACACCTGTCCGGCTTATTATTGTCTCTTCGAATAAACCATCACGAACGTATCGCTCTAAAAACTATTACATCAAAGGCAATTAGTATATAAGATGAACATTGGTTTTGGCATATTAAAATTGCCAAAAAATAAAATAACCTTATAATTATGTAAACGTTTACATTTGGTTTATTTTTAATATTCTACCCAAATCATTTAAATCCTGCTTTAAATTTTATTTTTTTTGAGGTGGTAGCCGCACGTTTTTCTGATGGTTAAATTCGGTTTTAGAACAACCTGTACCAACGCGTGAAGGGGTTCAGCGATAATCATTTTTCTAAGGCTGTTAAATGCTATTTCTGCCATAATGTTGAGGTTTTGTGAAACTGTAGTCAGCTGAATTGCCCTGTGTGCTGCAATATCAATATCATCAAAACCTACCAGGGCAATGTCCTGAGGCACTGAAAGGCCTGATGCCATCGCGGCATCGTATGCACTTAATGCCATCAGGTCATTGGAAGCAAATATTGCGGTTGGAGGGTTGTCGGCATTTAACAGCTTCATGGCAGAATCAAAAGACTGTTTTTCACTGTATTTACCCTGGACGACCAGGCTTTCATCAAGGGGCAACCCAAAATCTTTTAAAGCCTTGTAATAGCCGTGGCTCCGTTCTCGACCGGTGGAAAAGGTATGGGGTCCGCGAATCATGGCAATCCTGCGGTGTCCGAGATTATATAAATGCTCTACGGCCAGGTAAGAGCCCAGCTCGTTATCCAGGACAACATAATTTAAGCTGGCGCTGGCGGATGTCTTCCGGTTATAAAGGACAAACGGAACATCACTATTAACAACGGTACGCAGTGAGGGATCCTTCCAGTGCACCGATGCAAAGATGAAACCATCTACTTTACGCTGCAGGAGAATTTCGATATATTTTTGCTGTTCATGAAGATCATTGTTAGTAGTACATAGGATGATCGAGTAACCATATTTATCGGCCTGTTCGATAATAGATTTAGCTGTTTCAGCATAGAAGGGGTTGGTAATATCGGCTAAAAGTAGTCCGATGCTGTTGGTCTTTTTGCTCCTCATACCCCGGGCAAGGCTGTTGGGATAAAAATTGAACTCTTCTATAGCCTGCAGAACTTTTTCCCTGGTTTGCGGCTTAACATTAGGTGAATTGTTAATAACCCGGGATACAGTAGCATCTGAAACATTGGCTTTTCGTGCAATATCTTTGATTGTTGCCATTATGGTCTTCCTAAATTTATTTTAATTCTGTCCAAATAATAGTGACCCCTGTAAATAATTAATTCAGTCCTACAAGTTAATCTTCCTGCAAACAATACTTTTTATTAATCATACCACAACACCAAAGTTAATCAATTTAAACAGGGAGCAGTTAAGTCTATATAATTATGTAAATTAGAGGAGCCATTTCTCCTCACCTTCGGTTAGAATGTAATTGCAGAAAAAACAACCCAACCGAGAGGAGATTTGAAATGGCTCAATACCAGATTACCGTAGATTCGCAAACTTTGCATCAACTTTTTATGACAAAATCGAAAAATTCGGGAGTGTCATAGCTATTGGAATCAGTCTTAATCCAGATCTTACAGGCAGAAGCCACAGAACAACTTCATGCAGAGCCTTATGAGCGCACAGATGAACGTCAATAATATCGCAACGGTACATATCCGCACATGTTGATCTCCAAGGTTGGAGCTTTGACATTGAGGATTCTCCAACTGCGCGACGGTATGTTCTCGACCGAGATGTTTGACCGTTACCAGTGTAGCAAACAGACTCTGGTTCTTGCCATGATGGAGATGTTCATAAACGATCGCAGTATAATTCCCCACGAAACTTAGCCTGGTATATTAATAGTTCAACTCCTAAAAGAAGCTTCCTGCATGACCTAACTACTTATAATACCTGAATATTGATATCAATCCTGGATTCAGGATGTGCATCACCATAAAATA
This sequence comes from Bacillota bacterium, assembly GCA_051748445.1. GTDB lineage: Bacteria > Bacillota > Dethiobacteria > DTU022 > DTU022 > T3SED10-7. The sequence goes on from JBNJHL010000190.1 coordinate 2,775, forward strand.
TTCCATAATACCTTCCTTTGAAATGATCAATTATTTACTAGAATTATTTGTTTACTCCGTTCCCCTTAGGCTAAAGTTCTTGAAACTACTTTACCAAGACTTGTTGAGAACAACCAATATACTTACCTCTTTTAACATTTTTTACAACTATTTCTGAACCACAACGTGGGCAAGTATCGGCTGCATTCACTTTCGGGTTTTCATTCTGCATTTTCACTGTCATAGCCTGCCCGTTTACCTGGCTCATATTATAAATCAATTTGTTTCTATCCCATAATTCAACAGCATTAGATTTCGCCAGCTCTTTAGCATTATTAGTGAAATAATTATTTGTTATTACAATACCTCTATCAGCCTTGTAATGCTTTATTGAAGCAACTGCTTCTTGAATTGCCTTTAGCCCAACTTTTTGGTTCCATCTTTTGACCTGAACGACATACCTTATATTGTCTTTAATCAATAGTAAATCGGCTCCATAATCAGCATATTCACTGGTTAGCTTTCCTTTATATCCCATTTTACGAAAGTATTCTAGGAGCAGCTGCTCAAATGTTTTTCCATCCATCTCATCTATCTCATCAATGCCACTTGTTAAGATCTTTTTTTTTCTTCTACTCCGCAAAAATAATCCAATTGCGAATAAAGCCACCATCGATATAACAAATATAGTAATAACTAAACTTAGATTTCCTGTTCTTAACCAAATAAAAACCATAAATATAAGAAACAAACCTGCCATAGCTTCAGCTGATTTATCTTTACTTTTTCTTCTCCTACCCATAATTATTCACCTCAAAAAGATAATTTCCAGAACTTAATTAACCTGCTTTTATATTGTTTTTACTGATCAAATTTAATTAAGAATCAATCCTCTCTCCCTTAAAATTCCATTTTCCATCTTTCTCTGGATCGTAAAGCCTGAATACGCCTTTATCAATACGATAATACAAATCCTCCTGCCCACTTGGATAATGTTTTCTTGAGTGTGATTAACACAATCTTGAATGATCTGGCATCCTACGGTATTTTGATTAATGTCCGGATATTCTTGTATTAACTCTTTGTAAACATCAACAGGTGAAAAAGTAGTCTCTTTATCGCCACCTGTTATTTTCATCACTGCATCTCTAATCACATCTTTAACTTTTGCCGGCCCGCTCCAACGGGCTACGGATGACTTACCAGACTTGTGCTTCTTCCCAACCTCTGTAAAACCGACTATTTTTTCAGTGCTGATGAAAAATTCACCCTGCTTCGATCTTAGTACTTCATATTCCAAACACGATATATCAACCTTATATTTATCC
>JBNJHL010000191.1:0-4069 GCA_051748445.1 Bacillota bacterium
CAGCAGCGGGGGGGAAATCCTTATAGATGGAACCGGCTTAAACCTGCAGTCACCGGCACAGTTCCGCCAGAACCTGGCTGAACTACCATTATTCAAACAAACCGAACTACAAATAACAGCTCTGGATTTCAATCATAGCTACACCTTTCAAATCAATGCACAGCTGTCAAAAGGAGATGAGCTAAACGATGGTGAGAAAAAAGCTGCAGATCAGTAAGCGGGAAAAACTAATTCTACTTATCTTTTTTACAGCAGCTCTATATTTTATCGGCTGGCAGCTGACAGGTAAAAACACTTTTCAAGACCTGGCAAGGGTTCGCCATGATCTCAACAGTTTAACAGAAGAGCAAACACTGCTATTAAACCTGATTGATGATGGCCTGGCCCTGGAAACTGCCTGGTTAAATGAACTTGACCAGCAAGACTATTTAGCAGAAGTTTTACCTGACCTGGAAAGTTTGCCGGAGGTCTTAAGCAACCTTGAATCATTTCTAAAAGAACAACCGGTTGAAATAAACTCCGTGCGTATTGGCGAAACTGCTTATTACGATCATCACGCAGCTGTTACCATTTCTTTAATGGTAACAGCTGCTCCGCGTCACCTGCTAAGCTTGCAGGAGCAGCTTGAGCTGCTTCCTAATATACTTTATTTCGATTATTTAAGTTGGCATAGCCGGTCCAAATCGGATGCTGCACTGGAATTACAACTGCAAATGCTATTTTATAATCCGGATCTGGCAACAAATCATGACGGAGGAATTTTTTAATGGAAAAATCTTTTCGCTACATGGCGGTCGATATAAAGGGCAGTAAAATAAGCGGGTCAATTCGTGCCGACAGCAGCCGTGCCGTTAGCGAAATGATTCGCACCAGGGGGTTAATTCCCCTCGATATTAAAGAAGAACGGTTGCCTGAACTATTTAGCAAAAAGGCCTTCCTGAAGATACTCACTAAAATTGGTCTGCGTCAGTACAGCAGCAGGGATATAATGAACTTCTGCTATCAATTGTCATCAATGCTGCAAGCAGGAGTTTCAATCATCCACGCTCTGAAAACTATATCTGTCCAGATGGAAAACAGGGTTTTTAAAAACAAGGTTGAAGCGGCTGCAGCTGCTATTGAAGAAGGCAGTGATTTTGCTTCTGCCCTGAAGCAGCAGGATAGCTTTTTCCCACCATTAATGATAAATATGATTGCAGCAGGGGAAGCAAGCGGCATGCTGGATTCAATCATGGAGCGCATAGCCGAGCATTATGAAAAACAGCATGATTTAGAAGAAAAAATACGTTCAGCTACAGCCTATCCCCTGTTTATTACAGTGGTTGCCCTGGTTGTTATTTTGATCATGGTAATATTTGTCCTGCCCCAGTTTTCCGGCATTTTCAGTGCAGTGGGCATGGATATGCCCATTTTTAGCAGAATTATGCTTGCGGCAGGCGAGTTTATTCTTGCCCATCGTTACTTTCTGTTAGCTATAATTTTTGTCTGCTTTTTGCTTCTAAAGTACAGCATAAACACAAAAAAAGGCAGGCTTTATGCAGATTACCTGCGTCTAAGCCTGCCTTTGATCGGGAAAATCTATTGCTATATTACTGCCGCCCGTTTTGCCAGAACACTCGGCACACTTCTAACCGGAGGCGTATCTCTGCACAATGCGCTGCATATTGTCGGTAGAGTAATTGATAACTCGATCCTGACGACGGCCATATCTGAGCTATCCACTGCCCTGAATAATGGAGAAACTCTGTCCGCCCCAATGGCAGGCCAAAGATGTTTTCCACCATTACTGGTTGAAATGGTCCGGGTTGGCGAAGAAACCGGTAGCCTTGACCATACCCTGGAAAGAGCTGCAAAATATTATGAAAAAGAAGTGTCCTATATAGTAGAGCGCCTGGGAACCATGCTGGAGCCCCTGCTGCTCTTAGCGGTCGGACTCTTCATCGGTCTCCTCGTCTTCTCCGTTCTCTCCCCCATGTACCTCGTCTTCGAGCTCCTCTGATTCATCCTCAACAACGTCAACCACGTGGAAGATTAACACTTTGTCATCATAAGCAACAGTTTCAGGGAAGATAAGTTCTCCGGCAAAGGTATAGGAACCTACCTGGTTTGGATCATATTCACCAAAGAGCTGATCATCCCATTTTACGTAAATATCCTTAATTGCAATCAGTTCTGATTGAAAGACAATCTCCTCATCAAGACCGAGTTCTTCTACTTCTGTGCCGAGAGGAACTACTGACTTGAATATTTCTCCCCCGTCGATAACCAGGGCCGGCTCCTCTTCTACCTCATAATCAATGCTTTCTCCAAGAACCGCCATTACCGAATCTTCTTCGCCATCTTTTCCGTCTTCCTCTTGATTAATTTCTTCTACAAAGAGGGAAGAGTCGCTGCTACCCTGCTTATCTTCCGAGCCTTCCTTGGCCAGCATAGATGAAGCTGTTGTAATACTGAAGTCTTCATTCGGATCACTGGAGTTTAAGTATTCAGTGATATTAACCTGGCCCTTTATCTCTGTATCTTCAAATAGATAGGCGCCAGATTCAGGGTCGGTTATATCGATATAACGCTTAACCGTGCCTTCTGATGTCTGAGCATGCTGGTTTATTGAAAACATGCTGCTTTCACCACTTGCATCTACCCCGATATTCTGAGACATACTTCCACTTTCCCCGCTATTAGCATCGACACTGACTGCAAACATTTGCGGTGAATCTGCAGCCGGCACCGCTTCTTCACCATCTACCCCGTCTGCCTCTTCCCCTTCATACTGATCATGCAGGCGGAAGGTCCCGGCAACTTCCAGGCCTCTTAAAGAATCGGGATCCGCATCCCAGTAATTGTCGGTCTCTACGATCATGCCGTCTTTGCTCATGGCGATATAATCAAACCTTTGCAGGCTGCCCTCACCCTGGATCAATGACTTGTGCTGTCCCGATCGATCATAATCGCTGCCTGCCTGGATTTTCATTAAAATTAGACCATTGATGTCATATTGTTTTCTGTACGTAAAAGACCCTGACTCAGCAAGAGCAGTATTGCCCACAGCCAGGGTGATCAAAAGTACCAAAACTACAATGCACGTATAATGCCGCATTATTACACTTCCTCCCTGATAAAAAAATGACCTGCATTATTCTCTCTCTATTGCTCTCTGTAGATCTATCTTTTAACTAAGTCCTTCTGCCAGCTTGATTTAAAAATTACCAGCTTAAACCATATTATATTTCAACATTTCCCTTTTGTCAAAATAAATTGTGAATTTTTTTGAATAATTTTTTTTGCCACTATACTTTGTAATTAACCGTAAAACTGGCCTGGGTCACATTGGCCGCAGTTGCATATGCCTGGACCAGGCTTGAGCTGTTAAAGCTGTTAATGTTTGCTTCAACTGTTCTCATATCTTCACTGCTGCGGGCTCTTTGTTGCGCCTCTCCAAAGCTTTCCTCTTCCCGAAGAGGCTGCTGCTCATTTTTTTCGAACCTGGCAGGCGCTTCTCTCATCCCTTCTTGCTCTTTCAGGCTCACAAGTTCTTCCTGCTCTTTTACCGGCATTTCGCTTCCACGTATAACCTCGTTGTTTGCTTCACGTGGTTCTTCAATACCAGCTTCTGAACGTATTTCGGTTTGTTCCAACCCGGGCCTGTACATTTCACGCTGCTGGCCAAGGGTAGTGTCATCAATATTATTCATGCCACTTAAGCGCTGCATATTGCGGGCTTCAGCAGAAATGGTTACAGTGTCCTGTTGATTCATTATTCCAGAAGATCTGTTTTCCGATTCCTGGCGTGCTGATTCAGATCGATTGGAAATATTTTCATTTTCATTCTGTCCAAAGTAGATATCTCTTAAATAAGCAGCATTAGGCATAACCGGATCAAAGTTTACACTCATACCTGGTATGCCTCCCTTCATTATTTAAAACTTTCTATTGCATTGTAATAAATCTTTTATATGCCGATTATATCATATTTAGATTTTTGGACAAAATTGTCCTTTTTCCACTAATATCAGAGATCAATTGTAAATTCCCAGGCACAGTAGCTGTCTTCGGGGTGACCGTCAGGTGG
>JBNJHL010000192.1:0-3965 GCA_051748445.1 Bacillota bacterium
TTTCGAAAATGTAGAAGCTTACACCAGAAAAGCGCTTAAGCTTCTTAATGAGCACGGGGGAGAAAGATATTTCTTGCTACTTAACCAGGCTTTGCTGGCCTGGTGCCGCTATGCACTGGGGCACTGGGTTGAAGCCAGGCAGTTGATAGTTGAAACTCTTGCTGCAGCAGAAGAGCAGACAGACCTGGCCTGCGGCCTGGTTCAGATGCTGACCGGGACAGTGCTTGCCTTAATGGGCAGTCTTGCCGAAGCCGGTGAAATTCTTCACCGGGCTGAGATAAACCTGGAAAAAATGAATTTCAAAACCAGGTTCTGTGAGGTTTACAAAGCGCTTGCTTATATCCATTATGCATCTGGAGATATTAAAGAGTTTCGGAAATATGCCCGTAAATTTCTGCACCTGGGCGCTCGTTTAAACTGCCTCGGCAACGCCTTGCTGGCCACCGCTGATCTGATTGAACCAATCCTTTACTTCGGCCTCGAACATGATATCGAAGTTATTTATATCCAGCAAATATTGGTGCGGCTGGGCAAACGTTCACATAAAACACTATTAGAGCTGGCAGAACATCCGAACCCTGCTGTACGAAACAGGGTTATAGCCCCGCTGACAGAAATTGCAGATGATGCTTCAATGCAGGTAATCAGCAGGCTGGCGAAAGACAAATCAGCCACAGTTCAAAAATCAGCACAGGCCTATATGCATTCACCAGCCGGCTCTATTACAAATCATACTGTTGCACATATCGAGGTCAAAGCGGACAAAGCACAGTTAGATGTAAAAACCCTCGGGTCATTCCAGCTCTATCTGGATAAAAATGAATTATCCGGGTGGCGGACCAGAAAGACACGCGAAATGCTGGCATTGCTGGTGCACCTTGGAAAACCCCTACACAAGGATAGATTAATGGAAGAGCTATGGCCTGATGTAGAACTGAATAGCGGCAACGCTCTGTTCAGGACAACCATGTACTACCTGCGCAGGCACCTGGAACGTGAAGGTTTGCCGGATTTCATACAATACGAACAGGACAGCTACTCACTCAAACCCGGTTCCTGCCGGATTGATTGTCTGAGCTTCGAACATCTGGTCAATACCGGATTCCAGGAAGAGCCATTAGGAGAGATTGGCGCCAGTCTGCTGGCAAAAGCGATCCGACTCTACCGGGGTGATTACATGTCCGATCCGGCTGACTACAGCTGGGCCGTCCCCCGCCAGGTACGCCTGCGGCACCTGTATCTGGAATCCCTGCTCACATTATCCCGCTATTACCGCTCCAGGGATAAAAATAACCGGGCAAAGGATTACCTGCTGAAGCTGAAGGAGGTTGATCCGCTTTGTGAACCTGCGCACCGCCTGCTGATACAGGTCTTCGCTTCACTGGGCGAACATCGCGCCATGATCGAAGAGCATGGCAGCTTTAAATTACTGCTTCGAGAAGAAATCGGCCTGCCGCCCGCCCCGGAAACTGAAGAGCTTTATCGACGACTGGGTTGTTATCAATAGATCAAGCCCCGTATCAAGCTTCCATCCTCATTTTCAGGTTATCCAGCAGTATTTCTGCTTCGCGTTCATTCTGCCTGACAATTAGCGACTCGGCCAATTTCCCCACCAGGGGAATGGGCACATTGTATTCAACTTCCACTGTCAATTGCGTACCATCACCCTCGGGCCTATAGTCCCATTTAAATTCGCTTTCAATCCCCTTAGTAGTCTTAACCACGATACGTTTGTTCGGCATATATTCAAGAGTTTCTGCTGCTCCCTTAAACTTTACCCCGGCCATTTTGTAAGTCCAATCGTAAGTATATTTCTTATCAGGAGGCTCCTTAATATTTGACACATCGATCATGCTGGGCCAGATCTCAGGCAGGTTGGCGGGATTCTCCATAAAAGCAAAAACCTTCTCTACCGGAGCGTTGATGGTAACAGTTTTTGATGCTCCAATCATTTTCTCACCTCCTTTCACTGCGATATACTCATGCAATGAATAAGTGCGGTAAGTCAGCTGCCCTGGAACTGGCTTACCGCTGCATTTTAATTTAGACGGATCTCATTATCCACCAGGACGGATTGGTTCCGGTACTACAGGCGAGGGACCCCAGAGCTCCATTTTTACATTTAAAGCCACAGTATGAAGTTCGGCAAGAACAGCCTGACTGTCTTCATTAACCTGCCATTTTGCCCAATCAACCATATCGGCAAATTCATAAGTAACTATAGCCTGGGAATCTCCGGCAGCTGTGCGATATGCCCTGAATTCAAGAACTCCCGGGGCCGACATCGTGCGCGGGATAGCTGACTGGGTCCACTTCGTATATTCTTCCACTTTGTCCGGGTGAATGTCCCACTTCATGATAAAAAGTACCATTGTTTTCACCCCCTTTTAAGCAAATTGGAAAGGAGCTGGATTGGATTTTAGTATTTGCGGCTAAAATTGATACCATGGATAGTTTTAATTTTACAGTTTGCAAAGCGGCGCACCTTTAATCTATCAGTCGCCAGTTAACAAATAGTAAACAAATAATCCATGAAATTTATCTCTATGTAGAGCTTATTAATTCAAGGTTTGGTATTCAAAAATTAATATCAGTGGCAATAATAGACCTGTAGAAATATATAGTTCAAGAACAAGTGATCTCGAAACAATTAATTTAAGAGTATTCTGCGAAGAAGGATTTTTGAGGCAGCCTGTTGAAAAAGAAATATATCTTTTTATGCAATGTGCAAAAAATTATACTTCGGTCATAACAGGATACGCAGCAGGTACGAGTTCCATCACATTTTTTAAGGAGGGTTTGGTGCTATGCCTGTCTATGAATATATCTGTCGTGACTGTAAAAAGATTACGGAATTTAATTTAACCCTGGCCGAAAAAGAAAAAGGACTTGAGCAAACCTGCCCGTCCTGCGGCAGTACAAACATGGTCCAGTATTTCGGCAACATGATTGTGATCGCATCCACTCATCTGCACTAAGATTAATGTTTTGTCTAGGGGCAAAGATATAAGACTTAAATTAAAAAGCGCAGAGCCGGCATTATTTTTCTTCGGTTCTGCACTTTTTTTGATCTAAAGGGTTTAACCCTGAGCTTCGCGTTCCCGCTTACGCTCTTCCAGTCTGAGCTTTCGTCTTTCCGCTCCCTCCCTGTGGCGCCTTCTTTCTTCTTCAGTCTTAAAAATGAGGGGCGGAACACTGAGAGGTTTACCATCACTGTCCAGGGCAACGAATGTGAGGTAAGCCGACGCGGTATGGCGGCGCTTGCCCGTGAGAAAATTCTCTGCTTCAACCCTGGCCCCGATTTCCATGGATGAAGTCCCCACATAGTTTATACATGCATTGACTTTCAGAAGATCGCCAACATAGACCGGGTTGTGAAAGTCAAGCCTGTCAATGGAGGCGGTCACTACGTTGCTAGAGGCATGCCGCCCGGCGACAATGCCCGCAGTGCTGTCGATGAGCTTCATTATGATTCCACCATGGACATTGCCCGCCATGTTAGCATCCTGCTGGGTCATTTGTTGAACTATGAAGACACTGCTTTCATTAACGGTTTTGCCTTTCATTTGTATTCCTCCTCCACCAACTGATAAGATAGTTTCGATTGAAATAGCTTATTTTAAGATACCAGCCGGCTAACTGAACGTCAATGCCTGCCAGGTAAACCGGGATACAGTTTGGAATGGGTTGAGCATATCTAAAATAGCCTGCACAGCTTATTTGAATTTTACTGCTGTTATGTCGGGGCATAGTTTAAGGGTTTCCGAGAACTACGCGTCCCCAAAAACCCTTAACGTGCATACTTTGGGCACATATTAAGAATAGGGAATTAATTTGTTATTGAGTGTTTATTCGAGTGGGGAGAGAGCGGTACATAATTAAACCAGGCTCTAACAGACCTTTAAGCTCGCCTTCATCCTCTTAATCCCCTTACTATCTACAGCTTTGTTTCGTTACCTCTAAAG
>JBNJHL010000193.1:0-3956 GCA_051748445.1 Bacillota bacterium
CTGCATATAACGTTCCATGTCGGCCCGCATTTCTTCTGAACTTGGCTTAAAAACACGCAAAATAAACCATCAAGATTCGATGATGTCAGGTATTATTATAAGTTCATTTGGCATTAATTGAAATGGATAGGATTATGAGGGAGATTGGAGAGGTTATTAATACATTAATTCTATGATGAGGAATGATTGGTTATCTTGCCAGTTACCGAATCTACTTTATCGGGGCAAGCTCAAATTTGAAGCTTAAATGTTCCGTTCTAACACTAACAAAAGTGGAGGTTATATTGAAAGATAGGCTATATAAAGTTAAAAATCGCTAGCCAAGATAAAATTTGTTTTTCGTTCATTCAACCTGTGCAGGTACACAGTAAATATAAGTATTTTTATGATAGGAGTTATTAATAATGGATAATTATAAGGAAAGAGCCCTGAAAGATAATTTCATGCAATCTTTAAAGACAGGGTTTTTGAAGCCAGTTTTAGATTTAGTAAAGAATGATCAAACATTAGATTTACAAATTCGTTATAACAAAATTGATATTTACTATCGTGGTGGATGTTTAGTGAATATAAGCCCAGCAAATAATGGTTTTAAGATGGTATCTAATGAAAATTATATGACATCTCCCGATATTAAAATTTCAGCTAACTGTCTTACAAAAAAAATAGATAAACCAGATGAACTTAATGCTTGGATAGAATTTATTCCACAGCTAAAACATGAGATGGACCTCCATATAGGGAATAACAAAAAACTTGAACGTGAGTTTCAACAACTAGTGGTTCGAGAGAATAACTTAGATGCTTCTGGTCTTGAAACTGACTATTATATAGCAGATATTGAATATAAAACTCTTGGGGGCACTGAGGGTAAGGAAATTGATATGATAGCAGTAATTTGGCCTTCTATCAGCAAAAAGCGCAAAGAAGATAGTCAGTGTGGATTAGCCTTTATTGAAATGAAATTTGGTAGTAAAAGCCTTAATAATAAGCAAACAGGGTTAGCTGCTAGTCTTAAATATGCGGAAGAAATGTTAAAAAACGAAGCTAAATTCGCACTCATTAAAGCTGAAATGCTTGAAATATTTAATCAAAAAAAGGAACTTGGTTTGATTAATGTAAAGAAAAAATTAAAAGCTTTTAGTGAAGAAAAACCAGAATTTATCTTTCTTTTAGCCAACTACAATCTTAGATCTAAAAGCCTTAGAAACGAATTGGAAATCATCGAGAAAAACTATGATTCAAATCTTTTTGATATAAAATTTGCTGTAAGTGCATTTATGGGCTATGGTTTATTCCGAGAAAGCATCACCCCACTTAAAGAGTTTAAAGAGAAATATATAAGCTAATTAAAGATTTTATGAATGGGGAAAGAATTTATAAGATGGATGTACGCATATGCTGATTACAATGCATCGTGGAAGCCAAGAAATCGGTGGTTCTTGTGTTGAACTGCAAAGTAATGATGACAGGATTATTATAGACCTTGGTATTCCCTTGATCAATAAAAACGGTATTGCCTTTGATCTGAATAAAAGAAATGGTTTGTATGGTTCTGAACTAGTTGATGCAAGAGTCCTACCCAACATACATGGTCTCTATAGATGGGACGAAAGCTATCCAAAGGTTAAAGGATTAATAGTCTCTCACTCCCATATGGATCACTGTGGCTTTATCAGCCATGTCCATCCTGAAGTGCCTGTATTCGCAGGAGAAGCAACTCATCGCCTGCTTGAGCTAAATGCACTCTTTACCCCCTTTGAAGGGATTACGGGAACAAAAGCTACCTATACAAACCACAAAACCTTCAATTGTGGTCGATTTAGGATTACACCTTATCTAGTCGACCATTCTGCTTTTGATGCCTATGCCTTTCTGGTTGAATCTGATGGTAAGAAACTTCTATATTCAGGCGATTTCCGTAATCATGGTCGAAAGGGCTATGCTTTTACAGAAATGCTAAAAGCACTTTCCAGCAAACGGATAGATGCTTTGTTGCTGGAAGGGACTATGCTAGGCAGGAATATTGAAGAAACAGAGACTGAGGATGATTTAGAGCAAAGAACATTTAACCTGTTGCAGGGAAATGATGTGCTTGCTTTAATTTATGTTTCTGCTCACAACATTGACCGTCTGGTAACCTTCTATAGGTCAGCTAAAAGGTGTAATCGTCTTATGGTGGTAGATCTATACACGGCGAATGTATTAAATGAACTAAAAGATTTTGCCAGTATTCCCTATCCATCCCAAGATTATGAATACCTGAAGGTTTTTTATCCCAAAGCTCTAACAGACCGTACTGTTAAGGAAGGTAATTCCGATAAGGTTTATTGCTTTAAGCAATATAAAATTACTCGTAAGCAAATTGTTGATAAACAAAAAGAATTAATCATGATGGTTCGCCCTTCAATGTTAAACGATCTGAAGAAGTTAAACATACTCCCTGGCGCTAAATTCATTTATTCAATGTGGGCAGGACTTAAAGAAGAAGAAGGAGTAACGAAGTTAATGGATTTTGCCAAAAATAAGAAAATGGATATTCACTATATTCATTCCAGTGGCCACGCAACCTTGGAGACTTTAAAAGAATTTGTTAATGCATTGCAACCAAATATAGTGATTCCTATTCATACTTTAAACCCTGAAGGCTACAATGTAATCAATTCGAGCGTCAAAAGGCTATCCGATGGTGAAACATATGCATTATAAGCTTCAATTAAATCCATTATTTTCTGGAAGCAGAAATGGAGAGGATAAATTAGTTGTCATTTGGTTTCCATTTCTGTTCCACCAGAAGGTGCCTATTCCGGCGCACTTGGCCAGTTAATCCGGTCACATCCGGCCACCTAATCCGGTTGGATTCGGCCACCTCGTGAAGTGTTCTAAGTCTATCAAAGATCAGGTTGGTTCATCAACTTTTTCTTTAAGCAAAGAATTGGGAACTGGATGTTTCTCTGCATTATCTTCCTCCATGGGGGAAGGTGAACTGTTGTTATCTTGGTGTTCATTTTTTTCATGCCCATCATGTTGATCGATTCTGCGTTTGGTCGGCCCTTTTAGCTCAAAGCGGTAAGCATTGTGGACAAGGCGGTCCAAAATAGCATCGGCAACAGTGCTGTCCTCGAAGAGCTCATGCCACTTGCTGACCGGCAGCTGGGCGGAAATTATTGTTGAACGATAGCCATAGCGGTCTTCGACCACTTCAAGTAAGTCACGGCTGCTGGCCGGGTCTAATAGGCCCATGCCCCAGTCATCTAGAATAAGCAGGTCCCTTTTTTTCAGCTCTTTGATAATTTTGTTGTATGAGCCATCACCCTGACCGATGTTCAAGTCATTTAACAGGCGGTTGACCCGGTAATACTTTGTTTTAAAGCTCTTACGGCAGGCAGCATTGCCGAAGGCACAGGCCAGGTAAGTTTTACCGGTCCCTGAAGCACCGGTGATAATCAGGTTACGGCTTTCATAGAGCCAGGCCATATCTGCCAGGCGAGCAACAGACCCGCGATCTAAGTTTCTGCGGGGTTCATAGTCCAGATCTTCTAAGCAGGCATCGTGAATCCTTAAATTTGCCTGGCTAAGAAGTCTTTTTAAGCGGTTGTTCTGCCGGTTAATCCATTCTGCATCAGTGATCATGGCAAAGCGTTCTTCGAAGCTCAAAGCATTTTTATCACTGCTTTCTAATTGGCGGCGGTATTCCCGGTTCATTGCTGTGAGCCTCATTTGGGTCAGCTTTTCCAAGGTTTGCTGATCAAGCATCTTTTCTCACCTCCCTTCACGAGTAATACGCGGCACCGCGTATATTTTCGTGCTCGGGGGTGGCCGCCGGTTTGAGTTTTAACACTACCAGGTCCTGACTGCTTTTTAAGATATTAGAGACCGTGGTATAGTTCATAGAACTTAAGGCAATTGCTTTCTTGCAGGCCGCTTCTAACCTTTTGTCGCCGTATTTTTTTGAC
>JBNJHL010000194.1:0-3892 GCA_051748445.1 Bacillota bacterium
TTGCGAATGGTTGTAACCAGCTTGCCCGAATTTTCTTCTGCGATGCCCAGGCGGGCGTGAACCAGGCTGCCATATGGAGTTTGCGAAACAAACCAGTTTCCTGAAAGCCTATCATTCATCGTGATTGCTCCGTGAGGGCAGGTATAATAACAGAAACCGCACCCTTCGCAGGACACCGGGTCAATTACATAATCGCCGGATATTGCATCAAACCTGCAGAGCTCTAAGCATAGACCGCAATCCTCACAGCTGGACAAATCGATAGCAGCAGTTTTTGACGCCCAAAATTCATGTGCTTCAATTTGTTTCGGTTTGGTAATTAAGCTAAGATTAGCCGCATCGACATCACCGTCTACAATTACTGCTTTCCCACCGGCAAGCGAGGCAAAACAGCCAACCAGTGAAGTTTTACCTGTGCCACCTTTGCCGCTTATAACTGTAATTTTTTTCACTTTGCCCCAGCTCCTTCCCAGGCGCTTAAAACATTTTTATATAGTTCTTTAAAAAGGTCCCGCCATTCAGGAAGATGCGTTACAGCAGGTTCTCCACGGGCATAATAACGGGCAGCTTCCAGGTGCCAGGGAATTTTCTGCAGTACAGGCAAATTGTTTTTCGAACAATATGATTCAACTTCACCATCACCGATATCAGAGCGGTTTATGATTACGCCGGCCGGTATACCCAGTTTTGTGATCATTTGATAGGCCAGGTCAAGATCATTTAAGCCAAACGGAGTTGGCTCCGTAACTAACAGACAAAAATCACAATCATTTACTGCTGCCACTACCGGGCAGGATGTTCCCGGAGGGGCATCAATGATTGTCAGCGCTTCTGAATTAATCAAATTTTTAACTGCATTAATCAGCGGAGGCGACATGGCTTCACCGGGATTAAGAATGCCATGTGCAAAAGAAAGGCTGTTAACCATACCGCTTTCAACTATACCAATCGGACGATCATTTTCTGTTATCGCCTTTTCCGGGCAAAGATAAGCACAGCTGCCACAGCCATGGCAAAGCTCGGAAAGAATCATTACGTTATCTTTTAATACAGCCAGCGCGTTAAAAGCACATACCTCTGCACAATAACCGCAAAAGCTGCATTTATTTAGATCTATAGAGGGAACCGGAATTCCTACACTTTGCTTAAAGGAAAATTCCGGTTTTAGAAAAAGATGGGCATTTGGTTCTTCAACATCACAATCAAGCAGCTGGACGGTAATATCTTCTTTTTCAAGAGTAAGAGCAAGGTTCACCGCAATTGTGGTTTTGCCGGTTCCACCTTTACCGCTGGCTATAGCCAGGTTTAGCATTGTTATCTCCTCAATTCCTGTAACCATTAGTCCTAAGAGACTTAGCAGCTTACCCGGGGTAAATCAGCCTTATTTTTCTGCCTTTCTGCTTAAAAAACTACACTCACTGATTATTTAGGCCGGAACTGCACCTTCTTAGCTTCAACCTTTTACCTGGGTTACTTTTTTTTATACCGTTATAGAAAGCCTTCGCTCTCTGATCGCTGCAGTTTTTTTAAGCAGGCTGGGTATTTAAACTCAAGTGCCCCCCACCCGGCCCAACCTTCCCTTTTACAACCGGGAATAGCCAGGCCGGGATATGGGGTAAGGCAGTTTACTTGAGCGACTACTGCTGCTCCAGTTCTTCGATCCTTTTTTCCATTTGTTCCAATTCTGTCCTTAACATCTCTTTTTCTTCTTTCAAATATGCTTTTTCTTCCTCAGGGCTAACAGCCGCTGGTCCATAGAAGGGGCCAGGCTCAGCCTGCCACATGCGGCGGAATCCTCTACCGAAGCCCCGGCCCATACCGCGGCCATATCCTCTTCTGAACCATCCGGCTCTGCCTCGTCCGGCACCACAGGGGCCAAAACCGCCACCTGTACCGGGACCCATACCGGCAGGGCCTGTTCCATCATAACCTGGCATCATAAATACCTCCTTTCCAATTTAACATTTCATATTCACTTAGATTTATTCTTTAACTGCATCCATGGTTGCCATGGGGATGCTCACAGGCGCTGGGGCCTGACTGCAGTTCCCCGGATAAATATGCTTCGATCACATCTCTAACCGGACCGGTAACACCTATATAAGTTTCTATGTTATGGTCACCAAACAACGATTGTGCCCGTGGCCCCATCCCTCCGGCAATAATGCACTTTACCCCTTTATCTGCAAGGTAGCCCGGTAGAAACCCGGGTTCATGGCCGGGATTTTGAATTATTTGCTCCTCAGCTATAGACTTTTCTGCCAGCTTGAAGAGAGTATATTCAGGGCAACGGCCAAAGTGCTGCGCTACCATATTGTTTTCTGTTGCTACTGCTATAATCATTTTTATTTACCTCCTTTTTATTCCTGCATACCTGAATGCGATGATACATTCGCTTCAGCCACCAGCTTTAAACTACCTTCCAAAAACTTTTTCAGGGTATCTTCAACAGTTCCGGTCACACCGCTATAGACTTTAACTTTGGCTGCTTTAAGAGCTTCAATAGCATTTGGACCGACATTGCCAAGGACAACAGCCTCAACATTCCGGCCTGCCAGCAGTTGGGCGGCCTGGGGGCCTGCACCTCCGGCTGCCTGAGCATTTTCATTGCTAATCGATTCAATTACTTCACTTTTTTCAGTATCCACCACCACAAAGAAAGGACAGCGACCAAAACGTTGATCTACTTCAGCTTTTAACCCTTCACCTTTTGCACATACTGCCAGTTTCATTTTCATTCCTCCTCTTGATCAAATAGTTGGTTAACCTGTCTTCAGGTTAACTTCGTTAATCTTACTGGGTAAATCAGAAAATATTTCTACAGGATAATCTTCAATTGCACCTTTATCACCAAGCTCTGAAAGTTTTGGATCCAGGGGCAGGCGGCCTAAAAGCTCTATATCGGTGGCAGCAACCACTTCATCGGCCTTACTTTTACCAAACATTTCAATAGTTTCCCCACAATGGGGGCAAACCATGCCGCTCATGTTTTCAACCAACCCTATGATCGGGACATTCATCATTTTTGCCATTTTAATTGCTTTCCTGACTACCATCACTGCCAGATCCTGTGGTGAGGATACTATTACAAGTCCATCTAACGGTAGTGATTGCAATACTGTAAGTGGTGCATCTCCTGTTCCTGGAGGCAAATCAACAACCAGGTAATCGAGTTCTCCCCACAGCACATCAGACCAAAATTGCTTTACCGCCCCGCCAATTAACGGCCCCCGCCAGATAACCGGATCATCTTCCTGCGCTAACAGCAAGTTTAAAGACATAACTTTGATGCCCAGCTTGCTGACCGATGGTTCTATTCTCCCGTCAACAGATTTTGCCTTTTGATGCATCCCAAAAAGCTTGGGAATACTAGGCCCGGTTATATCTGCATCCAGCAAGCCAACTCTAAAACCCTGCTGCGCCAGGGAAACAGCCAGTAAAGCTGATACTGTAGATTTACCAACTCCTCCTTTCCCACTCATCACAGCTATTGTTTTACTGATATTACAATTTTCCGGCTGCGGAAGCTTTTCTATACCGCTGCTTTTTTCTGGTCCTGCTTCGTTAGTTTGTTTATTGCTTCTCATCTTTTAACCTCCAGTTCAAATTACCGGTTCAAATATATTGGGTATATATCTATTATTATTATAGATCTATAATAGGTATAGATCAATAACTTTTATAAAATTTTAATTCAGCATGAAAAAGCAAATTGGATCATGTAGAATAGGATCAGTTGTTAATAATATAAGAAAGCAGGTGCCTAATGAAATACCGTCACTTATTCGGACCGGTCCCTTCACGCCGTTTGGGACTTTCGCTTGGGGTAGATTTAGTTCCACACAAAACCTGCACTCTCAACTGCGTCTACTGTGAATGCGGGGAAACCACC
>JBNJHL010000195.1:0-3881 GCA_051748445.1 Bacillota bacterium
TTTTTACCAAGCGTTTTGCTTTTTTCCAGGGCGAACAATTCCAGTGCCCTGGTATTAATATCAACTATCCGGTTGTTAATATCGATAACGATAATGCCGCTATTAATTCTTTCAACCAGTAAATCGCGGGCAATTGGAGTCAGATCAAGCAGCCTGTGTTGAAATATTCCAAAGCTGATAAATACGGCGGAAAAGCCGAAAAGTGCGGGAGTTAATTCAAAGCGAGTTGATGGAGACAGGCCTAAAATGTGGATAAGATTTGAAAAAGCAATCAGGCTGAGACTGATCAGCAGGATTACAGCTTGCTTTCTGTAAATTGATTGTTTCCGAATTGCTGTAATGATTATCAGGGCAATAGAAATTATACTCATCGAGTGGACAAATAACATATAAAGGGGAAAGAGCACCCCGAAATCTTTATCGATCACATAAGGGATAGTTGAAGTATCAAGTGAAAAGTTAGCCCGCATCAAGCCAAAATAGTGGTCAGTAAAGATAAAGAAAAAGAATGTGATATAGATTAAAAGGATTAGGGTTATATTTTTCCTGGTTATGAAACGATCCTGACCGGTGTATCGTAAAACCAGCAGGAAAAAAGCGAATGGTGACAGTCCTGCCCCGATATAGAGCATGTTGGCCCAGAAAAGCTTTACGGGGAGAGTAAGAGCCATTAATTCAAAAGCCTGGCAGAATACCCACCAGGCGGAGGCAAGCATGGCAAAGACAAATTCATTGGCTCCCAGGTTGTGCCTTTTGTATATTCCATAGGCAGCCATGCTTATAAGGGTAATGAAAGAAATAATGGATAGGGTTATGTATGGGAAAAATTGGTACATATGTTTTCTCCATCACTAAATAATGCTCAGTTATTTTGCTTCTTCAATTACTGAAGAAATATTAGAGAAAGTAGCCCCATGCTTCGGTAATTGCCCTCTGGGCTGCAAATGAAGTTATATCATTTTGATCCAGGGGAGGAGAAACCTCCACCACATCTATACCGATAAATTTGAGGTCTGAAAGTTCTTTAATCAGGGTGAAAAGATCCCTGCTGGTAAAGCCGCCAGGTTTCGGAGTTCCTGTGCCTGGCGCCGTTGCCGGATCTAAGAAGTCGATATCAAGAGTTAAGTAAAATGCCTTGCAGTGCTTAAGCCTTGTTTTGATTGTTTCAGCTGTTTTTTCCATGCTTGTCCTGGACATTTCTGAAGCCGTTATAATGTTTGCCTGGTGGCCGTCTAAAAAGTCCAGCTCCTGCTGCTCAAAAGAGCGAATGCCGGCAAAGCAGATATTTCCAAGGCTCACACCATTTCCTTCTATCACCCTGCGGTGAGTACACCCGTGTGAAAGCCGGTTGCCGTCAAGTTTTTCACACAAATCTGAATGCGCGTCCAGGTGTATGACCCCCAGTTCTTTGCCATAGACATTATGGGCTGCTTTAATCAGAGGGATGCTGACCGAATGATCGCCGCCGATAAAGGTGGGGAAGCTTATCTTAAAAAGTTCAGTTGCTTTTTCTTCCGCTCTTGTAAAGTATTCCTCCTGGCTCAGGTTATCTGGTTCCAAATTACCTATGTCCAGAACTTTTATACCGGCCAGAGACTCTCCATCTTCGGTGGTTGGCGAAATGTGGCTCGAGACAAGTCTGATCCGATCAGGCGCTTCAGCTGCTCCCTGGCGAAAGGATGTAGCCTTGTCAAAAGGAAGCCCCATTATTAGCACATCGGCATCTTCCAGTCCAAGATTATTATCATGCAGCCCGTTCCAAATTGTCGGCTGCGAATCTCCGGTTTTCATCTATGCTTACTCCTTTCAAAGTTAAAGTTTGTCTACTGCATTTTGCTACTTTTTATATTCCCGATGATTATCTATAAACCTTTATAGATAGTGTTAAAATAACATTTCCGGTTTAACCTATTGTCATATACGGTTAACGGATATAATATAAATAATAACACAAATTAACGGAAGAGAGGTTTTTTCTATGTTTCATATGTGGGACTGGGGTTTTGGGATTAGCGGCTTCCTGATGCTTATTTTCTGGCTTTTTATTGTTGCAGCAGCTGTAATTGTCATTGTAGTTGTAATATACGGCACAAAACAATCCCAGGGTCGTTCTATTGAAACCAAATCAGCGCATGATAGAGCCATGGAAAAAGCAAGAGAACGTTATGCCAGTGGTGAAATCAACCGAGAGGAATTTCAACAGATGATGGAAGATCTGAAAGAATAGTTAAATATGGCTGTAAGCAGCGATTATAGGAAAAATGCAATAATCAGGCTGGTTTTAACTATTGTATTCTATTTTTTTTTCTTCAATCATCTTATTCTTCAAGTGCCATAAGTCCAGGGAAAGGTCGACATAATATTCCTGCGGATTACTTTTTCTTTTGTGCTCTTCCCATAGCAAGCTCAGGGCATTTTCTCTGTAGTTTCTGATTTGTTCGACGGTAGGGGACGAATGGCACCTCTCCCCATTGCTGATAACTATTTTCTGTAATTCAATCGATTCGTAATCCTTGATTGTTTTCTTTTTCCAGGGAGTTATCGGATCAAATAAAAGCAGTTCTTTTCCAAACTGCGGCAGTTTTTCTTCATAGCGGGTAATATAATCGGCTTCCGCTTTTTTTGAATTTCTATTAATAATTCTGTACAGACGTTTTCTGCCGGGCAGGACATTTTTTTCAGGGTTATCTGAAACCTTGATTTTGGGTATCCTTTGGTTTTGGTCAATAACCTCTACCAGTTTATAGATGCCACCCAGTGAAGGCTGTTCATAGGCAGTTATGACCCTGGTTCCCACGGCATACATATCGATTGCTGCTTTCTGCATTTCGAGTTCACTTATCACATATTCATCAAGATCACTGGAGGCAATAATTTTTATTTCTGGAAAACCGCTTTCATCAAGCATCATACGGGCTTGCTTTGACAGGTAAGCCAGGTCGCCGCTATCTAACCTGATGCCATTGACTGTTATATCTCGTTTTTTTAGTTCTTTTGCAACTTTAATTGCATTTGGCACACCGCTTTTCAGGGTGTTATAGGTGTCAACCAGCAGAATAATATTGCCAATATTTTCCTCTGCATAAGCCCTGAAAGCACTGACCTCGTCTGCAAAACTTTGGACAAAAGCATGAGACATGGTTCCTACTACCGGTATGGAGAATTTTTTACCGGCTTCCACTAAAGAAGTTCCATCAAACCCGCCAATGTAAGCTGCCCTGGTACCGTACAAAGAGGCACCTAAACCATGCCCCCTTCTGGCTCCGAACTCAGCAATTTTTTTATCGGGAACAACTTGTTTGATCCGGGAGGCTTTAGTTGCAATCAATGTTTCGTGGTTAAATATATTTAGCAAAGCAGTTTCGATCAGCAGCGCTTCGACTAGTCTTGCCTCTACTGTTAAAACCGGTTCCCTGGGGAATATTACTTCTCCTTCTTGTAGTGAATAAACATCACCGCTGAACCTGAAGTCTTTTAAAAAATCTATAAAGCCATCATTGAAACCGAGAGTTTCTAAATATTTCAGGTCATCTTCGTTAAATTTAAGACCGGTTAAATAATTGATTATTTGCTCTAAACCGGCATAAATAGCATAACCGTTGCCAAACGGCAGTTCCCTGAAGAACATATCGAAAACCGCCTTCTTGCTCTCCAGGCCTTTATTTATATAGGTTTGCATCATGTTCAACTGGTAGAGGTCGGTGTGGAGTGCGCTGCCTGTTTTTGCTTTAATCGTATGTTCCTCCTTACATTTGCCCTGGTTTTCCTGCATGAAGTACAAGTTTTCCAGCTGCGTTCAGCATTTTTTATTTTTAATCACAATGCTATGGCCTTAAAACTTCTATGATAATGATATCATATTTTATTAGAGATCACCTTAA
>JBNJHL010000196.1:0-3878 GCA_051748445.1 Bacillota bacterium
GCAGGGGTGGCCTGGTTTCTTGGCAGCCGCAACCTGATCGGACTACCGGGCTGGGTAGAAAATATCATTGCCCCGGAAGAAGAAAAAGTTGTCATAAGACTTCCGGAAAACCTTTTTCCCGGACAGGATTTTGAAGAAATTTCCGCCCGGGCAATAGAAGAGCAGAATGTGGAAGAGGTAACGCAGGATGAAGATGGTGACCTGATCTATACAATGAGCTATGAAGTTAGAGACAACCTGCTTGCCGAAGCAAAACGCGATCTGGAAAACAAATTAGCCGCTATAAATGATCAAGGCCAACATTCCGAAGTTATAAGAATCAGCTACGACAGTAATTACAAGGACTTTTACCTGGTAGCAGACGAGAACCAGCAAAACAGGGCTCTAGTTACCGCTGCTGATCTTTTCATACTGGCCGTTTATTACCAGTATATTAGTACAGAAGACCTGGTGCGGGAAGTTTCTATTTTAATTGAAGATAACGAAACCGGTGAAATCATGGAGCAGTTGGAATATCCCGGTGATTTAAACACAGCAGCCGGTATAATCGAAGATCCTCCGGACCTGGCCGAGGAACCGACCACCCCGCAGCCCGGAGATAAGGTCGTGGTCAGCACCGGCCCCGATAACCTGAACTTAAGGAACGGACCGGAAATAACTTACCTGATTATAGATATCCTCAAATCGGGAACCGTCCTGGAAGTAACCGGTTCAGAAGGTGTCTGGCTGGAGGTAATTACCCCGGAAGGCACGGAAGGATGGGTTCACGGTGATTTTGTGGAACCCCATGATGATGAAAGCTAACCGGTTTCCTGCTCTTTGTACTGGAGCTGGTAGAGGTTGTAATAATAGTCGCCCCGTTCCAGAAGCTGCTGGTGGGTGCCCATCTCCCGCACTTTTCCTTTATGCATAACTATAATCTTATCAGCCGACTGGATAGTGGACAGCCGGTGGGCGACAACCAGGGTAGTTCGTCCCCGGGAA
Organism: Bacillota bacterium; assembly: GCA_051748445.1. GTDB lineage: Bacteria > Bacillota > Dethiobacteria > DTU022 > DTU022 > T3SED10-7. The sequence continues at coordinate 985 of JBNJHL010000196.1, forward strand.
ATGGTACTCATGGCCTTTTGGATAACCTGCTCCGTTTCAGTATCTATACTGGCGGTTGCTTCGTCTAATATCAATATTTGGGGTTTAAAAGCCAGCGCCCTGGCAAAGGCCAGCAGCTGTCTTTCTCCGGCAGACATGGTTGCACCGCGTTCCTTAACTTCACTTTCATACTTTCTGGGGAGCCGACTGATGAAGCGGTGAGCATCAACTGCCTCGGCAATATGCTGGATCTGCTGGTCATCAATATCACTATTAAGACGGATATTGTCCGCAATAGTGCCGCTGAACATAAAGACATCCTGCAGAACGACAGCTACATTTTTGCGCAGCTGCTTAAGATCAATCTCTTTAATGTCCACACCATCAATTAATATTTGCCCTTCCTGGATGTCATAGAGCCGGCTGACCAGGTTGACAATTGAGGTTTTTCCGGCACCGGTTGCACCTACGAAAGCCACCGTCTGTCCCTTTTCAATGGTGAAACTGACATCCCTTAGCACCCACTCCCCCGGATTATAGGCAAACCAGACATTGCAAAATTCAATTTTACCTTCGATTCTAATCGCAGCAGGCTGCTGTGGAGCTTTAAGATCTGGCGGTGTATCGAGCAGCTGAAAAATTCTCTCCGATGAAGCCATTGCCGACTGCATGATGTTATATTTTTCAGCCATATCATTAATCGGACGGAAAAACATCTCGATGTACTGGATAAATGCATAAAGCACACCAAAGGGGATAAGCCCCTGGATTACGTTGCCCCCTCCGTACCAGATCAACAATGCCAGGGCCAGGAAATAAACCAGGTCAATAAAGGGGCGAAACACGGCAAATATTTTAAGTTCACGGAAACTGGCCCGGTAGTGGGAATGGTTGATTTCATTAAATTCCCGGTGTTTCTTTTTCATCTGATGGAAAATATGAACGGTGCGCATACCGGTAATGTTTTCTGCCAGTGTAGCGTTAATCCTGGCCAAACGCACCCGTACTTCCCGGTATGCTTCCCTTGCTTTAATACGAAAAATTACGGTGGCAATGATAACTACAGGCAGCAGGGAAAAGCTAACCAGGGCTAAACGGGTATTAAGCTGTAACATGACAATAATTATGCCCAGCAGCATAAAAATATCCTTAAAAAGGTAAACTACCACACCGGTAAACAACTGGTCCAGGGTTTCAGTATCGTTGGTCACCCTGGTAACCAGCCGCCCCACCGGGTTGGTGTCAAAAAAGCGTAGTGAAAGACTTTGCAGGTGGGAAAATATCTGATGTCTGATATTAAAGATAACATGCTGGCCTGTCCGGTGCAGGAGATATATTTGTAAATAGTTGAGGCTAAAACCGAACGCAATAATACCCAGGTAAATCAGGGCCAGCCTGATCAGGGCATCGCGGTCGGGCTGGCGAAAAGCCCGGTAGGTCTCTGCTTCCAGCGGACTGGCCGTAAAAAGCTCTGTTTCGGCCTCGAGAATCAGACGTTCCCCGTCGTCCCTGTGAACAGTGTAATCAGCTCCTTCCAGGTAACCATCAACCAGGTAATAGCTGCCCTCGTAGGTTAGCAACTGAGCTTTAGGCTGGTCGGGGTAATCTTCGTTAAGCCGGTGCCGCGGCACATAAACCTGTCCCCGGTATTCAATGCCCTCATTGGGTTCATTTCCCTGCTCCCATACCAGCAGCGGTCCGGGTGTAATATAGTCATCGATGGCAATCTTGATCAAATACGGCCGGACCAGCTCTGTTGCAGTGACGAAAAGCAGCAGTATAATGCAAGCCAGGATTACCAGCCAGTATGGTCTGGCATAGGAAAGCAGGCGCTTCATCAGGCGGCCATCGTAACCTCTGCCCAAAACTTCTTCTTCGTGGTAATTGTGTGTTTCGCTCATCCGCGCTCCTCCGAAATAATTCTCTCCAGCTGCTGCTTATGGTAAAGCTGACTGTAAAGCCCTTCTGTTTTAAGTAGTTCTTGGTGGGTGCCTCTTTCAACAATTCGTCCCTGGTCCATCACCACGATTTCATCAGCATCCTGGACCGTGGCAACCCGGTGCGAAATGATAATACTCGAGCGTCCGGCCATGAAGCGGCGCAGTCCCTTTAATATCTGTTCCTCAGTATCAGTATCTACAGCTGACAGACAATCGTCTAAAATCAGCAGGGCCGGGTTCTTGATCAAAGCCCGGGCAATGGTCATTCGCTGCTTTTGACCACCTGAAAGGGTCACCCCTCTTTCGCCGGATAGGGTTTCAAACTTTTCGGGAAACTCCACAATGTTATCATAAATATGGGCCAGCCTTGCCGCTTCTTCTACCTGCTTGCGGCTAAAGCTATCATCAGCAAAGGCAATATTGTCATGCAGGGTGGTAGAAAATAAGAAGACATCCTGCGGCACATAACCGATATCCCGGCGCAGCACTTCCAGGGGAATCTGGTTTATGTCAATGCCGTCAATAAATATCCTGCCTGGAGGTGGATCGTAAAGTCTGAGCAGCAGGTTGGCCAGGGTAGTTTTGCCGCTGCCAGTCCGCCCGATAACAGCCAGGATATTACCTGGAGGAAGCTTAATGTTAATATCTTCCAGTGCAACCGTTCCATCGGGATAACTGAAATTGAGGTTGCAGATTTCCAGTCCACCCTTTAACCTGTCAACTTCTTTGAAATCAGATCCGTCCACAATTTCAGGCTCTGTTTCAAGCAAAACCTTCAGGCGCTCCATGGAAGAAGCACCCCGCTGCAGCACATTTATCACCCAGCCCAGGGCCATCATTGGCCAGATCAGCATAGCAAGGTAGGTATTGAAAGCAACAAAGTCTCCCAGGGTAATAGTACCCTCAATCACCAGGATACCCCCATATCCCATAACGACCAGGTAGCTAAGGCCGGAAATAAACTGAACCAGGGGC
>JBNJHL010000197.1:0-3821 GCA_051748445.1 Bacillota bacterium
ACTTCAGGTTTTCTTACAGCAGAGTTGAGCAGCTTAAACAGGGCAAACTTCTACCGCCCTAATACACCAAATAAGCGAGGCAGAGAGAAATGTCCCTTTGTCTCAAAATTACAGGCTGGGAGTAGACAGGCCCGGCCTCAAAAGATACAATAGTGCTGTTGGTCCACTAAAAATGGAGGAAACATGGATGGAAGAGACAAGAAGAATTATGCATGTCAATGAAATTGCCAACTCTGTAACTCATGGGGTTGGAGCACTTTTAGCTATAGCAGCTTTAGTGCTGCTGGTTGTTTTCGCCAATAATTACGGGAATGTCTGGCATTTGATCAGTTTTAGCATCTACGGATCAACGCTTGTTATACTCTATATGTCATCAACTCTTTATCACAGCATTCAGATCCCGAGGATAAAAAGAATTTTGCGTGTTATAGATCATTCAGCGATTTACATTCTGATAGCAGGGACATATACCCCCTTTACACTGGTGACCCTGCGTGAAGGCCAAGGGTGGGTTTTATTTGGGATTGTGTGGGGACTGGCCCTGGCCGGAATTATATATAAAGCTCTCTTTATCAACCGCTTTGAAGTTATTTCTACCCTGTTCTACCCGGTAATGGGTGGTCTGATTGTATTTTTCATCCGCGACTTGCAGACGAACCTGGCTTTACCCGGGGTTATTCTTCTGGCAGCAGGTGGTATTTCCTATATATCCGGCATGCTCTTTTATGCCGCCCGGGATAGACTATTAATGCATGCCATCTGGCACCTCTTTGTCCTCGGAGGCAGTATTTGCCATTATTTTGCCGTCCTATTCTATGTACTTCCTTTAAAGTAAGAGCCCTAAAGCATGACTTTTATTAAATTTTGGTCACTAACCTCCTCTTTGCCATTTCCATAGCCATTAACTAATCCCTCCGTTTAGCAGATAAAAGATTGCAAGCATTAATTTTAACTATTATAATAAAGTACATTAATAAATATTCTTTTGTGGAGGGGTATAAATGAGGTTATTTATAGCAGTATTATTTATTTTTGCCATGTTTACCATTTTGGGTTGCGAGTCTGCTGCAGATGAAATAGATGAACCTGTTAATGAAGTGGAAGAGGTAAATGGTGAGGATGAAGAAATCATTGAACCTGTCATGGCGGCAGTTGATACACCGCCGCAGCTTGACGGTTCCGGGGAAGGTTTTGTATCGGTCCCGTTCCAGGCTGCTGGTGCCGATATTTATCTTGCCCATGATGACGAAATGCTCTATGTTTACCTTGAAACTGAGGTTGAAGGCTGGGTTGCTATAGGTTTCAACAGCCGGAGCGGGGGAATGGATGGAGCTAACATGATTCTTGGCTACCTGGAAGATGGCTCTCCAGCTTACCGAGACGATGTCGGACAGGGACGACAGCATACCGAAATCAGTTCCCCGGCAGTGGGGGAGTTCTATTTTTCCAATGAAGGCGGTCTTACAGTGATGGCATTTTCATACCCGCTGGCTTTTCCGGAAGATGAAGGTTATGCCCTGGACGGACTGGTTACAGGCGAGAACTATACCATGATTATAGGAACTCATAATAGTTCGCATGATATTTCGAGTCCCCATTCATCCCGCGGTAAAGTTGATTTTACAGTAGAGCCGTAAAACAAGATCCTTAGAACAACAAAACTTATAAATGATCGTGCTTATTCAGCCTGGATCAGCTTATCGCGTCGGTAACCCGGGCGTAAAACTGAAGCTAAACCGGAGCAGTTCCTGCCTAAACGATCAGCGAAAGAAGTTCCCTTCAGTAAGCAACAAAGATGAAATAATGTAATATGGCTCCGTAGTTACAAATGATCATATTTTGACGTCCAGGGTTACTTGTCCCGGACGTCGAATGTCTAAAGCATTTATAAATTTTCCTCGAGCCGGGGGATCTTCCACCAGTGATAAAAGTATACTGGTAGGGCTACGGCAATAAAAATTAGGCCGCTAACAGTATCGCGAATTAAGCTGCGGAAATAGTTTTCACGGTTAATAGTCTCAAATCGCGTTTTTTCTTTTTCAACCAGTTCCGGCCCGAACTCTTTTTCCCATTCCTCCAGCTCCTGGAATGGTGCCTGTATAGTATAAGGTCTGTAATCATCAAAGACTGGGGTAATATAAGCGATGCCTGCCTGGGCCAGGGTAACTGCGCCGAAAATAATTAAAATTAGGGATATAAAGCAGACCAGATAAAAATAAACGTGCTCAAGATTCCATTTAACCTTCATCTCCACAGCCTCCTTTATTAGCCTTGAAAGAATTCGGTTTAATCTGTTTCCAGTGATACCAATAAAATGGTGCCGCAATTATCATTAGGGCAATAGAATTTAATAGCTCGCGTTGAGCCCATCCCTGGTAATTACTGAATTCCTTTTCCTGTTCGGCCCTTATCGTCTCAAGTTTATTCAAAGGAGGAGGATCAAAAGCAACTTCTTCACCGGTTTCACGGTATTCTCGGAAATATGCTTGCGTTAGAGGGATATTAGGCTTATCCGGCAAAATTAGCTGCATGGCATTGTTAGCTGCAGAGATAGTGCCTCCGACAAAAAGAAACAGGGTGACCAGAGACACCAGGTAAAAATAAAGGTTTTTGATGCTCCAGCTTCTGGGCATAATTTTTTCACCGCCTTGTTGTTTTGTTAAATTGCCCCAATTAGGATATAATATTAACCAGGTGGTAATCATGTTAAAAGTTTTGTTGGTTTATTTTTCAGGCACCGGTGTGACCCGTTATTTTGCTGATCTGATCCAGGAGGAAATGGGAAAACGAGGATACGAATGTGACAGCCTGGACCTTGAAGAGCTTTTAGATCTCCCTACGTTCTGGCAAAAAAAACCTGTCGCTCTTAATTATACTATAAGAGCAGAAGAAAATCGCCCCCTCGGCAAGTATCCCTGGCCATATCAAAGACTGAAATCTGCGCTGCAATTGGTTGAAGAGAATCCGCTTTTAAGTAATTTAAAGCAGGATTGGCAGGGCTATGACTTGATCGGGTTCGGGTCACCGGTATACAGTTTCCGACCGGCTCCGGTCATGATACGCTTTCTTTTAGATCTGCCTGTTTTCAGTAATAAAACCCGGGCATTTTCTTTTGCGACCCATGATGGTGCCCAGGGTGATTATGAAGTATTTATAAAAAGGATTTTAACCATGAAAGGGTTTAGATATGCAGGGCACCTGGATCAATCTTTTGTTTATTCGGCAAGCGCCGTTTTCCGCAAAAATTTTGATCACCTGAAAACAGGGCGACTTTTATTGAAAAAGAGCTACCAGGCCCGTAATAATATATTCTTATTCCTTGAGTATATTCAATCACTTTATTACGGTATTCCATACTGGTACAAGGGAGAAAACTGGATGGAAAAAATTGTTGGGATTCCGTACCGCCTGGCATATTCTTATGGTGTGGATTTTATCCTCAACCATATACTTTTCGGTTTTGGAATTGACAAGAGTGAATGTATTCAGTGCTGGACTTGTGTACAGCAGTGTCCCCAGGGACTGATTGAAGTTGGTGATGATGATTTTCCCATCAGACATTACCACTGTATGTACTGCCTGCGTTGCCTTAATTGGTGTCCTACTAATGCCCTCTATTTCTCAAAGCTGACCAAAGATAAAGCCCGTTTCCCAGGGCCGGAAGTTTTACTTGATGCTGTAATGCAGGATAGTCTTGATGATCGTCTTAAGAAAGAAGAGTAGCAGGGACATAAGACAATAAGACAAGGGGACGTTTCATCTGTCATATGACAGATGAAACGTCCCCTTGTCTTATTGTTAAGAATTACAGCTTCGTCAAT
>JBNJHL010000198.1:0-3799 GCA_051748445.1 Bacillota bacterium
CACCAAGTTCTTTATAAGAACATATTTAACATAACATAAAAACTAAACTCCTGCAAGGGGGGGGGTAAATCTTAATGTTTTGAAGGCATTTTAAAGGTGAAGTTAAATCATGTACCTGGTAATTTCGTCTTTGTATTTGAACAAAATTTCTTTTAGCTTTTTAATTTTTTGCTTATAACCGTTGCTTTTTATGAAAGAGATGGCAACACAAGTTTTTATTTCGCCGTTGGGACTGGCAACAGGTATACCGACGGCAACCGCCTGCGGAAAAACTTCTTCATCGCTGACAACATAACCCTGTTCCCTGATCTTCTTGTATTCCTTTAGGATTTCTTCTTTTCCAGTCAGGGTATTTTTACAAACTTTTTTGAAGTGCTGCTGATCAAGCATCGCCTCGACTTTATCCTGATCATGGTAAGCCATAAGACATTTGCCATAACAACCCCTGTTAATAGGATATAGCAACCCTGGTTTGTAGTTCATTTTCATCGGCTGATATATTTCAATTTCATAAAGTGATATAATTTTTTCACCTTCCCTCACAGCCAGACCGACCGACTCCTGTGACTCATGAGAGATTCTATCCAGTATCGGGAAAATCTTATCGTGAAATTGAAAGCTGTTTAAATAGACTGAACCTATCTGGTAAGCCATGGGGCCGAGCTTATATTTTTTGCCTGATTCTGTTTTTATGACCAGGCCTTGTTCTTCCATGGTATTAAGCATCCTGTACAATGTGGTCCTGTTTATTCCAAGGGTATTAGCCAGGTCGGAAACCCTGTAAGCATAAGGTTCTTTACAAAGCTGCTTTAAAACCTGAATCGCCCTGGTTAAGCTGCTGGAAGTTTCACCTTTACCGAATGACATATTATACACCTCAAAGCAATTACCTGGCCGTCTTGCTAACGTAACACTTGCGACAAGGCTTAGTTGTGTTGGAATTCTTCTTTAATGTTTTCTGCCAGTTCAGGATCATAAAATACCCTCAGGCAGGCCAAGGCTAAAACCCTCGCTCCGCTAAGAATAGCTTTATGAGCAGTTTCTCCTTTAACCAGTTCTAAAAACTCCCTGGTATGAATTCTTATATCCTCCTGGGTCAAGGCCAGTGTTGGATGAAGAGTCGGACAGCGATAACTCATCGCCCCGATATCTGAGGATCCAAAAGCTTTCCCATCAGTTTGGTTTTGAATATCCAACTCTTCAAAACACTGTCTGATGACCTCTTCTGCCGCCCGGTTGGGCTTAAGGTCAGACAGAGATGGACAAAGGGTATTTGTTTCAATCTCCGTCTGGGTTGCCAAAGCCGCACCTTTCGCACAATCAAGGACCATTTTCTGTACATCATCAAGATAAGCACGATCCTCGGAGCGGATAAAAATATGGGCCACTGCCTTTTCCGGGACAATATTGCAAACATAACCACCTTCATCAACTATGCCATGCATTCTCACATCAGGTTTTACATGCTGGCGCAGCATATCTACAGCATGAAACATTAGCTGCACACCGTTTAGGGCATTTCTGCCTTCCCAGGGTGCAGCTGCAGCATGCGAGGATTTTCCTTTGAAAACAAACTCAAGGCCGTCTAGAGCCATCAGCCTGGAGTTAACCCTGTTCTTGTTATCAAGGTGAATCATCATGGCAAGAGTATATTCATCAAAAACACCCAGATCAGACATGGTTATTTTCCCGCCGTCTCCTTCTTCATCAGGCGTGCCTATTATCTCCAGGCTACCACGGACAGCACCAGTAACCTTGCTAAGAGCAAGACCGGCCAGTATAGAAATGGCACCACTAACATTATGACCGCAAGCATGGCCCAGATCAGGGAGAGCATCATATTCAGCCAGGAGGGCTATTTTAATTTCACTATTTTCGCCGGAGTCGGCCATTTTTGCCTTAAATGCAGTAGGCAAACCTGCAAAGGGCTTTTCTGTATGCAAGCCATAATCTTCAAGTAATGCAGTTATCTTTTCCACTGAACCCTGCTCCTCCCCGCCTATCTCGGGGTTATCGGCAAGAGCGTCACTAAGCTTGAATACTTCGGGTGCTATCCTGTCTATTTCTGCAAATAGTTGCGTTTTCCACTTTTCCAACTGAGAATTCATAATTCACCTCTGCAGCAAACTATATTTAAGTGCTTATAAATACGCCTGTTTTCTTCCCTGTAAACCGACCATTCTCAACTACTGATTCGCCATCAACAATTACATGTCCAATCCCCGCAGGTGGTTCAGTCGGGTTTTCAAAAGTAGCCCTATCTTCAACAACTTCCTTGTTGAATATGGTTATGTCGGCATCGTAACCTTCGGCTATCCTGCCTTTCGTCTCCAGGCCAAGACGTTCAGCCGGCATGACCGTCATCTTGTTAATTGCCGTTACCAGGTCCAAATCACCCCGCTCCCGGACATATCTGCCGAGCACTCTTGGAAAAGCTCCTGCTGCCCTGGGGTGGCCCCGGCCGTTTTTAATAAATCCATCGCTGGCTATCATAACTAGTGGGTGTTTGAGCGTTTCAACAACTTCATCTTCTTTCATGACAAAAGCAACAACCAGGGCGTCCGGATCGTTTACCCGTAAATCATTAAATATTTCTTCAGTGCACCTCCGGCCGCTGTATTTGCCTTCGCAAACCAGGATTTGTTCATACCCCGCCCCCATTCGTTCAAAACAGCCGGGATCAAAAACTGCACTGCCGATAAATGTACTGAAGGCATCATAAGGATATGCATCAGCCATAATATCAACACCGGAACGGGAAGCAGCTTCAAGCATTTTCAATCCTTCTACGGTCTGACCAAAAGCAGTACAGCTGTTAAGGTGCGATACCTGGAATTTTACATTTGTTTCGCGAGCAACAATAATCATTTCCGCCAGTGCTTCCAGTGACCGGTCAGCATCGTAGCGGTAATGGGCTGAAACAAGCTTACCGGGATAACGGGCTACCACCCTGCTCAGCTGGAGTAACTCATCAATGGTAGTGCCGGGAATATATTCTAAACCAAAGGAAAGGCCCAGTGCGCCGCCCTGCAGCCCTTCTTCCAGGAACTGTTTCATAATTTTGACCTCTTCATCGGTAGCACCCCGGTAACGATCACTGCAGCCCGACTTCTCTCTTAAATCGCCATGACCAGCCAGGCAAAAGTAATTAACCGGAAGCATAGTACCAGTTTGACCAAAAATGGCCGGATCACCCAGGCCACAGTTGCCACCGACAGCTGTAGTAACCCCCATCAGGGCCATATAGCGAAAAATATCAACATCAGCAGAGCAGTGCTCCGAAAGCTCCCCACCATGCATATGGATATCGATAAAGCCTGCCGATACCACTTCACCATTTAACTTGATTATCCTTTGCCCTTCAAGGGGGGCTTCCGAAATCTTTATAATCTTACCTTCGGTAATACCGAGGTTTGCCTTGTATTCCCCCAGTACAGGGTCAATAACTGTTCCACCACTTATAACAAGATCATAAATCATAAAAACCCTCCCATACACATTATAATTAAGCATACCAGTCGTTGCAAATTATGCAATTTCTTAAACCTCCTCCGGACAAGCCGGTGCCATAAAGGTTTTAGTGCTCAGCTTACTCAGTTTCATCTATAATATATACCTTTTCCTCTATCCATTCAAACAAAACCAGCCGCAGGCGCCGGGCTGCGTATGGCATTGTCCAAAATCTTCTCATTTTCCAGGATCGTTCGCTCAGGCCGGCCATAAAAGGGGCCGGCTTTTCTTCGCTCACGAATGACACGGCCTGCCGCAGCCCAAGGTCAAAGCAGCACTGCTGCTTCGT
>JBNJHL010000199.1:0-3757 GCA_051748445.1 Bacillota bacterium
CCCCGACTTTCATACAGGCATAATAAGCGTAAACATATTCAGGGCAATTAGGCATTATCAGCGCTACCCGGTCGCCTTTTTTAACCCCTAAATCAGTCCGTGCTGCAGCGAAGCGGGTAATATTATCATGCACCTTGTGAAATGTAATACTTTCTTCATCATAAACAAGAGCAATTAATTGGTCACATTGTGAAGTTTTTTCGCATAAATAGTGGTAAAGTGAAACTTCCGGGTAATTTAAATTCCACCGCACCGGATAATTTTTTAGCCATAGCTGTTTCGACATCTATTGTTTACCTCCTGTGTATATAAGGGATTTTAATAAAAACTGGGAGCAATAATAGTTAATATCGTTGATAAAGTTAACTAGATTATTGCTTTTATTGTAGGAATAAAAACAGGAGTGTTGCAATTAGCAGAATAGTAACAATAATGCTCCATATCCAGAGTATGCTGCTTGGCGATTTTGTCTGTTCGTGCATCTCCTTTTCAGCTAGCTTTTGTTTAAGCCTGGAAATCTCCATTTTTAATTCCTGAGTAGCATTTCCTTGCTGATCGCTTTTAGCGAATTGGCTGTCTGCTGAGATTTTTTGGGTTTGATTAGTTTCATATTCACTTGCTGTAGGCTTTTCAACATCTGAAGAGGGTGCATTATTATATAATGAATCTTTTCTTTCATCTACAGGTTCAGTAAGAGTGGTTTGCTTTTCAGTTTCTGTAGTGGTTGGTTGTCCTTTAATTTCATCCTCTATCCACTCACCTGATACTTTCTTGCCGTCTAAATGAATCATTGTACCCTGTCCATGTTTTTTATCGTCTTTCCAGTTCCCAACATATTTTTTGCCATCTGCATAAATCATGACGCCGAAGCCGTTTCTTTTTCCTTCGTGGCGTTCACCAATATATTTTAAACCGTTTATATAGAGCATTATTCCCTGGCCTTGTATTCTATCGTTTTGCCATTCTCCTATATATTTTTCTTTTCCTGTGTAGACCATTGTCCCCTGGCCATGTCTTCTGCCATCTTTCCATTCTCCAATATATTTTCTGCCATCCTGCCAGGATATTTTTCCCATGCCATTAGGTCTATTTTGTCCCCATTCTTGCACGGTTCTGCTTTCATCTGTATAATATTTAATCTCCTCAACATACTTTTTTCCGTCTTTCCAATAACAAAAAATTATAGTTCCATTCGAATAGACCATTGTTCCCAGGCCACTTCTTTTGCCATTTTTCCAGTGACCGATATATTTACCCAAAAGTTTATTGTCTTCTTCAAAAATCATTGTTCCCAGGCCATCTCTTTTTCCTTCTTTGAATTCTCCAGCATACTTTTTCCCCTTAGGCCACATTAATAAACCTAGTCCAGAAGGTTGATTATTTTCCCATTCGCCAATATATTTAGCCTCATCAGGCCTGGTCCAAGTGCCGTATCCATGTCGCACTCCGTTTTTATATTCACCCTCATATTTGCTTCCATCTGGACAAGTTAATAATCCCTGGCCGTTGGGTAAGTCATTTTCCCATTTTCCAACATATTTTTTCCCATCCGGGTATATCATAGTGCCATGTCCATGTTTCAGACCTTCTACATATTCACCTTCGTATTTGCCTCCATCGGGCTGGGACATAGCTTCATGGCTGTCTCGCTTACTTTCTTCCACTGCTCCTACATATTTTCTTTTTTCCGGGAATAAGTAAACTCCCTTATTTACACCTTTACTCATAATTGCCACCTCTTCCTAATATTTATTTATGTTGAGGTCTCTTGATGTAAAACTTAAAATTAAACTGAAAAAAATTATTTAGTACCGTCCAGAAATAGGTTTTTTTCTTGCTTAATAAGTTTACCCGGATGTTCCGGTATTATTAGCCAAATAAATTTTAAAAAATTTGCCTCTTAATTACAATAACCCAATTTGGCATCCAGACCGTCATAGCTTTTATAACTAACCTTAGACTCTGGGTTTTGCGCCCTTGTTTTTCAACAAGTTTGCCTTTATCGTTGGGTTTGAAATGAGCATTTATGCCCCGATTCTTATTTATTATATGATTTTAAAAAGATTATGTCAATCTTTGTATTATTCTTAGAAGAATTATAATTATTTTAATTGATAATGTTGAATTATAAAAAGACTTGTTAGACTGTAATTTTAGTTTAATAGTTTTTTATCAGCTTCATTACTTTGGCCTTCCCCTCTACGACGGTTTCACCTTCCTGGTTGACTACGGTGGTTTTCATAACCAGGGTCCTTCGATAATATCGCTTTTAAATCAATAGAGTGCTGTTTACAAAAAATCTTGCCGTTCTGCTGCACTAGAACCTGCTTTATTTATTCTTGCTCCGCTATAAAAACTCCTTCTAAAGAGGTTGCATTTTGTGCAAATACTATACAGGGCAGGCACAAAACAATATAATATAAAAGGTTTTACCTTAGCCCAGTTTTTACAGGCTGGTTCTACCCTGAATTTGGCCATGCCGTTTACGAGGAAGCGAAAGATTTCAACGAGAGCGACCCATTAAGGGGGTATTATTGCTGAAAGTATTGGCTTTAGCCGATGTGCATCAATCTGAAAACCACTGGGTGATGCTCGAGGAAGCAGTTCGGTGGGAAAATCCTGTACTGGTGGTAATTGCCGGTGATCTGTTGCCCAAGTACGAAGGAATCCTGGCCCAGGCGGATTTCGGGTCGCAGTTGAGAGAGCATGCCCGGGCTATCAGGAAAACCGGGGCCGAGCTGGTCTTAATTCTCGGTAACGATGATAACCAGTTGCTGATTCCCGAAATGGAAAAAGGCAATAAAGAAGGGTTGTGGCATTATGTGGCCGATCGGGTAAAAGAAATTAACGGCTACGAATTTTGCGGTTGCCCCTGGATCAGAGATTATCCTTTTGCCTATAAATACTGGGTAGCTCCCGATAGCGAAGATGAATGCTATTTAGACCCAATTCAGTTGGGACCCCCGGCGGAAATTGACAGCAACAATGAGATTGTCACTATCCCTGATTTGGAGGTCTATCTAAAAGAAAAAATGCCGGTAAAAAGTTCCCTTGAAAATATGGCCCGGCAGACAAAGAATTTAAGGCGCTCAGTATGGCTTATCCATGATCCCCCGGCTTATACCGGGCTTGATTTATGTGCTACCGGTGATGAAGTTGGCAGTTCGGTTGTTTACAGGTTTATTTTGGAAAGGAGCCCCTTGATCACCATCCACGGTCATATCCATGAATCTCCTGAATATAATGAGGGCATCTGGGCCAAAAAGCTTGGCGATACCCTCTGTATCCAGGCAGGACAGCTTGAAAAGGAGCTCAGTTATGTAACCTTTGAACTGGCGGGTGAAGCGGTTAGAAATTTAAAGCACTCGCTTTATGGACCCTGGATTCAATAAGACTAACTCTTCGTCTGGCCGAAGGTGGCGTCTATGTCCTGCAAGTGACAGGTATCATTAAGCTTCACCAGGATAAAGTTCCGGCTGCCGTAAGCCAGTTCGTTCAAGCAGGCGGTATCCTGGCGTATTTTCCAGAAGCCAGGTTCGCCCAGGCCAAGTAAACGGCAGAGTAAAACTTTGTTAATAGCGCGGTGGGCGAAAATTATTGTGTGGCCGCCGGGATTGTTTCCGGCCGCCCGGTAGATACCTTCTTCGGCCCGGTCAGCCGCTTTTTTTAAGTTTTCACCTCCGGGAAAAACTGCTTTTTCAGGATGTTCAAGCCAGGTTTGATATAGTTCAGGGTATTTTTGCTTGATTTCTTTTAG
>JBNJHL010000200.1:0-3746 GCA_051748445.1 Bacillota bacterium
GGAAGATAAAGATGTGGTAAAAAAAGCTCTTTACGATTATTCCGAAAAGAATGTGGATTATATAGATGCCTATCTTGCCGCACTTGCTTTAATTAAAGGACCCGCCACTATTTACACCCTTGACAGGAAACATTTTTCACGACTTGAAGGAGATATTAAGCTGCTACCGTAAGGTGAAAGGAAACATTGCATAAGACAGGGGGTTGTTTTTCTCCTGTCTAATATCCCCCACTAAAATTATACTCATTGGCCGGTTGTTGTATAATAAGAATTATCAGGAGACATAATCACAAAAAACGGATACGGTGAAATGATAATAATGAGCATGGATACATCTGAAAAAACTATGTTAATGAATGATATCTACAGAAAAGTAGATGAAGCAGAGCAATCTGTGCGTAAAGGTGATTTAGAAGACGGATTTGAATCTCTCAGAAAAACGAGAAAAAAGTATGACCTATAAATAGGTTGAACCTAAACTTTCATCTGCAATTAAATTCATTTTATACCTCGTTTACTTGGTAAATTGAATCGGAACGCAAAACTTCTGCTGCATATTGTAGAGCACCCTTTATGGCTTCTTCAGTAAGTCTTGGATGAGCCTCAATGATCTGTTCATAAGTTTCTCCAGAAGCTAATTTTTCTAATATCAAATCTACTGGTATGCGCGTACCTGCGATTACTGGTTTGCCATACATAATCTCAGGCTTTGAAGTAACAATTCCATTGTTCATGTGAATACACCTTCTCTGGCATTAATTTATCTTGATTATAATGGTAGCAATAATGAATTACAACAAGCCAGAATATAACTCAATCATTATACGGGCTAACTTATATAACAAGCCCCTGGTTTTGTTGACGCTCATGGTTATAGACCCGGCAAGGGATTACCTGCGGGAAGGCTTACTGGCCATAGAATAGACCCCCCTTCTTTTGCATCAGATGTGATAAAGGCCGCATGATTGGCCATTTTTTGCATTGCACTGCAATAACTTACTGTATTTATTGGGTTATTGTATTATGATGCTTGAAAGTGTATTGAGGTTTTTGGCCGATAATATAGGAAGTATACTGTCAACAAAAAAAATTAGTTATACGATGACGTCAGATGGAAGACCGATCAATGTCAGGACAGTTGAGTCATATATCAATGCATTAGGGTAAATACCCCTGCTGGGGCCCGAAAAAATTGTTTAGTCAGCCTGTTCATGTTTTTATCCTTAACAGAAGTAGTCACCAAGTGACTATTTCTATTAAAATACTGCATTTTCGGCAGGAAGTCAATATATCTTCAGGAAATAGTCGAATTATGACTACTTCTATCAAATATTAGTATTGCCTATCCCGGGAAGGGCGAACGTACCATGGAACGTTCTATCGGAAGCTGCCGAAATGTCAAGGGGACGGGGTTGTTGACAACAATCCGACCCCTGTCTCATTTTCAACTAGTTTATGCTGCCTTTTACAAGTATTTACTCTTTATAACATTGGCATACATAGCGATATCACTACAATGCTTCGTCAGCACAGCATAGACAATCTCAGAATCAACTTTAAGGTAATCGTGAACTATAACGTTGCGAAGTTTTGCCATTTTTATTAGTTTATCTCGTAAATCCTCTGCGATAATATCATTCTCCGACAGCACTTTAAAAACATCTTTATTATCTTCGGGTTCTCTGTATCCTTCGTAGGAGATAATATGGTTCGCTATATCAAGGCATGCTTCTGTTGCCATCTGTAAAGTTCTTTCGACATAGCGCCTGGTAATTTTATCGTTTTTAAACTTTGTCCGGTCAAGATCTGTTTTTATCTCATCCAGATCAGATAAATATTCTTCCAGAGCTGCTAATCTGTATGACAGGGGGACGTTTCATCTGTCTTATTGCTACGGACTCAAAATATGACAAATTGTACGTCCCCGCGTCTTAGGGGGACACTTCCATGCTTACCGGCCGCAGCACTTTTTATACTTCTTTCCGCTGCCGCACGGGCACGGCTCATTTCGACCCGTTTTCGGTTCATCATATTCTACAGTTTCTTCATTCCGGGTTGATTTGTAGGCACGATATTTGTTGATGAAATAATCAGCATTCAGGTATTCTTTAACATCGACTGTTTCTGCAAAGGTCCTCTCAAAGTATTCTTTTTCGCTGAGAAAATCTTCCTCCTCTACCGAGTCAGGTCTGCCCCAGGAATGAACAAAGCTGTATTCCCAAATGCTATCCTCCCGTGCCTCGATTAACTCCATCTTCATCATAGTGATAGACTGCAGCGTTTTGAGGGCGATCTCTTCTGAAGTTAGTTGATTTATTTTTAAAAAATCATAAACATAGGGAATGCCCCATAAAACAGCCACCGCATGTGGTTTTTTATTGGACAGAAAATCGAAACGCCCGCCGATGTATTCATCAAATTTGCTTTGATCCAGTTCAAAGATCCTTTCCAGGGTGCCGCTCTCTTCAGCTGCTTCTATTGAAAAGCAATCCCAGGCCCCCATCCAGATATCGTAAGCCGTGGGGAAATTGATTCCTTTTTCTTCAAATGCATATTTACAAAAGCCGGTTGAAAGCGCATGGTAGAAGTCTCGCCTGTTTTCTTTAAAGTCTTGATAGCTCAATGTGCTGCAGTCAGTATTGCTGAGTAAAATATTTAAAGCCGGGTTAAGCTCATCTAGCTCTACATAATCATAGAGGGCCAGCCGGTTGAGAAGCTCTTCCCGGTTTGGCCCAGTCGTCTGACCTTTCGATTGATATAGCTTTTGAAATTCATTCATAAGGACGGTCCTGGCAAAATCCTCTCCTGCGCCACCGATCAGTCTATCCGAATCCCGGACCCGGTGATATACTTCCCGGCTAACCTCTAGTGCCAGTTCGCTGTAACCATAATAGTTTAGCTTGTCCAGTATAGGGGTTAACAGATCGATAGATTCGGCAGGGTAAGCAGTAAAGCTTTGTAAACATTTCTTGATCGATTCAGCGTCCCTATTAAATAAATGGAATTCCAGTAAATAAAAGTCGATATAATGCCTGTCTTTGTCGGGTATACCGATTTGCCGACTCTGTATAAATTCTTCCAGCTCAAACATTTGCCCGTACTTTTTCCTGCGAAACAGACTTCCAAACAGACTGATAACAGCTTCAATCAAACCTGGCTCGAGGTCAGAATCAGTTATTATACCTGAATCGATAGCACGTTTTAAGAAGTTGAGCTGCTTATCTTCATCCATCTCCCAGTAGTGGCCCCACCACTTTTCGGGGGTGAGGTCCGTATTTATATCCCCTTCACTTAAACAGTCATCACCGATTTCGTTGTCTATTGGATAGATATAATCATCAATTCCTATAAATTCTGCTTCTTCGTACTGATTGCAGGCATCTTTATCACCTGTGAATTCTTTTTCCCGGATTAAAACCTGGCAGCAGCTGTAATTCAAGTTTTCCAGCAGCTCATCAATAAATGGTTCAAATTCACTGTCTTCCAGGCAGATACCGTATTCGGTAACTTCCGGTCTTGATGGGAAAAAATAATTACAGTTACAACAAATCCTCTCCAATTGTTCTTTCTTCATTTCGCAAACCTCCTGTAACTCCAGCCTGTAAGGGCTTTACATTACATCAGGACATTTAGGTGCTGTCCGGCAGTATTTATTCTTCTCTAACAGATGTAATATTTTGTTTGTTTTCATTTAGCTCATAAAGATTGGGCTGATAATAAGCATGCTTGTCAGGGTTGTCTTTAAC
>JBNJHL010000201.1:0-3743 GCA_051748445.1 Bacillota bacterium
CCGGCAAAACCTGATTTACATGAGCCTCTGGACTGACCCGATTATTGAAGGCGGGTGGATCAGCGGTTGGACTGTTTTTTACTGGGCCTGGTGGATTGCCTGGGGACCCTTTGTCGGTCAATTTATCGCCCGCATTTCGCGCGGCCGTACAGTCCGTGAATTTATTATTGGCGCACTAATCGCCCCGACAGTATTCAGTTTCATCTGGCTGGCCATTTTCGGCGGCACAGCCTTGAACCTTGAAATCTTCCAGGGAGCAGGGATCGGCGCTGCTGTAACTGACAATGTAGCCAGCGCATTATTTGTTACCCTTGGCAATTTCCCGATCAGTTCAATCATGTCCTTCCTGGCTATTATTCTGATTGCCGCTTTTTTCATCACCTCTGCCGACTCCGGAACTTTCGTTATTGCCATGCTAACCTCGGGCGGTAGCCAGGAACCTACCCGCAAGCTGAAAGCAGCCTGGGGCATTTTGCTCGGCGGGGTTGCTGCCGTGCTGCTCGTAGCTGGGGGTCTCGGCGCCCTGCAGACAGCATCAATTGCATCGGCTTTCCCCTTCATGCTGGTGATGCTGGCGATGTGTTATTCACTGTTGAAAGGATTTTCCCAAGACAAGTTATAGCACAAATCTTGCCTGGATCAATACGGGGGCAGGTAATTAACCTGCTCCCTTTCTTTATAAAAATAATGCATCTACTCAGGCTATTCTGCCATATCACAGCATAGCCTGCTAAAGAAAACTAGAGCGAAGACTTCTTCAGCAGGAAGTGGCAATATAATCTTCATAGAATACTATCCACAGTCAATCCTTAAATAACTAAAGTCCCCGCAAATACTCGCTTTTAAGTGAACCCGGTGCTTTTTGTTTAATCACCTGGTCGATAGAAGCCAGCAGCTGATCCTGATCCCGGGAAAAAACTGCTTTAAGCGGCAAGTAATTTGAGGCATGGTTTGCCCGGAAAATACAGTTACTTAGAGAAAGGCCTGCGACAATCATCCGGATTTCTCTCAACATTTCCCAGGGACTCAAAGGAGTCAGTTCTCCCCGGCTAAACTGGCGGTGCATCGTTGTTCCCGGTACTGTCATCAAGCTGAGCAGCCCCAGATATTCCGGATCTATCCTGCTTAACAAAGCAGCACTTTGACGGGCATGCTCTCTTGATCCTTCCAGCCCGGCCAAACCGTTAACCACAGTAATAGAAAGTGGAACTTCTGCTGCCTTGGCTCTTAAAGCTCCTTCTACGATCTGATCAGGAGTAATCCCTTTTTTTATATGTTCAAGAACCGTGGCACTGCCACTTTCAATGCCCAGGTAGACAATACCCATTTTGTGCTCTCTTAACATTCTTAATTCTGCGCTGCTTTTCTCCAGCAGATCATGAGGATTGCCATAAAGCGATACTCTTTCCAGACCCGGGAAAGATTGATCAAGCAGCTGCAGGATTTCAAACAGTTGATCTGTTGGAACAGCAAGAGCATTGCCGTCTGCCAGAAATACCCGCCTGGTCTGTGGAAGCATGCGGGAAACCATGAGAATTTCTTTTCTCAGCTCTTCATTACTGCGAACCCGGAACTTTTTCTTTTTATACATTCCGCAAAAGGTGCAACGGTTATGGGAGCAGCCAATTGTAGCTTGCAAAATTAAACTTTTAGATTCACTCGGTGGGCGAAAAACATCGCCCTCATAATTAATCGGGATCATTGAACCAACCTGCTTTCTGCTTTTATGTAAAACATGCCCCACAAATCATAAGCAATTCCACATTATTAGTCAATAATTTAATAAAGCCGAGGGGACATTTTCGACACTGACTGCTTAAGAAAGCTTAACCGAATCTAAATACAGGAAATTAAAAATGGCTGGGTAGATACAAGTTTGTAATGATATGATAACATTTAAAGCAATAATGATAGTCAGTTACAAACTAACAGGAGGTATGATGAAACACAATTTTTTACCGCTCAGCCAAAAAGAATTATCCGCACGGGGCTGGCAGCAGCTTGATTTTATAATAATCAGCGGGGATGCTTACGTTGACCATCCCTCATTTGGCACTGCTATCATTGGCAGGTTGCTCGAGGCAAAGGGTTTCAGGGTTGGCATTATCGCCCAACCCGACTGGAATAATTTAGATGAATTTAAAAAACTGGGGAGGCCATCCCTTGGATTTTTGATCAGCGCAGGAAACCTGGATTCCATGGTCAGCAACTATTCAGTCAGCAAGAAGAAACGAAAAGCCGATGCTTACTCACCCGGGGGAAGAACAGGATTACGCCCGGATCGCGCTGTAGTAGTTTACGCCCAGAAAGCGCGGGAAGCTTACCCTGGTCTCCTAATCATCCTTGGCGGAATAGAAGCGAGCCTGCGCCGGTTAGCTCATTACGATTACTGGGATAACCGGGTCCGGCGATCAATCCTGCTTGATGCCAAGGCTGATCTGCTAATATACGGTATGGCGGAAAAAGCAGTGATTGCCACAGCTGATGCGCTGCAAAGCGGTCTGAACATTAATGACCTGAACTACATCAAGGGGACAGTCTATCGCAGCAATAATATTGACGATCCGGAAGATACCGTTATGCTACCTTCTTACGATGAAGTCAGCGCTTCTCGTGAAGCTTATGCCCGTAGTTTTATGCTGCAGCATCAATACAGCGATACGGGCAGCACAATAATACTGGCTGAACCTTATGAACACGGGTATGTTATGCAAAATCCACCGGCTGAACCGCTAACCACAGATGAGCTGGATACAATATATCGCCTTCCCTTTGCCAGAACCTATCACCCCGTTTATGAGAAAGCAGGTGGCGTTCCGGCAATCAGCGAAGTTAAATTCAGCCTGGTCAGCCACAGGGGCTGCTTTGGGGGTTGCAGCTTTTGCGCCCTGCATTTTCACCAGGGCCGGACTGTCCAATCGCGAAGCATTGAAGCAATCACGGAAGAAGCGGAAGCACTTATTAGGGACCCTGATTTCAAAGGCTATATTCATGATGTAGGCGGTCCGACTGCTAACTTTAGGAGTAAACCCTGTTCCAGGCAGGAAAAAGGAGCAAGCTGCGCAGGCCGGATGTGCCTTTTCCCGGAACCCTGCCCCAACCTGAAGGTTGATCACTCCGAGTACCTTGAGCTGCTGCGCCGACTGCGTAAGCTAAAAGGTATTAAAAAAGTATTTGTCCGGTCAGGCATCCGTCACGATTACCTGCTGCTGGACCAGAATGATACATTTATGAGGGAACTCTGCGCCCACCACATCAGCGGTCAGCTAAAAGTCGCTCCCGAACATGTTTCCCCGCTCGTCTTGAACAAAATGGGCAAACCGGGCAGGAAGGTTTACCGTAAGTTCAAGCAGAAATATAAAGCATTAAACCGGGAATTAGGTAAAGACCAGTACCTGGTGCCCTATTACATGTCGAGCCATCCAGGCTCAACCCTGGAAGCGGCAATTGAACTGGCATCATTTATCAAAAAGCATGAACATATGCCCGAACAGGTCCAGGATTTTTATCCTACACCGGGCACTCTATCTACCTGTATGTATTATACAGGGCTGGATCCACGGAACATGGAAGAGATTTACGTGCCAAAAACTGCTCATGAAAAAGCCATGCAGCGGGCTTTGATCCAGTTCAGTATTCCTAAAAATTATCAACTGGTCCATGAAGCTTTGAAACTGGCAGGGCGGGAAGATTTAATTGGCTACGAGCGAAAATGCCTGCTTAAACCTCATCATATTAACAAA
>JBNJHL010000202.1:0-3635 GCA_051748445.1 Bacillota bacterium
TTAGTGTGCGCATGTAGATATGTCACTTAAGGCGAACTTTGATGTTCTAATTCAAGATCATTTCTATAGATACTCGTGATTTTATCCAAAATGCCCGCGGATTCCAAAATTGGTTCTATATAAAACCCAAACCCATCACTGGCAATTACCACTGGCCTTGATTGCAAAGTAGCATAATCAATAAACTCTATAAACCCAGGTCTTACAGTAGCATAGCTCAAAGCTGTTGTGATTAGTTGATTATAATTTGATGGCAACAGTGCTGCTGACTGTTCTAACCAGTCACGCATTCCTAGTTCACCATTTTTATATGCATTGTGAATTATCCAAAATCGATCCTCATTATAATGTATTGCCAGCTCTTTTGAAATATCCTTTATTGTTATAGTTCCATCAAAATCTAAAACATATGCAATCTTATCAAGCATTAATTGAGCCTCCACTTGCTAGTTTGAAAAGTAGTCATTATAATCCAGCATTAAACATGAATTATACTGAAGCTAATTTAAGCTTTGATGGATACCAATTAGTTGCTCTAAAGTAATGGCTATGAATTAAGTTTTGATGCTGACTCTAAAAGCTGTTTAACTTCAGTAGATGTATCTGCAGTTAATACTTTTTCTGATAACAATTCTGCTTCTTTAAGATTCCATAAGCTAATAATTTTTTTTGCTTTAAGGATAGAAACGGAACTCATACTCAATTCTTCAAAACGCAAGCTAACCCAAAGTGGCAGCAAAAGCTCATCTCCAGATGCTTCACCGCACATCCCCACCCATATGCCGTTATTATGAGCAGCATCTGTAACTAACTTAATCAGCTTTAAAACTGCGGGATGATAATGATTATATGCCGCTGACACTTTTTCATTATTACGATCTGCAGCCAATGTATATTGAACGAGATCATTGGTGCCAATACTAAAAAAGTCAACCTCTTTAGCCAATGTGTCTGCCATTATTGCGGCAGAAGGCACTTCGACCATAATCCCAACTTCAATATCATCCTTAAATGGAATTCCTTCATTTTTTAATTCTTGCTTGACTTCACCTAAGAAATACAGGGCCGATCTTAATTCCTCAAGGCTTGAAATCATAGGAAACATTATTTTTAAATCACCATAAGCACTCGCTCTTAAAATAGCTCTAAGTTGAGGTTTAAAAACATCTTCTCGATCTAAACATATTCTTATAGCTCTGTAGCCCAGAAAAGGATTTTCTTCACATGACAGATTGAGTGATGCAAGCTCTTTATCACCACCAATATCAAGTGTGCGAATTACCACCTCTTTACCATTCATCTTTTCGGCTACCGCTTTGTATGACAGGTACTGTTGTTGTTCCGATGGTAGACATTCTTCATTTTTCATATAAAGAAACTCTGTTCGAAATAGCCCAGAGCCTTCTCCCCCATTTTCCAAAACAGCATCTACCTCATTAACGGCACCAATATTTCCCATTATTTTTATCCTCAGCCCATCTGCAGTAGCCGCTATTTTATGCTTATATTCAGAAAGACGCAACATTTCTTGTTCTTCCAGGTCAATTTTACTCTGGTAATCTTTAAACATCATTTGGTCAGGATTTACTATGACAACACCATCATTGCCATCAACAATGACATTGTCACCATCAGTCACTACTTCCAACAATTTTTCTCCCAGCCCTACCGCAGCTGGAATTCCAAGGCATCGAGCAAGAATAGCTGTATGAGAAGAACGTGAACCAGACTGTGTAGCAAAAGCAAGGATTGAATCAGTGTTTAATTGCGCTGTAACTGACGGACTCAGATCTTTCGCTACTAAGATTGTTTCTTTGTCTAATTCAACTTGTGTTTTTTCAGAACCAGTGAGCAACAATAGTAAGCGCTGACCAATGTCTTCCATATCAGTTACTCTGGCTTTTATATACTCATCACCTAAAGCCGAAAGCATTTCTGTATAATTTTTAATAACCTCATTAACAGCATTTTCCACGCTGATCAGCTCAGTCTTAATTTTTGATACAACTCCCTGGACCAACTCAGGGTCATCTAATATCATCAAGTGCGCAGTAAAGACAGCTGCTTCTTCACTGCCAATATTTTGCTCAGTATGAACCCTGATTACCTCTATTTCCTCTTTAGCTTTAAGAATAGCAACCTTGAAGCGTTCGATTTCCTGAGTTATCTCCTCTGGCTTAATTTTCTCATATGTCAGCTCGATTGTCCGATCCCTGATCAAGGCTGCTTTACCAACAACTATCCCCGGAGATGCGCCAATTCCATTAAGAGTAATCATTGCTCATCATCCACCCTTGGCAATTCTTTTTCCACAAATTCTTTCAAGCCATTCAGGGCAGCTCCTGCATCTTCCCCTTTAGCACTAATAATTACTGTGCTTCCTTTATTAGCACCCAAACCAAGTATACTAAGTATACTCTTTGCATTAACTGTTTTGTCTTTGCAATTTATCTCAATTTCGGAATTATATTTATTTGCTTCCTGGACAAAAAGTGATGCAGGCCTTGCATGAAGTCCTGATTTATTTGTTATAAGTACATCTACAGAATTTTGTTGCATTTTCTGTCATCCTTTCAAGGTTCAAATAATATTTGTTCTAACTTTTTAAATATAATGAATGCCCTGGTCAAGTGTCATATGAGCAGCTTCCATTAAAACTTCAGACAATGTTGGGTGGGGATGAATCGTAGCTGCCAGCTCAATCACTGTTGCTTCCAACATTCTGGCCAAAACCCCTTCGGCAATCATATTTGTCGCTTCGGGTCCAATTAGATGTAGGCCGACAATTTCCCCATATTTCTCATCTATTATCAGCTTAACCAGACCAGAGGTATCACCATAAACCATGGCCTTACCACTACCAGTAAAAGAAAACCGACCTACTTTTATCTGGCCGTACTTTTCTTTTGCTTCTTCTTCCGTTAAGCCTACCCAAGCCATCTCTGGTTTGCTGTAAATACAATAAGGGATGCTACTGCTATTAAATTTCGTTTTTTCCCCAATAGCGTTTTCTGCAGCCACTATACCCTGAGCAGTTGCGACATGGGCCAACTGAACACCACTTGTTACATCTCCGATAGCATATACTCCAGGCATAGAAGTTTCCATGGAACTATTTACGCTTATCCCCTTGCCTGAATTTATTTTTAAATTAAGATCATCCAGACCGGCAAGGTTGGGTTCACGACCGACAGCCATTAAAACTAACCCGGTCTCAAGCGTTTTTTCTTCATCGTTATGGTAAAACAAAACATTCATACCGGGGCCATTTTCTTCGATAGCATTAACCTGGGCTTTAGTAAGAATGTTAATACCTTTTTCCCGAAAAGAATCAAGCAGATAACTTACCAGTTCACGTTCAGCTTTAGGTAATATTTCGGGCAATAATTCCAAAACAGTAACCTTTGCTCCAAAAGCATTTAGTATGTAAGCAAACTCTAAGCCTATTACTCCGCCGCCTACAATACAAACCTCTTCAGGCAGATCTGTTATGTTCAGCACTTCCTTGCTGGTTATAACACCTGGCAAATCAACACCAGGGATATTTGGAATTTTTGCTACTGAGCCTGTTGCAATAATTAATTTATTTGTACTCAGGTTTAAACTCTTTCCGCTACTATCTCGAACTTCAACTG
>JBNJHL010000203.1:0-3631 GCA_051748445.1 Bacillota bacterium
TAGAGCTGCGGGACAGCCTGGATGATGATTTGGAAAATAAAACGCTGCATGTAATCAGCAGTGGTTGTATTGCCAACCTGCCTGAAAAAGATCAAAAAGTGTTCCAGCAATATAATCATAGATTAAGCCAGTGCCTGCACACAGTAATAAATCCTAACCTGGCTGACTATTATGTTAAACAGGGCTACTACCTGGTTACCCCGGGTTGGTTGCGCCGGTGGCGTGACATCCTGGCTAAATGGGGCTTTAAACAGGATATTGCGCAATCATTTTTCAAGGATACAGCCAGGGCTGTGCTGCATTTAGATACAGGAATTGATGATGAGGCCCTTGCTAATTTAAAAGATTTTTCATCCTATATCAATCTTCCTTCGGAATCTGTAAATGTTGGCCTTGATTACCTGGAACTGCTCTTAAATAACACTGTCTTAAAAAGCCGTCTTGAGGATAGCCACAGCTGTGAACTGGAAGTTGCAGCAAACGATAAGAAAAACCTGGCAGATTTTACGATGACGCTTGATCTTTTAAACTCCCTGGCCAGGGTCAGGAGCGAAGAGGAAGTAATTGTAAGTATCAAAGATATGTTTATCATGCTTTTTGCCCCCGAAGAAGTTGTTTTTAGTGCAGTGGACGATCAGCTTCTTAAATCAGGCAAACTGCTTGAAAGGATTAATACAGATAGCTTTTCCATGATTGTTACAGGGACAGAAGAACCGCTGGGAACAATTGAGGTCAGAGGTTTAGAGTTTCCTGAACACCGTGAGCATTATATAAATACAGCAGAGAAGATTATTAATATTTGCGGCATGGCAATTGAAAATGCCCGTCACTATCAGCAGATTAAAGATATATCTGATACTGACGGGCTTACCGGGCTTGCAAACAGGCGTAAGCTGGAAGAACACCTTGAAAAAGAGTGGAGAAGAATGCTGCGAAGCAGCAGCCCTCTGACATTGATGATGTTCGATATTGATTATTTTAAGAACTACAATGATTTATATGGGCACCTGGCCGGCGATGATTGCTTGAAAAAGGTAGCCAATCTGCTTAAAAGGTTTTGCCGCCGTCCGGGTGATATCGCTGCCCGTTTTGGTGGTGAAGAGTTTACTCTTGTCTTTCCCGACACTGATCTTGAAGAGGCTTCCCACCTGGCGGAAAGGGTCAGGGAAGCGGTAGAAAGCCTGCAAATCAGGCACGAAGATTCTGAGATAAGTGAACATGTTACTGTCAGTATCGGAGTAGTTTCAAAGGTTCCCGAGGCAAAGGCTTCCCCATTTGACCTCATTTCGGAAGCAGATAATAATCTTTACAAAGCCAAAGAGGACGGCAGAAATACCTGTATTATTTAATAATTATCATTGTGTCCCTAAATTATCCTTGATCGCGGGATGTCCTGTAACAACCACCAGAATGTTATAATAGGTTTTGACCATAAAAACGAAGAAAGGATCCTTCAGATATGGGCAAAACCCTGGTCCTGGCAGAAAAACCTTCGGTCAGAACAGGACTTTTGATCAGAACAAACGCGATCAGATCCTGGCCGCGAGAAACTTTTTAACAGCTTCCTGATCGAACTAAAGGGCAAAGAAATCTATATTACCGCAAAGGGCAGACAGCTGCTCGAACTGGTGCCCGGGGATTTAAAATCTCCAGTCCTAACAGCAGAATGGGAACTGAAGCTGGAAGCAATCGCCAGGGGTGAGCTGTCCAAAAATAGCTATGTCGCGGAAACCCCATAATCAAAAACCGCCATGCCCATTTTGCCCCAAAATTATTCATTATCCTGTGATAAAATAGATTAAACAGAAAAACAATAATAAACAAACATTCGCTGCTACAACAATGATCCCTGCTTGAAGCAGCCCTTACAAGTGTCATTTTCAATAAGAATGGGGATCCTGTTTACCCTATATTGCGCTGTAGTGCTAATAAAAAATAGAGATAGCAAGGCCAACCAGCAGGGTTATGGCTCCAAAAACATTAACCTGTTTAATCAAGGGGTAAAGGGAAGTTTTAAAGTAGTCATTAGTCACGTAAGTGCACAGATGAATCGGGGAGCCAAGATAACCGGCATAAGAAGAAACATATACAATGCCAAAGTAGCGTACTGTCAGCATTTCAGGTCCCAGCAGAGGCATTAGAACGGGCAAGGTAATCCCCAGTGATGCGGCATTGCTCCCGGTAATAAAACCGGTTAAAAAAGGCAGGGCTACCACTATCACTATTAAAGGCACTCCGTGGCCTAAAAGGTAATAGGCCGCTTGTTGGATCGAATCTGCTTCCATCATGAAATCCTTGTATACAACAATACTTAGAATGGACAGGGCCAGTGACCAGTTGAGGCCTTGAAATAGTGTTGTCAATCTATTCTGAAGTATGCTTTGCTTACTACCGGGAGGCTGGTTAATAAAGAGGGCCAGTAAAATACCAGCCAGCAAGGCCAACGGAAAATATATTCCAAAAACTATACCCAGAATGATAGCCAGAAGATATGGTGATGAAAAAATGACTAATCCCGCTAATGCTGCGCGGACGCTGTTATTTTCTTTTTGATTCTCGCTATTCTTATCCGGGCGGGGGTAGCGGTTTAATAAATACAGAGTGGCGATCATGAAAACAATGGCCACCACCGGTATAGTAAAGCTGAGATATTGAGCAATACTGATTCCAGTGATTCCGGAAGCGAGGATTATTCCAGCGGTGAAAGGATAAATAAGGACAACCAGGTGCCTGTAAACCATATTGGACATGGCCATTTCCAGGGCAGGCATTTTTAACTCTTTACCGGTTTCTTCTACCATGGGTGCCGAAATAATGGCTCCTCCGGGAACTGTTGAGAACAGCGAAATTGCAGCCGGAAAAATCATAATCAAGGCCCGTGGGTCACTAATTAAAAGTTTCAAGTTATCTACCAGCTCTTTCATAGCACCGATTTTTTGATGAAGGTGGCCAAGCATGGTTATGGCTAAAACCATGGATACCAGGTAAAACGCGGTGGAACTGGTAATAGAACTGTAGAAGGTATGCAAGTCCTGGCTGGCACTATTGTTGTTGGTTAGGGCAAGAACCATTATTGCAATAATTAAGGCCTGGTAAAGCTGCCACCCTTTCCGGATCAAAACAATGATTATTAATATGGAAAAAGTAACTCCAATGGCTTCTATCAGGCCCGGATCATCAAAGTACATCTAAGCGCTCCTTGTAGTTATTTTGTAGTTCATATTGTTGATTGACCCATAACTATGTTATCTGAACTGCACTAATAACTCAAGGAAGAACCGGGACAAGTTTTTCCCCTGGGTTTTTAGCAATCCAACCTGGCATCTACAGCGAAACTTATGCCTTGAATGTAACCAGGCTTTCTATCCCGGCTTATTATATTTTAAACCTGACTTATAAAACTTAAGCAGCCCTTCAGAGTACCACTCTGCTCCCTGTATAAAGGACAGCGCATGACCGGTAACTTGATGCTTGGAAAAAAAGTATAGGATTGCCCGCAACAGCCAGCCTTCACTGTATAGAATTGAACAAGGAAAATAGACAAGATTAAGCTGCCCACCTAACAGCACTTTACCGGAATTAAGGTCACTGACTGATTGTATGGCCGGTGCATGCGGCACCAAAATAATTT
>JBNJHL010000204.1:0-3630 GCA_051748445.1 Bacillota bacterium
GTAGGCTAAAGCTCCACCGATGATTAACACCATGGGGTAAAGTAAACCTTTAAACATAATCATTGCTGCCAGAATAATACCCCATATACTCTTCTTCCACAACAGAATCGCCGTAGAGGTCGCTTAAGACTAATCCACCCAGAGAAGCAATTACCGCAAACAAAGCTAAGATAAGTGACAACTTTACTGCAGCTTTTAGATTAGTTTTCATATTTAAGCATCTCCTTCTTTTGTTTAATCCCTGTCAAGGGAATTAATGTTAGCCAAGAGTTTCTCCAGCATTTCCCGGTTTATGGCCAGTTCATCAGCATTAATTCCTCTGTAGATATCCGCGATAAACCGGTCACCCCTGGTTTTTGTCCCGGCCCAGAATTGAGCGCTTTTATTTGTATTACATAGCCTGGTTACCCTGGCATCACGCACATCTTTTTCAAGTTTCAACAATCCTTTTTCCTCCAGTTTTAATGCAATCTGCTTTACATTTTGATATGAACTACCCATAACCCGGGCCGCCTCTTTGAGTGTAGGCGGGTTTTCAAAGATATTCTCTAAGGTAACCGCCAGAAACCATTGCTTCGCGGTAACATTAAAATCTGCCAACTCCCTGTCCAGCAGGGTTTCCATTTTGTTCGCGACAACTAACAGCAAGCCTATGGTGTAACGCCTGTCATCAATTAAAGAATCACTCCTCATTAACGTACCCCTCTCGAAATTAGATAATACGTTACCTATTTATATAATATATTACCTATTTTCATCTTAGTCAAGTTGTTGTGGCCGGATATTTAGCTTGATTATTGTAGATACCCGGTATATACTAAGGTTGAGGTGAAGCAGATGTTTACAACTATACAAAAGTGGGGAAACAGCCGGGCAGTCCGGTTGCCACGATCAATTATTGAAAAAGCCGGGTTGGATGAAAAAGACCAGGTTGAACTGGTAGTAAAAGACGGCAATATTATGATCATCCCCGTTAAAAAGCACCTGACCTTAAGAGAACGTGCCGCGGATTATCATAAAACCTATAAACCGAGTGAATGGGATACAGGCAAACCAACCGGTAAAGAAATATGGTAAATAAATATACTCCCGAACAGGGCGATATTGTCATGCTTGACTTTAATCCACAGGCCGGCCATGAGCAAAAGGGTAGAAGACCAGCTTACGTAGCCAGCAACAAAGACTTTCATAACCTTACCAACCTGGCCATTGTCTGCCCGGTTACAAATACAATAAAAGGCTTCCCCCTGCACGTTCCCCTTGATGAACAAACCGTAACAACCGGCGCAATCATGTGCGAACAGGTTAAATCTCTCGACTTAGAAGCGAGAAAGGCAGCTTTTGTCGAAAAAGCTCCCCGACATATTACTGATGAAGTTTTTGATATTCTTTATGGATCAATTGAAAAAACAGGTGAGCGATATGGCTAAACAGATAATTTTGCCTTCGATTGGCTCGCGCGGAGATATTCAGCCTTACATTGACC
Organism: Bacillota bacterium; assembly: GCA_051748445.1. Classification (GTDB taxonomy): domain Bacteria; phylum Bacillota; class Dethiobacteria; order DTU022; family DTU022; genus T3SED10-7. The sequence goes on from JBNJHL010000204.1 coordinate 1,487, forward strand.
TGGCCTCGGCGCTACAAAAAAGCGCTTACCGGGTTACCGTGGCGACACACCCCTGCATGCGCGAACTGGTTGAGTTTCATGAAGTGCCCTTCACGCCTGTGGGCCCCGATATTGATATCGGTCTTGAGGCGGCGGCAATGCGCAACCGTTCTTTTCATTTTATGATCGGCATGATCCGGGTGATGAAGTTCAGTTTTGCCGTGCTGGAAAAAATTTATGAAGACCTGTTGGAAGTATGCAGGCAGGCTGATTTGGTTGTGGTTTCGCACACGGCGGCAGGCAGCATGGAAGCGGACAAACTTGGCCTGCCAAAAGTGAGCGTAACCCTGCACCCGCAGGCGATTCCCGCGCCCGACCCTGGAGCGCCTTTTAAAGAGAAATTAATCGGATCTCTGGCCGGGCGGGGCATGAGTTTTTTTATGAGCCGCCCTCTCGATAAAATCCGCCGGCGGGTTGGCTTGCAGCCCATGGGCCCGGAGGGAATCACTTCTAGGCTGCTGAACTTAATACCAGTCAGCCCTCATGTGATCGAACCGGATCAGCGCTGGGAAGCAAGGCACAAAATGACGAGCTACTGGTTTTCTGATCCGCCGGTTAAGTGGGAACCCCCTGAAAAGCTGCGGCAGTTCCTTGCCACAGGGCAGCCGCCCGTGGTAATCAACTTAGGGGCGATGGCCCTTGACGGCAAAGATATGCTCGAAGCAGCCACCATTACCCTGGAAGCCCTGAAAAAAACAGGCTTAAGGGCTATAATCCAGGGCTGGGATGCGGTAATGAAGGAGCGCACATTGCCGGCTGGAGTTTTACATACCGGGCCGGTGCCTCATACTTACCTTTTACCCAGGGCACTCTGCTTCGTGCACCACGGGGGCTTTGGTTCAACTGCTGCAGCCATGCAGGCCGGCATTCCGGCAATTGTAATTCCCCATATTATTGACCAGTTTATCTGGGGTAATAAAGTTTATGAATTAGGGGTGGGGCCTAAACCTATTCCAAGGTCAAAGCTGAACTCTGAAAACCTGGCTACAGCCTTAGAAGAAGCTGCCGAAAATGAATGCATAAAAGAGAAAGCAGCGAGTCTGGGCAGACTGATCTGCAGTGAAAATGGCCTTGAAAATGCAGTAAATCTTATAAAAAATGAGCTTGCAGCTATAAATGATAAAGCTGCAAAAAGTTGAATATAGACTTAAGCAGATAAATATTTGCTTAAAGGTTGTGGAAATTATGAAACGGCTTTTCAGTAAACCTGATTATCAAATTAATCCTGATGGAGTTAATACAATTGAAGAAGTGCTAATCGGGTCAACTAAGCAATCAATCGATAACTTGCCATTAACCGTGTCTAATTTATCGGGGCAAGGGGACGCTTCTTCTGGGTGTAAAACAGATAAACAGAAGGTCGAGTGGCGCAGGGGAGTTTCACCCCTGCGCTCTCACAGGTAGGGTCGGGGGTTGGCGCGGTGCTGTTAAGCCCGTTTCCAACTCCCGCCTCGTCAAACGCAGCATGCGGATTTCCCGCACTACGCTTTCCTGTTAGCTTTGCATCAAAGTTTATGTGACCTATCATGCTGGCAGCGCTTTCGAATCACGGTAATATCTTATCTTGTAATCATTGTATAGACCAAGATTTTGATATAGCCAGTTTCTACTCCACCTGTTCCAGCCGAAACCTTTGAGATTACGCGCACGCATCAAATGTCTCCGCGTCTTCTTCTCGACCCAATCTTTAACATAACCAAAGCATTCGCCTGAATGACCAATCCGATAGTAATTGGCCCAACCCCGCAGTATGGGATTTATCAATTCTATCACCTTTTCCACTGGCTGTGATTTAAACCTGCGAAAAACGCCCTTTAGCTTCGATAGTAAGGCTGTGCGTGCCTTCATCCTCGGCGTAATCCGCACACCCCACTTTCCGCTTCTCGTTCGTGTTCTCCTAAAGTCAAACCCCAGAAAGCTAAAACTTCCTCCAGTGCTAAGGTCGATACACCGCGTTTTCTCCTCATTGATTTGTAGATCTATTTTGGCTAATTCTTCTAATAGTCTTTTATACGCGGCCTTTTCTAACCAACCCCATTTTCGGTAACCATCTACTAAAACCGTAATATCATCAGCAAACCTGGCATATTCAATATAGGTATACC
>JBNJHL010000205.1:0-3608 GCA_051748445.1 Bacillota bacterium
CTTCTACGGTGCAATGATTACCGAAGGTGTCGTTGCCCTGATATGGGCCACTATCAGCATGAGTATCTTTGGCGGAGTACAAGAACTTAACGATATTATGAACGAACATCAGGGGAATGCAGCATGGGTGGTGAATGAGATATCAAATTCACTTCTGGGCAGGTTCGGGGCAGTCCTTGCGTTGCTGGGCGTGGTTGCCGCACCGATAACTTCCGGGGATACTGCATTCAGGAGTGCGCGTCTGATAGTTGCGGATTTTTTAAAATTAAAGCAAAAACCTATTGTCAACCGCCTGATCATCAGTATTCCTCTGTTTGGGATAGGATTTTTACTTACCCAGATTGACTTTAGCGTGGTCTGGAGATATTTTGCATGGTCCAACCAGACTCTTGCAACAATAGTTTTATGGACAATTACGGTTTACCTGGTGATCAACAGGAAGAATTTCTGGACAACATTGCTGCCAGCTGTTTTTATGACCTCGGTTATATCAGTTTACATTCTCCTGGCTCCCGAGGGATTGAATCTTCCCGGGGAGGTTTCTTATCCGGCAGGATTCTCTGTTACAGTGGTGTCGGTAATAGCTTTTGTAATATTTTACTACCGATCGAGAAAGTAGTCATGCACAGCAGTTACCTGTTTTGTATGGCTCAGGAAATACTAACCCTGTTTATAAATTAATTAATCCTAACCTGGCATAGCCAGAACCAAAGAGGTTTTTTAAGTTTGATAATTGTTATTATCCCCCTAATTCTTATAAATAAAGGAACACAGAAGGTAATAAAAAATGTTTTGCCAAAAAGTACACGAATATTATTAACTAAAGTTTCCCACATCACAAATAATTGATATTCAGATGTAAAAATTTTAAAAAAGTAGTGGTGTTTTCGATATAAAACACTATATTTGAATTAGTTATAAACAAAATAGCTAATCAAAAACAAACCCACTACTTATGTCATCAAATATAGCGAATTTAAGTGAATTAGAGAATGTTCTTTGCAATAATGAAAAGACCTGCGAGGGGGTCCTCCAGATTATGTCTGCCTTTAAGATTGGACGATTTTTCAGTCTTTTCGGGTATGCCAAAAGTAAAGGATGGCGTGTAGCAGAACTTTTATTTTCGTTGTTAGTATTCAGACTCAGAGGTGAGAATATAAACAGTGGCCAAAACTCTGTATCCTTTTTACCCGGAATTGATGATAACGCTTTCTACCGGCTGATGAACAATGCAAGGATGGATTGGCGCAAGTTACTGCTGGGCGTTGCCAGGCAGTTCAAAAGGCACGTGAATGAAAAATGCGACCAAGCCTCTGCTTCACCAACCTGTTTTGTACTGGATGATAGCGATTTACCAAAGACAGGTAAGACTTTCGAGTTATGTGGCCGTATATTCAATCATGTTACCAAAAAATATCCATTGGGCTATAAGTTGCTTCTGCTATCGATTTTTGACGGGAAAAGCCTGATCTCCCTGGATTTTTCGTTACACCGGGAAAAAGGAAAGAAAGGCAATTATGGGTTGACTAAAAAAGAGCAGAGAGGCCAGTTCCAAAAAAGTCGTGACAAGAAAACACATGGAGCAAGGCGGGTAAGAGAGCTGGATGTGAAAAAAACCGACAATGCTATTGCCATGATAAAACGTGCTGTAAAAAATGGGTTTTCTGCCTCTTATGTACTGATGGACAGTTGGTTTGTTAATGACACGATCATAAAAGGCATTCGTGCTATAAAAGACGGGGCGATGCATGTATTGGGGATGTGCAGAATAGATAATCGCAAATACCTGTTAAATGGCAAAGAACTTAATGTCAAACAATTGATAACAAGGTTTGCCAGGAAAAAAGGTAAATACTCAAGAAAGTACAAGTCACGATACATTCCATTAGTTGTGGATTATAAGGGAGTCAGGGTGAAACTTTTTTGTGTAAAATATAACAACGCGAAGAATTGGACGCTGTTATTGACAACAGATTTGACACTGTCTTTCGTGCAAACCATTGAGACATACCAGATAAGGTGGGCGACTGAAGTATTATTTAAAGAATGCAAGCAGTATCTTCAGCTGGGTGGTAGCCAGAATACCGATTTTGATGGTCAGATTGCAGACACCACATTAGCTTTGGTTACTCATACAATGCTGACTTTGCAGAAAAGATTCGGAGCCTACGAGACAATGGGTATACTGTTTAGGGAAACTCAACAACATTTGCTTGAATTGACCTTGTGGGAAAGGCTATTAAAGGTTTTTGCAAAGATGGTATTAGTGATACTGGAAATATTTAATGTGGATATGGAAGATGTTATGGACAAATTGATGCAAGACGAAAGGATCAGCCGTAAGCTGCTCGCCATGTTATCGGCACTTGATGGAAGTCCGAATAATCAAGAAAATAAACATGATCTTGACATTGCTGCTGCATAAAACTAATAACCAATGAAATACGATATATTAAATACTAAATATTCATTCTGTTAACAGCCCAGTTTACTGGTGCTTTGAAAGTGGGAAACTTAAATTAGTGAGTAAGTGGTAAGAAGCAAGTATTAAATAAGGACTATTTAACTAAAAACATTGATTATGGAAAGACGTAATTTTATTAAGACAACTTCAGGATCTATTCTTGGACTGTCATTAGGGAGCAGTAGCGCTTTTTTGGGGACCAATATCGAAGGAACCAATACCCAGCAGCAAATTAGATTGGGAATTGATAGTTATTCTCTTCGAGGATTTCGAGACATAGGCTGGAATGCATTTGAGTTTATCGACTATGCGGCAAGTGTGGAAGCTGATTGTATTGAATTCTTCTCTATTTCAGTCAACCGAAATCCATTCGAGAATTTAGAAGACGAATACCTGAAAAAGGTCAAAGCACACGCAGATCGTGCAGGCGTGGCAATTATCCCGAAAATAGGAGGGCTTTATTCCTTATCGGGTTACTCATCGGTGGGCTACGGCAGGCAGGCACCACTAAAGGAAAAACTTTTGCTGGGCCTGCGTATGGCTCAAAATTTAGGCGCTTCTGTCGTCGGTTGCTGTCTCGGAAGTTTCTCTCTCCGGCTTGACTCTGTTCCTATTCCTGCCAAGATGGAAGCGATCATTAAGGCATTTCGAAGCGTCCGTTCCCAGGCTGTGGATGCAGGCGTGAAGTTTGCCATGGAGAATCATGGAGACCTTTTAGCCCGTGAATTAAAGGTTATCATCGAAGAGGCAGGTCCTGAATATGTTGGATGCTGCCTTGACTCAGGAAATTCCGTAAGTAGCGCTGAAGATCCACTGATGACACTCGAGATACTGGGACCATATACAGTTATGTCTCATATCCGGGATTCGGTAGTGTATGAGCACCCCCGCGGCGCAGCGATGCAATGGGTTGCTTTGGGGGATGGCAACATCGACTATAAAAGCTTCGTTGCACTGTTTCGTCAATTATGTCCCCAGGCATATTTCAATCTTGAAATCATAACAGGGTCTTCTCCGAGAGTGCTGCCTTACCTTGAGCAGGACTTCTGGAAAGCTTATCCTGAAATGCCTGCAAAAGATTTCGCCAGATTTCTGTCACTGGTCAGAAACGGACATCCGTTCACGGGAAGCATGATGATTGCCG
>JBNJHL010000206.1:0-3587 GCA_051748445.1 Bacillota bacterium
GTTAGCCAGTATGGTTGTTGATTCTATAGAGTCGCGTCTTGTTCCTAATATAGAAAATATTAATTGGAAAGAACGAAACCTTTTAGCTGTAGAAGTTTATACGAGCTCATTGCGTCCACACCATATAAAAGTTTTAGGGCCCGAAAAAGGTACATTTGTTAGGATAGTTTCAACAAATCGTCAAGCTGACGGACCACTAAGGAAAGAGTTAACCCGCTGGGCAGGGGATCGTTCATTTGATGAAGAACCAATGCCGGAAATCAACCCGGAAGCAATAGACTTCCGGGTTGCTTCCGGGTTGTTTTCCGGTTAGATGATAAAGACCAAAGAATCATTACTTTAATAAGTGAAAGTATTGAAGACGGTGGGGCTACACAAAAATATTTAAGCGAAAAATTAGGGATAAGTACAAGGGCTATGAGTAGTCGCTTAATGAAACTGGTAGAAGCCGGATATATAGTAGTTATTCAGAAGAATATATATGATCCAAAAAAGAGATACCTGCCGGTACAGGAGGATTAAAAAAGTGGGACCAAGAGGTTATTTCGAGGATGATCTGGTCGAGCAACCTGCCATCGAGCTTTTTGGAGAGTTGGACTACGAAACAGCAAACTGTTTTCATGAGACCTTTGGGTTGTTCGGTAGTCTTGGCCGTGAGAATCCCGGTGAGGTTGTTCTTGTCTCCCGCCTGCGTCCTGTACTGGAAAAGTTTAACCCTGAACTTCCTTCCGAAGCAATATCCCTGGCTATAGAAGAACTTGCCAGAGATCGCAGTGCTCTGCATCCGGTTCTGGCCAATAAAGATGTCTACAAAATGCTTAAGGATGGCGTCAGGGTATCTTTTCGAAATGAAGAGGACGAAGAGGTTGTCGAGTACGTAAAGGTTGTTGATTGGAATAACCCTGACAAAAACGACTTCTTTCTTGCTTCACAGTTCTGGGTTACTGGAGAGATATACAAGAGGAGAGCGGACCTCGTTGGTTTTGTAAACGGCCTGCCGTTAATCCTGGTAGAGTTAAAAGCTTCTCATGTACGCCTTGAGAATGCTTACCGGGATAATCTCTGCGATTATAAGCAAACTATCCCTCAGTTGTTCTGTTATAACAATTTGATCATCCTCTCCAATGGTACAGATACCAGGGTCGGCACGATATCTTCCGCATGGGAACACTTTAACGAATGGAAAAAGATTAACAGTGAAGGAGAAGAAGGGACTGTCAGCCTGGAAACGGCTATTCTGGGCACCTGTGAACAATCCCGCCTATTCGATCTAATCGAGAACTTCAACCTGTTCTTTGATGCTGGTGGTGCCAATATCAAAATGATGGCTAAAAACCATCAGTATCTGGGTGTAAATAATGCTATCGAAGCGGTTAAGAATATAAGGGATAACCAGGGAAAGCTGGGAGTGTTCTGGCATACGCAGGGTAGTGGTAAAAGCTTCTCCATGGTTTTCTTCACACAGAAGATTTTGAGGAAAATACCTGGCAACTATACATTCCTCATTGTCACTGATCGCAAGGAACTGGACAAGCAAATTTATAAAAACTTTGCCGGAGCTGGGGCAGTAACTGAAGAACAGATTCAGGCTCAAAGTGTAAACCACTTGAAGCAGCTTCTGCGTGAAGATCACCGCAATATATTTACTCTGATTCAGAAATTCCAAACCGATAAAGATACAGGCGAATATCCCATGCTTTCCGAACGCTCGGATATCATTGTAATTACTGATGAAGCTCACCGCTCTCAATATGATACTTTGGCTATGAATATGCGCAAAGCACTGCCCAATGCTGCTTTTATAGCATTCACAGGCACTCCGTTAATTGCCGGGGAAGAAAAAACCCGACAAGTATTTGGTGACTATATTAGTGTTTATAACTTTCGCCAATCAGTAGAAGATAAGGCAACCGTTCCCCTCTACTACGAAAACCGGATTCCTGAACTACAGCTAATCAATGAAGACCTGGATGATGATTTAGACAGATTGCTTGAGGAAGCAGAATTAAACGAGGAGCAGGAAAAGAAACTGGAGAGAGAATTCTCCCGGCAATATCATTTAATAACCCGAGACGACCGGCTGAATAAAATTGCTGAAGATATTGTCTCTCACTTCATGGGTAGAGGACATCAGGGCAAGGCGATGGTGATATCAATAGATCGTTTTACCGCCGTTCGCATGTATGATAAAGTGCGGATTTACTGGCAGAGATATATTGATCATTTAAAGGAGAGCCTTGATAGCCTTTCATATAATGAGCAGGTTGAAATGCAGAAAAAGATTGCCTTTATGCAAGAAACCGACATGGCCGTGGTCATATCGTCCAACCAGAACGAAGTTGAAGCCTTTCGGAATAAGGGACTTGATATAACCCCTCATCGTCTGCGTATGGTCCAGGAGGATTTGGAAACTAAGTTTAAAGATCCCGGCAACCCGTTCCGTATTGTCTTTGTCTGCGCCATGTGGATGACAGGATTCGATGTCCAGCCTCTCTCCACAATTTATCTGGATAAACCGATGCGAAACCATACTTTAATGCAGGCGATTGCCAGGGCTAACCGGGTTTTTAGGGATAAAAGCAATGGTCTTATCGTAGATTATGTCGGTATCTTTCGCAACCTCCAGAAAGCATTGGCCATTTACGGGCCTGCTTCAGGTGGGGGTGTTAAAGAAGGAGATTCACCGGTAGATAGTAAAGAAATCCTCGTCAAAGCGCTAAAAGAGGCTATCAGGGAGACAAAGCAGTTTTGTGGTGAACAAGGTGTTGACGTTGAAGGAATCATTCAGAGCGAAGGTTTCCAGCGTATAAAGCTTTTAGATGAAGCTGCTAAAGGGTTGGTTGATGCAAGGGTTAAAGAAGCAATAGATGATTCGGTGGAAAAGATTATAATCAATGATGAATATAAAAAACAATATCTTGCGCTGGCCGGTAAAGTTGTCAGGTTGTATAAAGCTGTTTTGCCCGATCCCTCAGCGCAAGAATTTGCACCTCATAAAAACCTTTTTTCAGTTTTGGCAGATAAAATAAGGCTTTTTGCACCTGAAACCAGTATCGAAGATGTGATGGATCAGGTGGAGGGACTTCTTGACGAATCAATTGCCGCCGAAGGTTATGTAATCAGAGAGCCAAGCGAAAAATACAGCCTGGTAGACTTGAGTAAAATAGACTTTGAAGCTCTGAAGAAGCACTTTGAGCAGGGACGTAAGCGTACTCTGGCTGAGCAGTTTAGAAGTACAATTAATAGCAATCTTCAAAAGATGGTCCATTTGAACAAAACAAGACTTAAACTGATGGAAAAATTTCAGAAAATGATTGATGAGTACAATTCGGGAAGCGCCAATGTAGAATTATTTTTCGACAAACTGTTGGCTTTTGTTAAAGAACTGAAAGAAGAAGAAAAGAGGGGGCTTTCCGAAGAGTTAACTGAAGAGGAACTGGCTGTATTTGACCTGCTAACAAAAGATCCAGAGCAGGACCTGACTGAAAAAGATAAAAAGCAGGTTAAGAAAGCTGCCAGGGAATTGCTGGATAACTTGAAGAAGGGGAAACTGGTTCTTGATTGGCGTAAACGGCAACAAAGCCGGG
>JBNJHL010000207.1:0-3580 GCA_051748445.1 Bacillota bacterium
CAATCCAATTGAGAACATCACGCCGAAAATACTTCCATATAAGCTTGAATCAAACTTGGCAAATGTAATACCCACTATTGTAGGAAATATAGGAGCGAAAACCAGTCCGGCAAGCATCACGGCAAATATACCAAGGGCAGGACTTTTTGCGATCACCATTAATAAAATAGCGACAACTGCCAGAATAGATGCAAAAGTGATCAATTTTGAACCCATTGCTGTAAGGTTTTTAATTGCAGAACTAATAAAACGTCCAAGCATCAGGGCAACACCGAAGAGGCTTAGCACCAGACCTGCTTTAGTAACAGGGTCAGTGCTGCTGCTTGCTCCGAAAAGCTCTTCCATCAGGCTTTTTACCCATGTTCCCATTGATATCTCAAGTGCCATATAGCTGAAAAGAGCTAAGGCGGCAACCAGAACAGCAGGTTTAAGGGCAACTTTTGATGCTTTGGCAAAGCTGAAATCAACCCGCACCTTCGGGAACGAGGCTGTTAATGTTATCAGCAGGAATATAAGGGAGAGGGCGGCAAGCACTAACAACGCAACCTTGTAGCTTAATCCCATTGTTTTGATGATCAATACAATAATCAAAGGAGTAAGCACATATCCGAGTCCGAAGAATCCGTTTCCGAAGTTACTGGCACGGGCCGGATCTTTACCCTCAAACAGTACTACCGGGATGAGGGTATTTCCAACAGTATTAAGGGCCATAGCTCCGAATCCCATCAGTATACAGGCAATTATTGCACCGGGGAATGAAGAAGCAATTGCTAATAAAATAAAGCTGAGAGCAGTGATGACAAAACCAAATATTGCCATCGGTTTATAACCGTATTTATCAACCATAGGTCCGATAAACAGCTGGACTATACACATTGTCAGGAAGGCTACCATGACCAAGGATCCCAGCTTGGCTTCATTGATGCCCAATGCAGCCATCAGTTCACTTGAGATGGAGCCGAGAATGATAAAACAGATGGCTAAAGTAAAAACAGCCATTAGCGCTACGATTGCTGTGTTTTTTTTCATAATTCTTTTTTTAAAATTGTTATAATAAATAATATTGTATTTTATAGCCTATCACAAAATTAAGTAGCCTAAATCATCGCATCTTTTTATGTATATTTTGTAAAAGGGTCATTAAATCTAACAAAAAAGATGAGGAATAAAGGTTATGGATCATATTCTATTTACCAAATGATGCATCAAATGCCACATTGGATGGTGTAAAATCAATTGCCCGAACATATTCACATGACTCTTTGGCACCATGTTCCCGATCCATCCCATTATCCTCCCACTCAACTGATAATGGTCCACTGTATCCTATCGCATTAAGAGCCCTAATAATCTTTTCAAAATTAATATTACCTCGACCAAGACTCCTGAAATTCCAAAAACGGTTAGGTGAACCAAATTCCGTGTGACCACCAAAAACACCTGCATCTGTCGGTACATCAGACCAAGTAACATCCTTCATATGAACATGAAAAATCTTCTGGGCAAATTGATAAATGAACTTAACATAGTCAACGCCTTGATAACCCAAATGCGAAGGATCATAGTTGAACCCAAAGGCAGAATGATTATCTATTGCTTTAAGGGCCCGCTGTGCTGATGATATATCAAAAGCTATCTCTGTCGGATGAACCTCCAGAGCGTAGCGGACACCAACTTTCTGGTAGGCATCAAGAATTGGCTTCCACCTTTCTGCAAATTCTGAATATCCTTTATCAATCATTGCCTGAGTAACAGGTGGAAAAGAATATAGAAGATGCCAAATCGGACTCCCTGTGAAACCATTAACAATTTTAACACCAAGCCGTGCTGCGGCTTCTCCCGTTTTAACTATTTCCTCAGTTGCCCTCCGATGTACTCCTTCCGGATCACCATCCCCCCATACATATGGTGGAAGAATGCTCTTGTGTCGTTCATCAATCCTGTCTGCAACAGCTTGACTAACGAGATGGGCTGATAGAGCAAATACCTTTAACCCATATTTATTTAGTAATTCTCTTTTGGCAGCACAATATGATTCATCTGCTTTATCTACTTCAAAATGGTCTCCAACACAACCTAACTCCACACCGTCATAACCAAAAGATTTCGCTTTCTGACATACAACCTCTAATGGCAAATCAGACCATTGAAGGGTAACTAAAGTAACAGCTCTTTTCATAATACTAAATTTTTAAGGTTATTTATATTAAGTTTATATATAAAGACTTATAAAAATGTATTTTATGTCAATAAATGACTATGTAAATATAATTTTTTTTCACCTGCATACAATATTATTCTCCGATATCTTGTTAATTTTTGTTTGTAAATAGCTTTTTTATATATGTTGTAACTAATCAGTACTTAAAGTGAGCTAGAGTTAGGAGTGCCTAAAGTTAAAAAACAATGTGTTATTAACAGTTTATTTTTCGAAATTAACATTTTTAGTTTTCATAAGGATGACATTTTTAAAAAACGAACATGTATAAACAAAAATTATTTTAGTGGTTGATAAATAGGCGATTACGTTCTTTGATATAATGGATTTCAGGGTTAGCTTTGCAACATAAGACATGGAAACCTCTGATAAAATAATCATCGAAGAATTGAAGCTCATCGTTAAGATGCAGGTGCGAGAGAATAAATTGCTGAAAGCAAAAATAAAATACCTTGAAGAGGAACTTGCACGTTTTATCACCAGAAAAGACAGTAACAATAGCTCTTTGCCACCTTCTAAAGATGAGAACAGGCCACCACGTACCAGTAGTCTTCGTGAGAAAAGCGGTCGTAAAGCAGGAGGACAACCAGGGCGTGAAGGAAAAACGTTGGAGATGACAGATACGCCAGATGAGATTATTGAACATCGTGCGTGCTTTTGTCCGGAATGCGGAAAAGATGTGAGCGGTCTGCCTTTCGAGCTTTTCGGGAAGCGGTACTTGTTCATGATTGTTGGAAAGCACATTTTCAAACACCGGTAAAGGCGCATCAGTTGTGCACGGCTCACCTGGAACGTGAAACCAAATACCTGGAGGAACGTTACAAAGTTGCCTGGCCGGTCAGATTCCGTGCCATACTCAGGCAGGCGCATAAGCTTAAAAAGCAACTTACTCCTGCTGACTATTATTATTCAAACCATCCTCGCAATCTTTTGGAAAGAGAATTGGATAATTTGTTGGCAGAGCATTTGGATCCAAAGCATAAAGAGATGATTGCTTTTCAAAAGCGAATTACAAGGTATCGTGATCATGTCTTTACCTTGTCTCTATCATCCGGATGTACCCCCTGATAACAATGGTTCGGAAAGAGCCATCCGAAATGTCAAGGTTAAACAAAAAATATCCGGGCAGTTCAAAATATTGAGCGCTGCTGAAAACTTCGCCATCCTGAGATCCATTATTGACACAGCTATAAAAAACAATCAAAATGTGTTACAGGCTTTAAATGTCATCGCCTATTATAAAAGAAACTGATTAGTCCCCCATTATCGGGCAATATAGCCCCCGGAAAAATAACTTGAAAAAAGAAGTTACATAAGAGTTACAGAAAAACAACAATACTTTTTATGGTTATAATAACCATG
>JBNJHL010000208.1:0-3562 GCA_051748445.1 Bacillota bacterium
TATTAACTTGTTGAACATTTAGGGCAACAATTACCAAACCAAGCAAGACAAATATTAACCCTGTTATTCCAATCAGAAGACCTGGACGATTGATATCAAAATTTAAAAATGGAGATATTGTATAAATTATAGCAAAAACCACCAACTCGAATGAAATACCTATAGAAACTGTTATGGGAGCAGAGTTAGACTTCTGACTCTCAACTAAAGAAATCCAGTAATAAATATGAAAACAAAGTAAGCCAGATGATATGAAAAAACTTATTATTGTTATGGACAAGTAACCAATCGGATCAAGCAAATATGATAAAAATCCAAAGCCGACCAGAAAAAACGCGATGATAGCAAAATAGACCCGGTTTTTGCTGCTAATCCAACGGGCAAGAAAAAGACCTATAAATAAGTAAGGAACAATCAACAAGAAAGGAAGGGTAGTGATTTGCCTGCTCCAGTCGAATAGCTGATCATAAAGCAGCGAAATAGAAGAATATGCAAATAATGCAAATAATATCAAGCCAAATGAAGGAAGCATAGCTCTACATTGAAGTGGAGCCTTGCGCTTAAGAGGTACGTTTAGCTCATTTATCAATTTTCCTCCTGCCAAAACTATTATCGAGCTTAAAGTTAACCACAAAACAGGACTGTTCAACAACCAATTTGTAATTACAGAAGTAATGGACATCAGAATATAAGTTAAAGTAACCGATGCCCCAAATATTATATTACGCTTTCCTTCTGTTTTTTTCGAAGAAAACCAGGCCAGCCATCTACTAACAGATAGGCCAGATATTAAACCCAAGCAAGCAAAAATAACTATTATAACAAAGATATTATCTCTTGCTGATGAGAAAATCAGGCTTAAAGTTATAATGAATAAAATATAGGGAGAGACCCTGCTGGTTTTAGAAATTAATACATCATCAGGCGCCCGCTGATATTTTACAGAGCCACAAATTAATCCGAGTATATGCAGTATAGTAAACAGGTGGGGTAAATAATTACCCGCTAACTCCAGCATTGCTAATTGTGGACCAAAGAAGGGTAAAATATTAATCCAACTTACGAAAAAGCCCATTGCAATAATGCCTTTTAGCATACCCCAATTATTAGCCAATGGAATGTCCTTCTGCCATAAACCACCCCCTGAGGGTGGGTTATTTTTTCTATTATTATATTACACTTGAAACAGCTTAACAACAAAACAGCTACCTTTTAAGGGATTTAAAAAGAAACATCCAAAAGGTAAATTCTGTTTTTAAGCCAGGTCCGAAAGAAAGAGAGCTAAATGTTTTTAATGCTCTTAAGGGAGTAATAAGAAAATGAAATGGTATCTCTACAAAAATGAAAAACAAAAAGGTCACTTTAAGTGGGATGAACTTCTTAGCCTTGCGCGAGCAGGTATAATTAACCCGAATGATAAAGTGATGTCTTCTAAAACAAAAACCTGGGTTAACGCTGATCAAGTTGATAATCTTTTAAACAGCTCTGCTCCTAAAGAACAGGATCATGACATTGATATTAGTCCACCTCCACCGCGAGAAACAGAACCACCTTTTTCACCTCCCCCTGCGTTTTCGGCTTTGCAATCTACTAATTCGAATTTGCAAGCTGCAAGCAAAGATTCGAATCCCCCTCCCCCGCAGGCCTTTAACCGGGCTTATCAACCTCCAAAGGTTTCGTTGCCATCTGAACAGGGGCCGGTTTTTCATACTGCAGGCACTAAAAGCAAATCATCTCTGGCCAGGTTTAAACTGCCGCTAATTATTGCTGGTGCTTTAATCGGAATATTTGTATTTATCGCTGTAATTACAAGCCTTTACGATGATTCCAGACCTGGTGGAAATATTAGCCCTGGTACATCTGATATATCGCCGCCAGATACAAGGAGCAGTCCTGGTACAACAGGGATGCGAATTTTTAACGAACCGGGCTATGGCTTCACCATGAATTATCCCCAGCAATGGTCATACGGTATTGATGAATCTGGTTATGTCTATTTTGAAGGTGACCGGAACACAGAAGAGTCTCAAATAACTGTCATTGTGGATTTTTTCCCATCGATCTCAGCCGGAGGAGGCTATCAAAGCATAGAAGAATTATACATTAAAGTGGTGGAAAACTATTATTTGCAGCACGGAGAATCTTATGGTTATGAGACCAGTGTAGAAACTATTGGCGGCTCACAGCATAAAGTCGTGTTTGGCGGGGGCACTTTTGAACATCAAAATGAATTGTATTCTGAAATTACAGTTATTATTGAACGGGACAGTTCAACCTATTACATTATTTCTTTTTATGCACCAGAGGATATTTTCTACGACTATCAAGAAATGTTAGTTGATGTATTTTTACCATCATTCAGCTTTACAAGCTAGCATTAAATATTTAACTATAATTGATCGTTTGCTTATTAAGCACGCTTAAAGGAGGTTCTTGCAATAATGCTGGGAACAATTTTTTCTAAATTTATTAGCGTAATAATGATGATCGTTTTTATTCTATCCATCCTAATGCTGGTCTTAACATTTCGCAAACCTAAGAAAATATCACTACCATCGCTTGCAATTACCTTAGGCATTAGTTTGCTTTCCATGGTTGTTTTTTCAGCAATCATTGGCTACAGCCCCTCTTTTGGGGTTTGGCTGCTCATGGCGCTAATGGGCGGAGCAATTGGCTATTTTTGGGCTAAAACAACTAATGTATATATCGAAAGCGGCCAGGTAAAAAGCCAAAACTCTATTTGGTACATAGTGGTATGGGGTGCTGTTTTCGCCCTTAACCAGTTGATTACTATTACTACAAACCGCCCTCCTCCCATCGCAATGGCTATGCTGGTAATGAGCACTTTTATTGTCTGGGGCACAAACGGCAACATTATTAAGCGTTATTTTCGCCTGCAGCCCGCCCTGGCGGGGCAGCCAGCTAGTGCACCTTCCATGCCTGCTGAAAATGATGGGGCACATAACAGACAGCCTAACAACAGTGTTTCTAATTATGCTAAGCAGGCGGTTTCACCATCTCCTCCTCCTGCTTTACCCGGCCCCTTTGCTGAAGTGGCCTCCAGCTACAGCAAACTAAAAGCCGAATATGACAATGGAGTAATCAGTTCCCCGGCTTTTATGGATGGTCTAAACCAATTACGCTTACAGGACGACCAGGGCAACTGGTGGCAGATCGGTGAAGACGGGCAAAGCTGGCTTAAGTGGGATGGCACTGCCTGGATATAAACAGAGCCCAGGAGCATAAAGTCAACCTTTAAAAAAGCCAATCTAACTTGTTAGAAGAGGTGATATATATGAAAACAAATAAAGTATTAAAAAAGAATATCGTAATATCATATGTAGCCATAACTTTGATAGCATTACTATTGCTTTTCATGATTGGGACAACAGCCTCTGCTCAGTTAATGTTGGATGACCTGGAAGATAGACTAAGACACTCTGATGATTGCCCTGCTAACCCTGTAAATGGTGGAACAGGACCATGTACCTGTGGAGCAAGCAACAATAATGATCTACCTCCTATTCAACCAGCCCCGGATATTGGAGGTGATTCTCAATAT
>JBNJHL010000209.1:0-3550 GCA_051748445.1 Bacillota bacterium
CTTGCCTTCCTGCAGGGTTTTCCCACCCATATATACAGCCATAACCGGTTTAGAAGAATTATTCTTATTAAGTTTGACAATGGTCCGGGCAGTTTTTTGCGGCTCAGTTACTGCAGCAGGGCAAAGTAAAACCAGGGCACTATCAACATGGCTGTCCTCTAATACCGTCTGCAGGGCAAAACGGTAGCGATCTTCCCGGGCATCACCAATAATATCAACGGGATTATAAATGTTTGCTTCCGACGGCAAATTTTCACGTAATTTATCTGTTGTATCTTTATTGAACCTGGCCATTTTCAAGCCGAATTTTTCAACTGCATCGGTAGCAACGATGGCCGGACCACCGGCATTAGTTACAATAGCCACCCGGTTATTTTCAGGAAGAGGCTGGTTTGAGAAAGCGCGAGCCAGATCGAAAAGTTCATTCATACTTTCAGCCCGCAGTACACCGCTCTGCCTGAAAGCGGCTTCATAAGCCCTGTCGCTTCCGGCCAGCGCCCCGGTATGGGAACTGGCAGCCTTGGCCCCGGCAGAACTGGTCCCCGATTTAAGGATAATAATCGGCTTCTTTTTACTGGCCTCAGAGCAAACTTCAATAAAACGCTCACCGTTAGCTATATCTTCTATATAGCAGAGAATAACATTGGTCTGCGGATCGGCCGCGCAGCTTTCGATAAAATCAATTTCATTTAAATCAGCCTTATTGCCCAGGCTGATAAAACGTGAAAAACCGATACCCATTTGAAAGCTCCAGTCAAGGATTGAAACGAGCATTGCACCGCTTTGTGATATAAACGAGATATGCCCTTCATTGGGAAACCCGTTGGCAAAAGAAGCATTGACAGGGGTATGGGTATCCATTAAACCGACACAGTTCGGGCCAACCATACGCATGTTAAATTTCTCGCAAATAGCGATGAGTTCACGTTCCAGTTTTGATCCTTTTGTGCCGATCTCTTTAAAACCGGCAGTAATCACAACCAAGCCTTTAACACCACACTCACCGCATTCTTTTGCAACCTGGATTACCCCTTTAGCCGGAACAGTAATCACTGCCAGATCGACAGGTGAATTGATATCTTTTACAGAAGAGTAGCTTTTTATACCGCAGATTTCTTCTTCCCTTGGATTAACGGGGTAAATTTCACCTTTGTAGCCGCTGCTGATAATGTTATCAAGGATAGCATACCCGATCTTTTCCTTTGATTTTGAAGCACCAATAACTGCTATTTGAGAGGGGTTAAAGAGATAGTTTATATCGTTCATTACAACAATCCTTTACATATATATAAGATATGTATATTCTATAAAAAAAAGCGAGGATAAGCAAGGTAAAGGTCAATGCTTATCACTTCCGTTCTTTACAGATACCCAATATAGTAATAGTATTATTCAGGGAAAGATGTTTACAAAGCAGTTTAATATTATTCTATTCACTAGCCCTTAATCAGGAAGAGGTAATTACATGATCAGTCTAACAAAATTACTCACCGGAGCAGGTCATTATGGAGATCAGCTACGTTACACCCCCGGTGCTGCAAAATCAGTAGATGGTGTTAATGAAAATTTAGGTCCGGTAGTAGCCTGGAATATGACCAGAACCTGCAACCTCAGCTGTCGTCATTGCTACATGGATTCGGAAGCAAAAAAATATATTGGGGAGCTGGATACTCACGAAGCACTGACTTTTATTGAATCCCTGGCTAGTTTTAAGGTTCCCGTTTTATTGTTTTCCGGGGGAGAACCTCTTGTTCGAGAGGATTTTTTTAAACTGGCGGAAAAGGCAGGAACCCTCGGTATAAGACCGACTCTTTCCACCAATGGAACCCTGATCGATCGTTTAACAGCACGCCGTTTGAAAGATACAGGAGTAGGGTACGTCGGTATCAGCCTTGACGGGCTGGAATCGAATCACGATTATTTTCGCCGTCAAAAAGGAGCCTACAAGAAAGCGATGCAGGGAATAGAAAATTGTGTTGCCATAGGCCAAAAAGTAGGCCTTCGTTTTACAATAAACCGGCATAATTACAATGATGTTCCCTTCATACTGGATTTAATTGAGGATGCTGCCATTGACAGAATATGTTTTTACCATCTTGTTTATTCCGGCCGGGGCAGTAAAATGATCCGCGAAGATATAACCCATGAACAGAGCCGTCAGTTGCTGGATCTGCTTATAGAAAGAACTATTGATTTACATAACCGTGGACTTAATAAGGAAGTGCTTACGGTGGATAATCACGCCGACGGTGTGTATATCTATTTAAAAACTTTAAAGCGTGATCCTGACAAAGCTCGGGAAATTATTAATTTGCTACGTCAAAATGGGGGGAACCGTTCCGGAATGGCTTTTGCAAGTGTTGGACCAACCGGAGAAATTCACCCGGATCAGTTTACAAGACATATATCGTTCGGAAATGTTCGGGAAACTTCTTTTGCTGATATTTGGACATGCACAAAGAATCCAATCCAGGCCGGTTTGAAAAACCGCAAGCCTCTCCTGAAAGGGCGCTGCAGTACTTGTTCATGGCAGGATTGCTGCAATGGAAACTTTCGCGCCCGTGCTGAAGCAGTTAGTGGTGATTTTTGGGAAGCAGACCCGGCCTGCTATTTAACTGAAAATGAAATACAGGGCATGGAGGTTTTTAGTCAATGATTATATCGTGGAATTCAACAAACCAGTGCAACATGTATTGTGATCATTGTTATCGCGACTCAGGCACGCGCAATTCTGACGAATTAAATACAGAAGAAGCTAAAACTATGATTGAAGGAATTGCTGCAGCAGGTTTTAAAATTATGATTTTTAGCGGCGGAGAACCTCTAATGCGCAGCGATATTTTAGAGCTGGTTGCATACGCTGCAAAATCCGGGCTGCGGCCTGTTTTAGGTAGCAATGGAACTCTTTTAGATTATCAACTGGCCTGTGACTTAAAGAAAGCTGGTGCAATGGGCATCGGCATCAGCCTGGATAGTATGGATAGAGACAAGCACGATCAACTACGTAAATATAAAGGAGCCTGGAAAGAAGCGGTTCAGGGTATGACATTTTGCAAAGAAGCAGGTCTAAACTACCAGATTCACACTACTGTGATGGATTGGAATCAAGACGAGTTGGAATTGATAACTGATTTTGCTGTTGAACAGGGAGCTGTTGCACATCATTTCTTTTTTTTAGTTCCGACTGGTCGCGGGATAAATATCGAAAATACATCTCTGCACGCCAGGGAATATGAAAATGTAATTACCAGGATTATGGAAAAACAAAAAACAGTACCAATTGAACTAAAACCTACCTGTGCTCCTCAGTTCATGCGTATAGCTGACCAAATGGGCTTGAAAATGCGCTACAGTAGAGGCTGCCTGGCTGGAACATCTTACTGTATTGTTAACCCCCGGGGGCTTGTTCAACCCTGTGCTTACATGGATCTGGTAGTTGGAAATGTCAGGGAAAAACCTTTTGATTTAATATGGCAGGAAAGTTCAGTTTTTAAAACCCTTAGGTCGATGGATTATGGAGGCTACTGTGGCCAGTGTATGTACAAAGTTA
>JBNJHL010000210.1:0-3543 GCA_051748445.1 Bacillota bacterium
CCCAGCAGCAGGCTGATATAACTGTTCAATTTGCTTATTCGCGGCAGGTAGATGCGGACAGGCTAAAGGAACAGCTTTCTTCTGCCGGTTATTGTGTTTTTATATCTTCGCGTAAACCCTTAGCATTTAAGTTTAAGGCCCTGGGCAAATCGTCTGATTTGCTGGATGAGCTAAACAGGCTGCTAAAGGAATTATATGCTGTTCAGGATACTTCAAAAATTGTATCTGCAGGGCACAGGGTAAAAGCTTAAGGTTAGTACAGCACCCAGGTTGGAATTGTTTAAATGTGCTGACTTTCGTTATCTTGCTATCTCAGTTATAATAATGTTCAATTAATGCTGCTCCGGCGGTTATAAAGAAGGTATAAATGTTGACAGATAACAGCAAAGCATTTATTAAGGGAGCTACCATACTGGCGGTTACCGGCCTGGTTGCCCGGTTTATCGGAGCATTATTCAGGATAGTTCTTGCCGCGATCCTTGGAGACGAAGGCATTGGTTTATATATGTATGCTTACCCTGTTTACTCTACCCTGCTGGTGATATCAACTGCCGGTATTCCTGTTGCCCTCTCCAAACTGTTGGCGGAAAAAATTGCATTAAAAGATTTTCGTGAAGCGCAGAGGGTTTTTAAGTTAGCTTTTTTTATTCTAACCATAACCGGCCTGGTTATCACCATGGTTCTTTTCTTTGGCGCAGAGCTTTTTGCTAAGTATATTGTTAAGGACATGCAGGCAGTTCTTCCCCTGATGGCAATAGCGCCAGCTATTTTTTTTGTTACTATAATGGCCTCATTGCGTGGTTTTTTCCAGGGCCAGCAAAACATGCTGCCTACAGCCTCCTCTCAGCTCCTGGAGCAGCTGGTCAGGGTGGGGTTTTCAATACTCTTGGTTATCCTCTTGCTTCCTGTTGGTCTTGAATACGCGGCAGCCGGTGCAACTTCAGGTGCTGCAGCCGGAGGTTTAGGCGGACTGCTATTCCTGTCAATATTTTACCTGAGAAGGCGGAAAGAGCTTCTCTGGCAGGCTAATAAACAGGAAAAACATACTCCTGATCCTTTATTCCGCATTATTTCCTCAATATTTCGCCTGGCTATTCCTGTAACGATCGGTGGCTTAGTTATTCCACTGATTTCATTGATTGATTTGGCTGTTGTGCCAAGACAGTTGCACTCTGCTGGTTTTGACCTGGAAACTGCAAGGGCATTATATGGGCAGCTAACCGGTATGGCTGGTCCGATCGTCTATTTCCCCAATGTGATTGCCCTCGCTCTAAGTATTAGCCTGGTTCCGGCAATTTCTGAAGCTTATGCTTTGCAGGACCGATTGCTCATCCAAAACCGAGCCTCCGTTGCCATTAAGCTGACAGTGTTATTTTCGCTGCCTTCTGCCGCAGGTCTTTTCCTGCTCGCTGAGCCGATCACTTTACTGCTTTATAACAATGCTGCTGCAGGATATTCACTGGCTTATATGTCCTGGTCGGTGATTCCACTTTGCCTGTATGTTACGACCACAGGGTTACTGCAGGGTTTAGGCCGCCCCATTACTCCTGCTTTGAACATGATTTACGGCGGCATAGTAAAAACGCTATTTGCCTGGTTTTTAACGGCGATCCCTGAATTAAATGTCGGAGGAGCCGCTCTTGCGTCTGTTATTGGAATCGGGGTTGCAGCCGTCCTTAACCTTTATCATGTTAACAGGTTTACAGGATGGCGCGTTAATATGCGAGAGTTGCTATTGTTACCCGGGGCAGCACTGCTGATTATGTCAGTATTTGTTTATATTACTTTCAGTGTTATAACCGGATATGCTCAATCTTTTATATCAGCAGGTCGTCTCAATGCAGTGGCAGTCCTGCTGTCTATTATGGTCGGTATACTTGTCTATGCTGTAGCGCTGTTGTTATCTGGTGGTTTCAAGCGGGAGGAAATAACTATGCTGCCCGTAGTAGGACCACATCTGGCTTCTTTTACAAAACGGTTCGGGCTTTTAAAGGGCCCAGAACAGGAGTGAGTTTATTGAAGAAAATTATTGTTGTTGGCCTTGGGCCGGGAAACCCGAACCAGGTGACCCTGGAAGCGCATAAGTATCTAAAAAGTGGGTTGCCCCTGTTTTTCCGGACCATTCGCTATTTCTCAACATCCCGCTATATTAAAGACCGTAATAATATTTTCTCTTTTGATGAGCTGTATGATAATGACCAAAACCTTGATCAGGTTTACCGGATAATTACGAACACCCTGATCAAGGCAGTGAACCGTTATGGCGCAGTATGCTATGCGGTGCCTGGTCATCCTTCCGTGGGAGAAGCTGTAGTAGACCGATTATGTCGGATTTGCCCCCGCCTTGGAATCAGCATCCAGGTGGTTGAAAGTGTTAGTGCCCTGGAGCCGATTTTAAACATTTTAAATATAGACTTGTTAGATAGTGTGAAAGTTTATGATGCCCTTGGTTTAAAAAGCTTAAAAGAACATTCTCCGGCGCACCTGTTTGTTGCCCAGGTTTATAATAAAGCTATTGCTTCCAGGGTTAAGCTGCACTTAATGGAATTTTACTCGGAAGATTACCAGGTCAGAGCTCTGCGCTCAACAGGCTTACACGGCTGGCAGATTGTGAAAATGCCACTTCGATTTTTAGACCGCAAATCAATTTTTGATCACTACACGATTATTTATTTGCCCCCTTCTAAACATTGTAGAATTGAAGATTTGCTTATAGTAATGGACAGGCTACGTGCTGAAGACGGCTGCCCCTGGGACAGGAAACAGGATCATCATAGCTTAAGGCAGTACCTGATTGAAGAAGCCTATGAGGTAGTTGCAGCAATAGAACGTGAAGATGACCTTGACTTAGAGGAAGAGCTGGGGGATGTTTTACTGCAGGTTGTTTTTCACAGCCAAATTGCCAGGGAAGAAAAGCGTTTTGATTTTAACCGGGTTATCGATACAGTTGTTGCAAAGCTAATACGCCGCCATCCTCACGTATTCGGCAGTGATACGGTTTCAGATGCCTCCCAGGTAAAAATTCTCTGGGAGCAAATTAAAACTGAGGAAAAAAATAATGCCCGGGGATCGCCAATGCTGTCAATTGATCACGCTTTGCCGGCTTTGCTGAAAGCCTATAAATTGCAAAAGAAGGCTGCAGAATCTGGTTTTGACTGGCCCTGCATTGAGGGACCGCTTGATAAAGCCAGGGAGGAACTGTCTGAACTGGAAGAGGCTTTTCAGGAGGACAACAAGAAAGCTATTGAAGAGGAACTGGGCGATTACCTGTTTACAATTGTTAATCTTGCTCGTTTTCTGGAAGTAAATCCAGAACTTGCTCTTGGAAAAACAATTAACAAATTTATCAAGCGATACGGTTATGTTATGCAAAAAGCAGAACAATCTGGACGCCCCATCACCTCTTTTACCCTGGAAGAACTGGATTATTGGTGGAATGAAGCTAAAAAAATAGGTAAAAATGTTTAGAATAAGCAGGAATATTCGATAGAAAAGCGAATAAACAATTGAATAAAACTTGTAAGAGGAGGGCTTTAAGCTGTG
>JBNJHL010000211.1:0-3529 GCA_051748445.1 Bacillota bacterium
TCCTAAGACCAGAGTCTTTACCTGTGGACCACCTATCATGATTAAATTTATTACCGAAAGGCTTAAGGATCTCGGTATCGAACCCTCTGAAATTATTACAACTCTAGAAATGAGGATGTCATGTGGTGTAGGCAAATGTGGCCGCTGTAATATTGGCCATTATTATGTATGTAAGGATGGTCCGGTCTTTACCCTTGAACAGTTGGATGAAATGCCTGATGAATATTAGACAGAGAGGATTGAGGAGGGAAATATATTGATTAAAAGAGAGTTAATTAATAATAATATTTTTACTGAGGGGCAACTCGATAAAATCCATAATGCCACTATTGCAATATTAAAAGATAATGGAATTGAAATTCTCTCAGAAAATGCCAGAAATCTACTGGAAGAACACGGGGCCAAAGTCGAAGATGAACAGGTATATATTTCAGAAAAAATGATTGAAGAGGCAGTAGATAATGCCCCTAAGAAGTTCACGATCCAGGCCAGAAACCCAGATAATAGTGTGACAATCGGAGGAAAAAATACAGTCCTATCTCCTGGTTATGGAGCTCCTTTTGTTATGGACTATGACAAAGGTAGAAGAAGGGCAGTTTATGATGATTATGTTAAGTTTACTAAATTAGCCGGCTATAGTAACTTTATGGATGTAGTGGGAGGGGTTTTAGTAGAACCTACTGATATTGATGATGAAATTAGACACGGTAAAATGTTGAAAGCTGCTGTAAAATATACTGACAAATGTTTGATGGGGAGTGCAATGGGAGCAAAAAAAGCTGAAGAAAGTATTGAAATGGCTGCGATAGTTTTTGATGGGATGGATTATGTTAAAAATCATCCCGTAATGATAACATTAATAAACACAAATTCTCCCCTTCAAATTGACAGCCGGATGTCAGATGCTCTAGTGGTTCATTCTAAACATAATCAGCCGATTGTGGTCGCTTCTTTAAGTATGACAGGCACAACTGCTCCCACCACGATAGCAGGAGCCCTCGTACAGCAAAATGCTGAAATACTGACCGGTATTTTACTCTCACAGATCGTTAATCCCGGGGCACCTGTAATTTATGGATCAGCTTCAAGTGTAGTGGATTTAAAAACTGGTAATTTGGCAATTGGTAATCCTGAAACTGCTAAAATGTTCAATGGGACCGCTCAAATTGCCAGGTACTATGGATTACCTTCACGTGGTGGAGGAGCTTTAACAGATTCTTTGAAACCTGATGCACAGGCTGGTTATGAATCAATGATGAATTTCATGTCTGCAGTTAAAAGCGGATTTAACTTTATTTTGCATTCAGCTGGCTTACTTGAAAATTATATGACAATGTCTTTTGAAAAGTTTTTAATTGATGATGAAATAGCGGGTATTGTTGATAATTATGAAGCAGGTATAAAAGTCAATGAAGATGAATTAGCGAAAGAAGTTATCATGCATGTAGGCAGTAGCGGTAATTTCATTTCAGAACAGCACACCTATGATCATATGAGAGACTTAAGGGAACCAATTCTCAGTGCAAAGGATAGATATTTCAGTAATAAAGAACAGCCCAACACTGCTGAACGGGCAAACAAAATGTGTAAAGAAATATTAGAGGACTATCAAAGCCCACCTCTAGATGAAAAAATTGAAGAAAAATTAGATAAATATATTGAAAATTTAAAAGAATAATTATATATTAAAAATACAAGGAGAGTGATATTTTTGAAAAGTGATATTCAAATAGCCCAAGAAGCAAAGATGGAACCAATAATTGAGATCGCGAAAAAGATCGGTTTAAGTAAGGATGACCTGGAACTATATGGGGATTACAAGGCAAAAATCAAATTCGATACATATCAAAGACTGCAGTCCAATCAGGATAGCAAACTAGTACTGGTTACAGCAATGACCCCGACCCCAGCCGGCGAAGGTAAAACAACTACCACAGTTGGATTAGGACAGGCCTTAAACCAGAGAGACAAAAATGCCATGATAGCGATCCGTGAACCTTCCCTGGGCCCTACAATGGGTGTTAAAGGGGGAGCAGCCGGAGGTGGATATTCACAGGTTATTCCGATGGAAGATATTAACCTTCATTTTACAGGTGATATCCATGCGATCGGTATCGCCCACAATCTACTTTCCGCAGCGATCGATAACCATATCAAACAGGGAAATGAACTAAATATAGATCCTACTCAGATCAGTTGGCCGCGTGTTGTAGATATGAACGACAGGGCCTTAAGAGGGATCGTCTTAGGACTGGGGGGAACCGGTAATGGTGAACCTCGTGAAGATGGTTTTATCATCACAGTGGCTTCCGAGATTATGGCGATCTTATGTTTAGCCAATAATTTGATGGAGTTAAAAGAGAAGATAGGCAATATTGTTATCGGCTACAGTAGAAACAATGAACCGGTTACCTGTAGTGACCTTAACGTAGAAGGTGCGATGACGGCCTTATTAAAAGATGCCTTAAAACCGAATCTTGTCCAGACTTTAGAAAATACGCCAGCCTTTATCCACGGCGGTCCTTTTGCCAATATTGCCCATGGTTGTAACAGTGTAATGGCAACCAAAATGGCCATGAAACTATCGGAGATAACGATCACAGAAGCTGGCTTTGGTGCTGATTTAGGGGCAGAGAAGTTCTTCAATATCAAGGCACGTTATGCTAATCTTAACCCCGATGCTACCGTTTTAGTGGCTACGATCAGAGCATTGAAGATGCACGGAGGGGTAGCTAAAGATAACTTAGAAGAAGAAAACTTAAAAGCCCTTGAAGCAGGTATGGAAAACTTAGAAAAACACATCGAGAACATCAATAAGTTTAACGTACCATTGGTAGTGGCTATCAATAGGTTCCCAACTGACACCGAGGCGGAGTTAGAATTGGTCCGCAACAAATGTGAAGAGTTGGGGGTAAGAGTGGCCCTTTCAGAAATTTGGGCCAAAGGTGGAGAAGGTGGTCTTGAACTGGCTGATGAGATTATAGATATCGTAGAGAATGAGGAAAGTAACTTCAAATTCCTCTATGAAAAAGAACTAACTATCAAAGAGAAGATAGAAAAGATAGCCGAAGAGGTCTATGGAGCAGATGGTGTAGATTACAGCAATACGGCCGAAAAGCAGATCGAGACCTTTACAGAACAGGGTTATGATGAGTTACCGATCTGTATGGCTAAGACTCAGAATTCGATCTCAGATAAACCGGAACTAAAAGGTAGGCCGAGCGGGTTCAGGGTCTCGGTATCTAAGGTAACCCTTTCAGCCGGAGCGGGCTTTTTAGTACCATCAACCGGCCCGGTCTTGAAGATGCCTGGTTTACCAAAGAGACCTTCTGCTGAAGACATCGATATTGATCAAAATGGTAAGATTTCGGGCTTGTTCTAAGGTAGATGCTTTTAAAGACAACTTAAATATATAAAATGAGTGGCAGAGTAGATGCCGTGCGTAAAGTGCCTGGGGATGGGACGTCGCCTCAGGACGAAAGCTTAAATTGACTATAAGCGAACGGTATGGCAATCGCGTCCGCTGTCA
>JBNJHL010000212.1:0-3467 GCA_051748445.1 Bacillota bacterium
TTGTCATATTCATTTGATAGATAGCATTATCTTATATATTATATGGAGCACTGTTAAAATAATGTTGTAAATATTTTTTTACAATGCATCGAAAATAATGTGCAGCTTTTTAAGGGTTATTGAGGATGGAGAAGCTGACAGGCAGCTGTTAAATATAACTATAGAATTAAAATCAGCACTATACTTGAGCCGTATACTATATACCGAGGATAAAACAGCGTATTCAGCATATGAGGATTTAGCGGAAGTACTTCCGGACGGCTGAAGGGTCCATCCCGGAAAAATGCTGTTCATAGTTGAAAGCATTTAACCGCTGCTGCCGCTCTGTCTCAGGCAGCGCTCAATATCAGCGCGGACACTCTGGTACGGCTTCATAATGAACCTTGCATGATTGGTTAGAGTTGGGGAGAAGCACTTCCTGCGATTTTATCGGTAACCTCGATTTTATCAAAACCTGAGAGAAATAACTCAAGCAGGTCTTCTTCTTTCGGCCGCATGCCGCTTAGAAGCTCTATCCTGGTTATAACAGAGCAGGCCATCTTATCGAGTTCCTCCTTTTGCGACTCCCGCAGGTATATTTGCGTTCTTTTCATTATTACCGGTAGCTCCTTTCAATAATGGCTGCTAATGTATAAATGAGCAATATACATTAATGCAATGGAAAATACAAGTTTCAGGAGGAGTTAAATTGCATATACTGGCAACAAGAACTATAATACATGTAAAATTCCAAAAAATGCGGTGATGTTAGTGAAAAAACGCAACCGTCATATAATAGAAGAAGAGCTTGTCAAAGCAGAAGAAAGATTGCAATTATACGAGAAAGAATGCACCAAAGCCAGGTTGGAAATTAAAAATTTAAAAAATGAGCTTCTTTCTTATGCAACTGAATACAAAGATCCGACATCTACTACTCATATAATAAACAGCAGTTCTTCCCCTCACGTAAAAGTAGAATTGTTCAGATCTCTGTTTCGGGGAAGAGAGGATGTTTACCCTAAAAGATGGGAAAGCCTGAAAAAAGGCAAATCGGGGTATCAGCCGGCATGTGCCAACGACTGGTTAAAAGGGCTGTGCGGCAAGCCAAATATTAAGTGTGCCAATTGTAAAAACAGAGCTTTTCTACCTTTAACTGATGAAGTCATCTGGGGCCACCTTCTGGGTCAGGATAAGCCGGGAAAACAAACTGGTGGCAACTTTTCAATTGGGGTCTACCCTATAGTAGATGATAACCAATGCTGGTTTGTGGCGCTTGATTTCGACAAAAAGAATTGGTTGGAAGACGCTGCCGCGTTTCTCGATACGTGCAAACTCATAAAGATACCCGCTTATTTGGAACGGTCGCGGTCGGGCAACGGCGGTCATGTGTGGATTTTTTTTACTGAAAAAGTATCCGCAACTTTGGCTCGCAAATTAGCTTCCTATTTGCTTACGGAAACAATGGTTCACCGACCGGAGATTGGGTTGGCTTCTTATGATCGCATTTTCCCCAGCCAGGATAGTGTCCCCCAGGACGGATTAGGCAACCTGATTGCCTTACCATTGCAAAAAACCCCGCGAAAATTGGGAAATAGCGTTTTCCTTGACGAAAAATTTGAACCGTACGGAGATCAATGGGCCTTTCTTTCATCTATAAAGCGTATGTCTTTAAACGAGCTGGAAACACATGTTGAAAAAGCTGTTTTAGAAGGTAAAGTAACCGGGGTAAGACGCATTTACGAAGAAGCTGACGATGAACCATGGACTATCCCACCATCAGGGAAGCAACAGAGGGCTGTTTATGATCAAAGCTCATTGCCTAATAAAGTAGCTATTATACTCAGCAACCAGATTTACATAGCCAAAGAAGGGTTACCGCCTTTTTTAATTAATGAACTGATTCGTATCGCCGCTTTTCAGAATCCTGAATTTTATAAGGCTCAGGCGATGCGTCTGCCTGTTTTCCGCATCCCCCGGATCATCGGTTGTGCTGAAGATTTTACCAAGCACTTAGGAATTCCCAGGGGATGTTTGGATGATATTATTCAATTGTTTGCTGAGTTAGGCATTGATTCTTCAATTGAAGATGAGCGCAATACTGGAACCCCGATCAGGGCCAGCTTTACAGGTGCTCTAAGCGAAGACCAAGAGAAAGCCCTTTTGCAGATGATGGCAAACGATATAGGAGTGCTTGCCGCGGCTACAGCATTCGGAAAAACGGTGATCGCAATAAACCTCATAGCCAAACGGGCTGTAAATACTTTGGTATTAGTCCACAGGCGCCAGTTACAAACCCAATGGTTATCCGCTTTAACTAATTTTCTAGAAATTGAGCCCAACCATATTGGGACAATCGGTTCCGGCAAATATAAGCCATCAGGTTTTATCGATGTAGCCATGATTCAAAGCTTGAACCGGAAAGGAATAGTAGATGATATTGTAGCCGAATACGGACATGTCGTAGTGGATGAATGTCATCACATTTCAGCCAAAAGCTTTGAAAATGTCGCCCGTCAATGTAAAGCAAAATATATTACCGGCCTCTCTGCAACTGTTATTCGTAAAGATGGCCATCACCCCATAATTTTCATGCAATGCGGTCCGGTGCGTTACAATGTTGCCGCTAGACAGCAAGCAAGTAAAAGTCCCTTTGTCCATAAGGTTGTTTTCCGAGAAACTGGGTTTAATTTACCAAGAGAAATGCTAATTGATAATGATCTTTCCTTTTACCAGATATATGATGCATTGGTTGCTGATAAAAGAAGGAATGATTTAATCGTCAAAGATGTTAAATCAGCACTTGACGATAAGCGCTCCCCAATAATTCTCACTGAAAGAAAGAAGCATTTAATATATTTAACCGAGCAAATATCTAAATTAACAAATAATGTTATCGTGCTTCAAGGCGGCATGACAGCTAAAAAGAAAAAAGAAGCGCTCGAAAAAATAAGAAGTTTAGCAGATGATGAAGAAAGAGTAATTATCGCTACCGGCAAATATCTTGGCGAGGGATTTGATGACCGGAGATTGGACACGCTCTTCCTGACGCTACCCATATCGTGGCGGGGCACCCTGGCCCAGTATGCCGGCCGCCTCCATCGTCATCATTCCTCGAAAAGCGAAGTAATTATATATGATTATGTTGATAGCAATGTTCCTGTTCTGGCAAAAATGAAGGAGCGCCGTTTAAAAGGATATCATACAATTGGATACAAGCTGTAAGGAAAGTTTATTCTTAAAGCCCCAATACGAAACAGACTTGCAAGAACTGCAAAATTAGAAAAGTTAGCATGTGAAATGTGATTTTATAGCAGCATGTTGTATAATGATGACAGCGTGCATTAGTAATGGAATGTTTGTTTTCAGATATAATAAATATAGGTTCAGTTAACTGAGCAATAGTATATTTAGAATCTTGATGAACTTAGTGATTAATTGGAGGTATTGAGATGCAACTTTCAGAAGGTGATACAAAAAAAATCATTAAG
>JBNJHL010000213.1:0-3463 GCA_051748445.1 Bacillota bacterium
CCCGACTTTGACGAGGATAACCTGATCTACCTGACATACTCTGCTGCCAATGAGGCAGGAAACACGACAACCCATCTGGCCCGCGCTACATTGAATTTAGAAGAACAGAGATTGAACAACCTGGAAGAACTTTATGCTGCCGAACCTTTCCTCGGTGTAACTGTACATTACGGCTCACGGGTAGTAGTAAAAGATAACTATATATTCATGACCATTGGTGATCGCGGAAACAAGAACTTCGAGGACCATGTATCTCAGGATACAACCAATGTTCTTGGTACAACTATCCGACTGCATCGTGACGGCACTATCCCTGATGATAATCCCTTTGTCGATGACCCTGATGTGCTTGATGAAATATACACCTATGGTCACCGCAATGCGCAGGGCATGACCATACATCATGAAACAGGGGAAATCTGGCAGAGCGAACACGGGGAACGTGATGGCGATGAGATTAATATCATCCACGGGGGCAACAACTATGGCTGGCCAATAGCTACTTATGGTTGTACATATGCTACCGGCCAGGATATCGGGGTTTTTCCTGAAGAACGTGATGATACGATCAATCCGGTGCACTACTGGGAGTGCGGCAGCGGCGGATTCCCTCCCGCCGGGATGACCTTTTATGACGCTGACGGGTTTACAAGCTGGCAGGGTGACCTTTTTGTCGGCGGCCTGGCCAGTCAATACCTGGCTCATTTCCGGGTTACCGATGATGGGCTTGAGGAGCTTGACCCGCTACTTGCAGAAGAAAGCTGGCGCATCCGCGATGTCACTGTCGGCCATCATGATGGAGCCATCTATGCTGCTGTTGAAGGCAGCAGCGTCTCAATCGTTCGTATCGTACCCAGGCCAATAGAATGACCCTGATTTTTGGAGCCGAGGTTACATTTTTTTGACTTTGTCATTCTATCATTTCCGCAAAGTACGTCTTCTCCAAACCGTTTTCGCAGTTAAGCAAAGCAAGAACACCTTCAACGTCGGCCAGCGCCCGGTGCTGCTGGTCAGGGATAATATCATGCTCTTCCAATAATGCCTGCAGTGCGCGGGAACCGGAGCCGCTCCACCATATATCAGACATGGAGCAATGCCACGGTTTTGCTTTGGCAGATGGGAACAGCTTAGTGACAAAACCTTTATCAAATGAAGCGTTGTGTGCGACAAGAAAATCTGCCCTGTCGATCATCTCTTTTATCCGGGCAGCATCTAACCGTTGCCCGGTAAGGTCTTCCTTGGAGAGGCCATGGACCCTGTAAGCACCCCTGCTGATCAGACAGTTTGGCTCCCTGAGGCCGCAGTAGTTATCAACAATGCCCGTTATTCTTTCCCGGTTATAACTGAAAAGAACCAGGGCCAACTCAATTATTTCCTCTGAATAAGCACTCAGTCCGGTAGTTTCAACATCAATACAGCCGGCAATTCCTGTTGGTTTATAAATCTTTTCCCTTTTCTGCCCGTAATCCTCAGCCTGAATTACAATATCTTTACCTTTAATCTGCAAAATGCGATCAACCCGAAAGTTTCTCACTTCATTGCGCATACAGCAGTAAGCCCTCATGCCGAGATAGCGCCTGCCGCAGTAATTCATCATACCCACACTTTCAGGTCTGATCACCCTTTCACTCTTTTCATCAGTATTTTTCAGGTAAACAATTTCAAGCTCTGTCCCCTGCTCGGCAGCTTCGCGGATAATCTCCACCTTGTCATCAAGGGGCAGCTTTTCTTGTGATAGATTATACTGGCGGCCGGTCAGGTGCCTGACCACATTGTAATCAACCCGGATGTCTGTTTCCTTGATTTTTCTTTTTAAGTAGATCCCATCTAAACTGCGGCAGCGCGACAGGGCCACATAGAGCTGTCCTGCCGCAAAAGCTCCCCGGCCAAGATCAATTGCCACGCTGTCAAAAGTTTTGCCCTGGCTTTTATGAATAGTAATAGCCCAGGCCAGTTTCACGGGATACTGCTCAAATGATCCGAGACTGTCTGAAGCTACTGACTGAGCCTCCCTGTTCCAGTAAAAACGGTAAACATGCCACTTCACAGGTTCTACCTCAACAACCTTACCGCTACTTAACCTGACTTCGATATAGTCATCTAATAAATCTATAACAGTGCCAATACTGCCGTTAATCCAGCGCCCGGCTGGGTCATTATTGAGCAGCATAACCTGGGCCTCGGTTTTTAAAAAAAGCTCTTCTTCAGCCGGATAACTTTTCTGTTCAATATCACCGCTAATTTCAGCATAAAAAACGTAAGGCTCCCCTGGCAGTTTTTCCAGCTCGGTCTCATTTTTTTGATAAGCCAGGTCATTGGTAGTGGTCAGGTAAATAATGTCTTCAGGCAGCAGGGCATCTTTCTTAATCACCCTGCCATTTAGTCTGGCCAGGTCCTCTTCTGCTGCTGTTTTATTGCGAATCCTGTTTAAAATATTGATAAATTCCTGGTCAGACTGGCGATAGATTTTTTCAAGCTCAACATATTCAATCTCAAGCTGCCCGTAGACGCGGGCATCAAAAAAGAATTCACTTTCGTAATGCCCTGCAAAAATAAGCCTGTCATGGCCGGTAACAACCGGCGGGATCTGGTAAAGATCACCGATGAAGATCATCTGGATACCCCCGAAGGGCAAGCCGGGCTCGCGGCCCTTAATCCTTAAGAACTGATCGATACAGTCTAACAGGTCCGCCCGCACCATGGAAATCTCATCGATAATAATGGCATCAAGATTTTTGTATATGGATAGCTTACTCTTCTTCGCTGCCTTAACAGCTTTCTCTACAGTTATATCAGGCCGGAAACCGAAAAAAGAGTGAATCGTCTGGCCGGCAATATTAACGGCTGCTACCCCGGTCGGAGCCAGTACTACCAGTTCTTTTTCCGTTATTGAGCGATAATAATCAAGCAGGGTTGACTTTCCTGTACCGGCCCTGCCGGTTATGAAAAGATGTTTGCTGCTGTTCTCCATTAAATCAAGGGCTTTGGCAAACTGCGGATTTATTTCGATCTTTTTATTCACCAGACATTGCTCCCTGTAAAAAGTTGTTAAGGGATAACTATTTCGACATAGCCCTTTCCAAACCTTCTGCTGCATCACGCACAGCACGGGTCAATAGATTTGAGCAGTTCATCTTGTAGACTTATCCCTTCTCCTTTATTCCTGCACATGCTTAAGCAACAGCCAAATCAGCTTGATAATATGCTTAACCCGCACCTTCCACCTGTATTTCGGATTATCCCTATTGTGCGGATAAGAATTTTTCAGCTCGCCATCTGGGTGCCTTCAAATGACAGATCACCTTCAATCTTTTGCCGCTTTCAGCAGCTTAAAAAAGAGAAAATACCTGTAATACTTGAGCATTGTGGGATAAAATAATTATATGTAAAATGCCATTGATAATATAAATATTAGATACCGGGGGGCTTTCAATAATGCAGACCATGCCTTATAAAGAATGTA
>JBNJHL010000214.1:0-3445 GCA_051748445.1 Bacillota bacterium
ATTGACAGGTGAGTTTGAATCCCTTATAATTGTGTTACGTTACTGGCAATTAGTAACATGACTGTTAGGTGGAATAGTAATTTGTGTTACTTGATGCGAAATTAATATAGGCACAGGATAGGATATGATTTAGTGAAAGAGCAGCAAATCGAATTAATGACCCCGGATTATTGGATTAATGCCTGGGCAGATTCCCGGAAAAACAATCCGGCCGAAAATTGTTTTATTAGAAGCAGTTCAGAGATGATTGAATACTGGAATCACTTTGCCTCAAAGTATGACCAAGTACATTCTCCCCTGAAAAATAACCCCCGGGTTGAAGAGGTAATTAATATACTTCAGCAGGAAGGCTTTATTACACCCCGAGCAAAAGTTCTTGACATTGGTTGTGGCCCTGGCAACTACTCCATTCCTCTTGCCGAGCTTTGTTCCAGCATTACTGCATTAGATGGCGCTGTAGAAATGTGCCGCCAGCTCAAAAATAATACTGGGCATCTTGGTATTCAGAATATTAAGGTGCTCAACAAGCTTTGGGAAGAAATTGATTTAAAACAAGAAAATATGGTTAAAAAATATGACCTGGTTTTTGCCTCAATGACAGAAGCTGTCTCAGATTATGCATCTTTGAATGCTATGATCAATGCTTCAAAAGAAAACTGCTGCCTGGTATTTTGGGCAGCAGCTGGCATCAACAAAGCCCGGACTGAATTGTGGCAAAGAATCTTTAATGAGCCGGATCCCGGATTTAGCATGTCAAGCGTAATTTACCCTTTTAACCTTCTTTACAGCCTTGGTTATTATCCGGCTATCCGATTTATTAACACTGAATGGTCTAATGAGGAAACAGTTGATGAAGCTGTAGAAAGTCTTAGCCAAATGTTCTGGTTGTATATAGACATTAATACGAAAGTAGAAAACACTATCACCCAATATGTAAAGGAAAATGCAGTTAATGGTACTTTTATGCGTAAAACAGAGGCAACCCTTGGGATAGTGACCTGGAAAACCTCAGGGGCTAAAGAAAATAAAGGGAATAACAATTGAATAAATGATTAGGAGGCTTAGGCAAGTGAACTGTTATTTAAGAAACCTGTTAGTAATCTTGTTCTTTCTCGGATTGATGATTGCCCCAATTGGATGTGAGGAGGCTGAAGTAAAAACAGAAGAAACCGCAGAACCAGCAAGCCCAGATACGATTACAGATATGGCCGGCAATGAAGTAGAAATACCTGAAAACATAGAATCGGTTGCCACTCTCTGTGGTTGTGCTCATCGTTTCCTGGTTTTCCTCGAGGCAGAAGATATGATTTCAGGTGTGAGAGAAAGTGAAAAAAGAGATCCTTTGCGTTCACCCTGGAATATGGCTATAGAAGATATTATTTTTGATATCCCGGTAATCAGCGCTGAAGACGTAGAAACAATAATTGCTGTTAACCCTGATATTATGGTAGCTACCCAAACCGCAGATGGCTTTGATTTTTTTGAACATCAGTTACTGGCAGAAAAAGTAGGAATCCCCTTATTAATACTAAGACCATATGTTAGTTTTTCAGCCCATAAAGAAAATGTCTTTGAATCAATAAAAATTCTTGGCCAGGTCATTGACCGCGAAGCAAGGGCAGAAGAATTAATTTCTGGCATAAAAGCGATAATTGAAGATTTAGATTCTCGGACAAAGAATATACCAGAGGATGAAAAACCAACTGTCTATGTTGGTGGTAAGGCATGGGCCGGATCGCACGGTATTATATCAACCTCTTCCATGTATACCGCATTTGATTTTATCAATGCCGCCAATGTTGCCGCTGAGGTCGGAGAAGAAAATGCTTTTATTGACAAAGAAGCACTATTGTTATGGGATCCTGACTATATTTTTTTGGAATCAACCGGCTTCGAACAAGCAGTTGAAGACTTAAGTGCACCCGAATTTTCCGGCTTGAAGGCTGTGCAAAATAACAATATTTATCGTATTCATCCTAAGATATGGACAAATACAAATCATGAAACCGTGCTTGTAAATGCTTATTTCGTTGGCTCAACAATTTATCCTGATCAATTTGCAGACATAGATTTTGAAGAAAAAGCTGATGAAGTTTATGAACTATTTTTAGGGACACCGGTTTTAGATAAAATGATAGAGGTTCACGGCCCATATGAAAGAATAACTATTAATTAATGAGCATTACCTGGAGATTAAAGAAAACATGGAAAATGTTTCTGTTTTAGAACAGTATAAGAAAAACATATACTATAAGATTCTTTTTGGATTCTCTGCCGCAATCCTGCTTTTCGGAGCAGGTTTATATGCCCTGGCTGTAGGCTCTTATACTCTGCCTGTCACAGAGGTGCTTAATATATTATTATTGCGAGAGCTTGATTCTACAGCACATCATGTGATCTGGAATATCCGTGTTCCTCGAATATTAACTGCAATAATTGCTGGAGCAGGCCTATCTATTGCAGGAGCAGCCATGCAGAGCATATTACGCAACCCCCTTGGTTCACCTTTTACCCTGGGCATTTCAAGTGCTGCTGCCTTTGGAGCTGCTGTCGCCCTGGGCTTTTTGGGAGCGGGAACAATGACCTCCAGTGCGGCTGAAGCATCAATTATGATAAACAATCCATACCTGGTTACCATCTGTGCGTTTCTTAGTTCATTGATCGCAACAACTGTTATCTTAATACTGGCTCAGTTCAAAGGGGCTACACCAGAAACCATGATTCTTACTGGTGTGGCCCTTGGTTCATTATTTACTGCAGGAACCACCTTTATCCAATACTTTTCCGATCAAGTGAGAATTGCAGCTATAGTTTTTTGGACATTCGGTGATGTTGGCAAAGCCAACTGGAATGCCCTGGCTCTCATTAGTGCTGTTACTTTATTCGCGATTGTTTATTTCCTCTTAAACAGTTGGAATTATAATACCCTGAAAGCAGGTGATGAGACGGCCAAAAGCCTGGGAGTAAATGTAGATAGGATTAGGATAACCGGTATGCTTCTATCCTCCTTTCTTACCGCGGTAACAGTTTCATTTATTGGCATCATAGGCTTTGTCGGTCTGGTTATTCCACACATAGTCCGCCGTTTTATCGGAGGTAATGAGATTTACCTTTTACCACTGTCAGCATTAACTGGCGGGTTATTATTGCTTGGGGCAGACACTGTGGCAAGAACAATAATTGCTCCTGTTGTGCTCCCTGTAGGAATCCTAACCTCTTTTATGGGAGCGCCATTATTTATATACCTCGTAATTAAAGGGAGGAATTATTGGTGAAAATAAAGATTAACAACCTCTCTTTTAGCTACAACAGCACACCGGTATTAAACGATCTGAGCCTGAAGCTTAAAGAAGGAGAAATCTTAGGAGTAATAGGACCGAATGGATCGGGTAAAAGCACCCTTTTAAAGTGTATTGACCGAATTTTGAAGCCCAACGGTGGGACC
>JBNJHL010000215.1:0-3439 GCA_051748445.1 Bacillota bacterium
ACCACAAATTATTGTAGCCACACCAGGCAGGTTAATGGATCACATGCGCAGGAAGTTAATCCGCCTGCATCAGCTTACAATGGTAGTGCTCGATGAAGCTGACGAAATGCTAAATATGGGCTTTAGAGAAGATATTGAAACAATTCTATCAGATGTTCCCGGTGACAAGCAGACCCTCTTATTTTCTGCAACTATGCCCCAGCCCATCCGGGATCTTGCCGAAAAGTTTATGAATACCCCGGAATTTGTCAAAATCAAAGCTAAAGAAATGACAGTACCCAACACAAAACAGTATTATTACCAGGTTCATGAAAAAGAAAAATTTGACGCCCTTTGCAGGATACTTGATTTGCATTCACCTGAAGCAGCTATTGTTTTCGGTAGAACCAAACGACGGGTAGATGAACTTTATGAAGCTCTTAATAAAAGAGGTTACTCTGCGGAAGCGATTCATGGAGATTTAACCCAGGCCAAGCGGGATAGTGTGATGAATAAATTCAAAAAAGGCAGCATTGAAATCCTTGTTGCAACAGATGTAGCTGCTCGGGGGCTAGACATCGGTTCGATTACCCATGTTTATAATTTCGACATTCCCCAGGATCCTGACAGTTATGTACACCGTATTGGCCGAACTGGGCGCCTGGGAAAACCGGGAATTGCCGCCACATTTGTTTCACAACGAGAAGTTGGCCACCTTAAACATATTGAAAGGTCAGTTAAAAGTAAAATAGTAAACAAATCTGTTCCATCCATCAATGAAGCACTGGAAGGACAACAGCGCCTTACTGCCAATAAATTAATTAAGACAATTAACAATGAAAGCCACAACCAGTATATAAACCTGGCCCGTGAGCTACTGGAAAATTACCCGGCTACTGAGCTGCTGGCCGCATCTTTAAAAATGCTGACCAGGGAACCAGACCTGACCCCGGTAAAAATTACGGCAGAAGCTCCCATGGCCGGGAAGCAGTCAAAACAGCCGGGACAACGCAGCCGCACTGGATACCGCCACAAAAGCGGCGGTTACAAGGGGAAAAAGGGACAGAAGAAAAAATATAAATACTAATAACTTTAATCTATCTGTTTTGCCTAAGACAGGGGGACGTTTCTTTTGTCATATCATAAGCAGTGTTGACAATATACATAATTATGTCATCAAGGATATGACAAAAGAAACGTCCCCCTGTCTTACAACATATAAAACTTGCAGAAAGGGATGAAAAGAGATGTCAAATAATAGCTCACTTCCAACCTGTGCAAGCTGCAAAACTTTGGCCTGTTACAGCGGCCTGAAAGAAAAGGCCCCAGAAAACTGCCCCATGGTAATTGAAACTGACCTGCTGGAACAGATCAAAGAGGATTACCGGGGGGAAATGATTGGTAATCTCGCCTGCAATTCTGCCCGTATCGAGGCAGAGGGATATTGTAACTGGACCAGGGTGGAAGAAATAATAAATTTTGCCCGCAGGGCAAGTTACAGACGCATCGGCCTGGCCTACTGTATCGGTTTACGCCGTGAAGCTGAAAAGTTTAATGGAATAATGCTTAAAAATGGTTTTGAAATGGTCTCTGTTGTCTGCAAGGCCAGCGCCACTCCCAAAGAGAATATCGGCTTAGACGATTCAGAAAAAGTTAAGCCAGGACACTTTGAAGCGATGTGTAATCCCGTGGCCCAGGCTAAGCTGCTGAATAAAGCAAAAGTAGATCTGAAAATTCTTCTCGGTTTGTGCGTTGGTCATGACTCACTCTTTTTACATTATGCAGAAACACCAGTAACTGTACTGGCAGTTAAAGACAGAGTCTTGGCGCACAATCCCCTTGGAGCAATATATGCAAGTCACTATTTCGCCAGAAGATTTAATTAGAAATTGCACTGAAATTGCCCTTAGAAACTATACCTTGACAAATTATTCACAAGAGATGTAAAATAATTTTCGCTGTGATTAATAAGTAAAGGAGTGCACCATGGAGCAAAACAATAACACTGTTACTTCTTCAGCGGGGAAAAATGTTCTTTATATTTCCGTTATTTTAACCCTCCTATTCGTAGCTTGGGGAGCAGTCCTGCCTGAAAGTATGGACTTTGTAGCAGGTAGCGCTCTTAATTTCCTTACTACAAACTTTGGCTGGCTTTACCTGGCCGCCGTATTTTTTGTTTTACTGTTCATCATCGGAATCGCTTTTTCACCCTACGGAAAAATCAAACTGGGTAAAGATGATGAAGAACCTGAATTCAGCACCACTGCCTGGTTCGCCATGCTTTTCACCACCGGTATGGGTATAGGGCTGGTTTTTTGGAGCATCGCCGAGCCGGTATATCACTACACGAGTCCGCCTTTTGGCGAAGCGGAAACTGCTGAAGCAGCTGAAATAGCTATGCGCTATACCTTTTTTCACTGGGGACTGCATCCCTGGGCTGTTTTTGCCCTGGTTGGCATGGCCCTGGCCTACTTCCAGTTTCGTAAGGGAATACCCGCATTGATCAGTTCAATCTTCCAGCCTATTCTTGGCGACAGGATCCATGGGCCGATCGGACAGGCTATCGATATCCTGGCGGTCTTTGCTACGGTCTTCGGACTGGGCACATCGCTGGGACTGGGTACCATGCAGATTAATACCGGCCTGAACCATCTTTACGGAATACCCGACAATAACGTGGTCAACATTTTAATTGTTGTTGTCATTACCACTATATTCACACTAGCAGCGGTTATAGGCATCGAAAAAGGAATTAAATTTATAGCCAATAACACGGTGCGGCTGGCTCTTTTAATTATGGTATTTTTATTCTTATTCGGACCGACCCTACAGATCATTAACCTGCTGACCAACACCATCGGTGATTACCTGCAAAACCTGATTTACATGAGCCTCTGGACTGATCCGATTATCGAAGGCGGATGGATCAGCGGTTGGACTGTTTTTTACTGGGCGTGGTGGATCGCCTGGGGACCTTTTGTCGGTCAGTTTATCGCCCGCATTTCACGCGGCCGGACTATCCGTGAATTTATCATCGGCGCATTAATCGCCCCGACAGTATTTAGCTTCATCTGGCTGGCCATTTTCGGCGGCACAGCTTTGAACCTTGATATCATCCAGGGGGTTGGCATTGGGGCTGCTGTAACAGACAATGTAGCCAGCGCGCTTTTTGTAACCCTTGGCAATTTCCCGATCAGCTCGATCATGTCTTTCCTGGCGATCATCTTGATTGCCGCTTTCTTCATCACTTCTGCCGACTCTGGAACTTTTGTTGTCGCCATGTTAACCTCGGGCGGCAGCCAGGAACCTACCCAAAAGCTGAAAGCAGCATGGGGCATTTTGCTCGGAGGAGTTGCTGCTGTTTTGCTCGTAGCAGGCGGCCTTGGCGCACTGCAGACGGCTTCAATTGCCTCTGCTTTTCCTTTTATGCTGGTTATGCTGGTAATGTGTTATTCACTGT
>JBNJHL010000216.1:0-3423 GCA_051748445.1 Bacillota bacterium
GCTCGTTTAACTCTTCCCGATCGGTCATTCTGATCACCTCACTGGCCAGAATGGTTCATTCCTTCATTATCTATTATAGCAAGTCCAAGATGACATATATGTGTCCTCCCTAAGTGTTACTATCTTCTCACGGAGGTGAGTTCATGATCGCTACAAAACCAATTTATAGAATTACTCTGGCCCTGAAAAACAAGAAAAGCCGCTCCAGGCTTGACTTTAAAGACCTGATCGAAGATTTAGCCGGGGCCAAGGATGAATTTAATGCTTTAAACCGAGATGGGCACCGCATGCTTCTACTCGAACCAACACGTAAACGCTTGTACCTGATCTTAAAACCGGGCCGCGCCGAGGCCTTCCAACAAGCAATGCTTGCCCACTTTGAAAACATTCTCAAAGAAGGCTTCGATTGGCAGGATTACTGCGACCAGGAAGACATTTTGCAGGAGGCCATAATAACACAATCTTTGGAAACCTCTGAATTCGGACGCCTGCTCGACCAGCTAAAGCACGGCCACGAAATGCTGGCCACCCTGGTAAAAAAGATGGAAGAGCACAAGGATGAACTAGTATTGATCATGGCTGGCTACAGCGACGAGATGGAAAAGATGGTGGCTTTAAACCCCGGCCTGACCAGCAGGGTGCCGCACCAAATCCATTTTCCCGATTACAGTGAGGAAGAGCTCTATAAGATTTTTGAAAAACAGATAGGCAAAAATTATAAAATCGAACAGGCGGCAGCAAAAAAATTAAAAGAGCTGTTTGCCACCACAGTGTCTGTCTGCCACAGGCAAAGCGGAAACGGCCGTTTCATACGCAACGTGGTGGAAAGATTAAAAATGAAGCAGGGCAAAAGGCTTTCTGCATTAGAAAGCCCGAAACAAGAGGAACTGCTGCAGATCAATTTAAACGATGTATTAGCGCTCCTTGAAGATCGCGATATAACGGAGGTCCTTGGCAAGATGGATTCTAAGCTTATCGGGTTTTAGCACCCGAAAGAACTTGAGCACCAAGTATATGAGGAATTTACTGGACATTGTCAACGCCTCGATTCTTCGTGGTGAATTTTTCATGTTTAAGCCGATAATCCTAAAGACATCGGAGCGAATTCGCTACTGACTAGCCGGGCCCATTTTAATGACTTGCAGATCACCAGATATAAGCCACCTTTTACCGTGGGAACGCACATCTGGAGTAACGCCGCAACTTGGTTAGGTGTGTTTAACTTTGACACTCATTCACCCCCTTTTCCACGTCATAGCATATAATATCGTATTAATATATATTAATGAATATCATCGCGCCTAGTGATAATTACAGAAAACCCTCGAAAAAAGTAATTGCTAGGCGACAGAGCATGCCGCTTGTAAAATCTTTCCAGGCTTTTACGCAATCGTTTACGTGTAATCATAAACATGTGCGTAAACGTTTGTGAGCTTTAAAGAGCAAAAGTTGGGCCAGGGCATCGCCATAGTCCAGCTTTTGCAAAGGTAAGAGGGCAGACTGAAGCCTGCATCCCTTATAATTTAACCTAATAATTTTGTGCCATATCTCAAAAGGAAAGCCGCAACATCTGATCCAATCAATAGAGATATAGGCTTGCCGCATTCTTCTCTTAATTTGTCCAGCTCTGTTTCAACAATCTCTGTGATAGAATCTGCAGTGGAAACTATGAGGCCCATGCTTGCCTCCGGATAGCGTTCAAAAGCCCGCTTTATATCCTCGACAGCACGCGTGCACCAGTGTTCTTTTTCATAAGATTTAACCTGAACTACCAGCACGGTTTGTTTTTCTAAGCCAGGAATTGGTAAGCCTTCATCAAATTTAACTATTATATCTGCACCGTGATCTGCTGGTCCACCTTGCGGTAAAACATCTACAACACCTGGTACGTTTTCAAAAACCGCAGCAATTAGTTTTTCAAGATCATAGTTTGGATGTGTGTGTTGAATGCGTTGAGTTATTTCTAAAAGGAAAGGCTGGATTTCATTTGATAGGTAACGAAGATTATCAGAAGCTGTTCGAGGCGAAGGCTGTATGCCTTTTTCAAGGGCTACTAAAAGTTCTTCAAATTCTTTCTTAAGGTATATCTTCCATTGACGACCCTGCAACACCAGTCTTGACCGCAAAGCAGGGTGCACTGAAGCATCGTTTCGGTCAAACACATAAATACTATTCGGATCTACAGGGAACCTATGATTAAAGTCTTCGTCCTCATATTTCCATTGGTAATCCCCTGTTACTTTTGCAACCGTGCATTTACCCCACTCTGGTGTATTGATATATACAACATAATCGCCAGCCTTAATATCGAGAAGAAACCCCTGATAACAATTCTGTTCTTCTTCAGAAAGGCTGTCCCAGCCACTTGCCTCTATCTGTTGATTTAGTTTTCGCAGATCAGCAGTTGCAATGTAGCTCCAGCCGAAACGACCCTCCCCTTTTTTTAAAGAAGGCAGGATATCAAACCACTCAGAACTACTTTTTAGTGCCCAGATTGTATAATCCATTACTTCATGACCTCCCATTCGCTTAAATTATTTTTTTTACTGGCAATCCTTTCAAGGATAATAATATATTAATGACCTTGCCCCGATAAAGTAGACACTATAAATTAATTTTATGCTTTAGCTACCATCTAGACTTATAGGTCGACTACTTGTTTGGCAAAATCTGCAACAGTTTGCCTATCTTTCATATCCCATAAACTCCTTTTAATTAGCTTACAAGAACTAAAATATTCCTTTCGCTCCACCTCAATATAACCACCCATATCTTTCCTTACCGTTCTATCATCGCTTACTTTTATTTTCTATTCATCTAAACTCTTTTTGTACAACCCGCGCTCTTCGGCCAAACTGTTGAAATAAATCCACTCCCCCTGCATTACGATATAAGCTGAGTTGGAGATATTGCCAACAGAGTTTCCGCGCTGAGATTGATTTGGCGTATTGATGCCTTTTGTATCCATTTTGACCAGCGCCTTTCTTAAAAGCGATAGGGTTAAAAGATCAATCTATTACCGAGATAATCCGCTTTTCAGCGCTCGGTTCGATGCTAAGAATTGG
The DNA here is from genome assembly GCA_051748445.1 of Bacillota bacterium. Classification (GTDB taxonomy): domain Bacteria; phylum Bacillota; class Dethiobacteria; order DTU022; family DTU022; genus T3SED10-7. Next base: position 3,066 of record JBNJHL010000216.1, read on the forward strand.
TGATATATCCAGATCATCATTAATTGAAAATATGATCCATATAATATTCTTCCGGTAACGGGTAAGTTTCATTTTATGGATTTTATTTAAATCATTTTCGATTTTTCCCCTGCTGAATACAAGCATTAAATCCGGTTTTATTTTTGACCAACTTTTATCAGATAAAAATGGATCTATTACAGCAGAAGCACAAGCACCTTTATTATTAACGGAGATTCGTGCTTTTTGATATAATTCCTCAGTTTTTTTACATGCTGTGGCGAAATGAATCATATCTAAATTTTGACAAACTTAGGCTGTTTGCTTTGCCTATATTTGAAGTCTATTCAAATCAAACAGTTCCTGACTCGAAACAAGA
>JBNJHL010000217.1:0-3408 GCA_051748445.1 Bacillota bacterium
GACTGCATAACAGTAAACACAGTTATGAGAGCAGCCTCTGTAAAGGTTTAGATCCCAGCCGTAAGGAATCTTCCTTTTCAGCTTGTGCAGGGCACTTTTGGCCTCGACTTCTTTGTAAACAGGATTTGTATTCACCTTAATATTATACAAAAAAAATAAGCCCCTGTAATACAGAAATAGCAATCGGTAGAAAAATCTTAAAGAGGGGTTGCATTAGCACAATTAATGTGTTATATTTCATACAGTAAGTTAAAAATATATAGCAAAATATATTGTATAGATAACATAAGGAGGCGTTTGGGGTGAAAAGAAATCCAATTTGGTATCTGGGGTTTATCGGTATTTTGGGCTTACTGGGTTTGGTGACAAGTAATACAGGACTTTTCGGGCTATTTGGGTTCTTCGGGTTTTTTGGTATAGCTAAGCAGGTAGATGATGAAATGCTCCGCCACAACCTGGCTAAAGCAGGGCTGAATGCATTTATAGTATCCCTGGTCGGGTTTCCAGTGGCAACTATCATTTTAACTTTCCTTGATTCTGCGGAAACAATAATTGGTTTTTTTGTAATATATTTCGCTCTTTTATTCGTAGTGCAGATCATCACTTTTGTTTTCTCCTTCAACTATTATGAGAAAAGAGGAGATTTAAGTTGAAGGTGAGCTTCAGAACAAGGATAAAGGAATTCCGGGCCCGACACGAATTGACCCAGGAGCAGCTTGCCGAGAAGGTTGGAGTAAGACGTGAAACGATCAGTCATATTGAGAAGGGCAGGTATAATCTGTCTCTGTTATTGGCTTATAAAATTGCCCGGGCCCTGGAGAGCAGTATAGAAGAGCTCTTTATTTTTGAGGAGCTTTAACCGGTAATGATCAGGGAACAGAATCAACAAAGGGGCATTGTTCTTCTCTGCGGATGTGGCAGCGTCCTTATCCCTGAGCAGCTAATCCTCTTCTTTTAAAATCTCCAGGAAAACATCTGCCAGCTCCGGGTCAAACTGGCTGCCAGCATCTTTTTTTATTTCAGCAATAATTTTTTCCCGGGACATAGCTTTTTTATAAGGCCGTCCACTGGACATTACCTCGTAAGCATCAGCAATAGCTGTTATTCTGGCCAGCAAGGGTATCTCTTTTCCTTTTAGTCCCTGCGGATAACCTGAACCGTCCCAGCACTCATGGTGAGATAAAATTTCTTTAGCCACGTGTGCAAATTCTTCAGAAGCACGGGCAATTCTAAAACCTGTTTCCGGGTGTTTTTTCATAATTTCCCATTCTTCTGCTGTTAAAGAATCTTTCTTTCTTAATATCGTTTCAGAAATGTTTATTTTTCCTATATCGTGCATTGTAATCAACATTTCTAAACGGTTTAACTCCGATTCGGCAAGACCTACTTTCTTGCCGATTTTTTGAGCTATGTCCTGCATGCATGAGTAATGGGTTTCTGTTTCAAAGCTTTTTGCTTCTAAGTTTTTGATCAGTGTATTTAACACAGCACTGCTTATCTGTTGTCTTTTTGCAATTTTTTGTTTATACATACCCTTTTCTGCTTCTGTGATTGTTTCTGCCAGGGACTTCTCGGTACTGTTCTTGGTTGCAGCGCCCACGGCCAGGGAAAGGGGTATGTCTTTAATATAAGTTTCTTTGCACTTCTCATTTATTCTATTACAAATATTGTTTGCATTTTCTCTTGTAGTTTGGGGCAGGAAAATGACAAATTCATCCCCTCCCCAGCGAGTGATAATATCTTCCCACCGGCAGGAGCTTTTTAGAATTTCAGCTGTTTGCTCTAATATTTCGTCTCCCACCTCGTGGCCAAAAGTATCATTAACCAGCTTAAGACCGTTTAAATCAGCCATTATGATACTACTGGGCAGCTGTCTTTCAGTATCCAATCTCTGCATTTCATTTTCCAGGAAGTGCCGGTTATAAAGCCCTGTAAGCTGATCGTGAAGGCTCAGATAGCGGATTTGTTCTTCTGCCTGCTTGCGCTCGGTGATGTCCTGACAAAAAGCAATAAATATGCTATTATCAATCAATGCTGCAACTAAATTAACCCAGTACTTCTCCCCATTTTTCTTGCGTGCTATAATTTCATCTTCGGTATAGCCCTCTTCTTTTAATTTTTTAAACGATTTTATTCCTAAATCTAGATGTTCCGGGGCAGTAAAGTCTGTGATGGTTAAATTCAACAATTCTTCTTCACTATATCCGCTCATCTCACATGCGGCCCGGTTAACTTCAATGTAACGTCCTTCATTATTTGCTACAAAAATACCAACGGGAGCTTTTTCCATGTAAGCCCTGAATTTGGCTTCGCTTTTCTGTAATGCTTTTTCAGTTCGAACTCGCATCAATATGCTGCCGATCAGGTCGGCGTAAACCTCAATTGCTTCCCTGTTTTTGATCCTTTCGTTCTTTTTCATAAAGAAAATTATATCACCGAGCGATTCCCTCCCCCCGTAAGAAAGATCGATAACATAAACATAGCCAATATTAAAGGTGTGCTCCAGTATTTGAGCTGTGTATTTGGATATTGCACCCATAGATGTTTCATAGAGGTTGTTATATTGGACAAGTTTGCCTCCCTGTAGATGGCGGACCCGTTCAGGGATGATGTCCCATTCTTTGCCTGTAAGCTGAAAACCAAGAATTTTCGAGGCCTGTTCGATTGCCGAAGGAAAACCGGTAAAGGCCCTGGTGACGCTTTTAGTGCCGCCTTCTTCATAAGTATTCAGGCCGACAACCCAGGCACCTGATAACTCTTTCATCCCATCGGTTATTACCTGGTAATCAATTGATTTTGCCGGCATGTGGAGTAATTTTTCCGAGACACTTAAAAGATTTTTAAGTGTAGCAACCTCTTCTTTTTGGGGTTTGGTTTGGCTTTCATCCTCGAACATAACAGAGGACCTCCGATTAAAAAATAATTTTTATTCTTTTGAACTATATCTCTGTCCCTAAAATCGATAAAAAGATTTCCACCAGCTCCGGGTCAAACTGTTTACCGGCACATCTTTTAACCTCTTTAACAATTTCTTCTTTGGTCATGGGTTCTTTGTAAGGCCTGCCGTTGGTCATCACCTCGTACGCATCGGCAACAGCTGTGATCCTTGCCAGCAGAGGTATCTTTTCTTTTTTTAGCCCATTTGGATAGCCGGTTCCGTCCCAGCGTTCGTGGTGAGCAAGGATATCTTCGGCCACGTGGGCAAACTCTTCTGTAGTGTGTGCAATTCTGTAACCGGTTTCCGGGTGTTGCTTCACAAGCTTCCATTCCTCTGGTGACAAGGAACCTTCCTTGGTTAAAATTTCTCTAGGGATGTTTATCTTGCCTATATCATGCAGCATTACCAGTAACTTTAAGCGATTAAGCTCGGTTTCGGGGAGTCCCAGCTTCTCTCCAATTTTTATAGCT
>JBNJHL010000218.1:0-3397 GCA_051748445.1 Bacillota bacterium
CTATATAACTCATTTCTGCTAACACCATGAACTGAATCTTCAATCACAGTTAAAACCTTTTGAATTTCTTCGTCACCCGGAAAAGCTTTCTCGATAAAATATTCCTGAATCTCATCATCTTCTTGCCCATTAAGGAGTACTACATATGCCGTATCCAGGTTTCTACCGGCTCGACCAATTTGCTGGTAATAAGCAACCAGTGATCCAGGTCGTTGGTAATGAACTACAAAGCCCATGTCAGGCTTATCAAAACCCATTCCTATTTTTACTGTAGCCACCAAAACTTTAATATCATTATTCAATAACAGTTCTTCTCGTTCTTCTTCCAGATGTTTTTGCTCATCTTTGTTTGAAGACAATTCTGTATGATATTCCAGTGCATTTATACCTTTACTCCTTAACCACCGTGCGACCCGGTTACAATCACTTTTGGTTAAACAATAAATAATTCCTGAACCAGGCATTGTATTAATATTCTCATATAACCAAGCCAGTCTTTCTGATTGATCGGCAATTTTGATTACCTGTATTTTTAAAGATTCTCTTATGAGCGAACCCCTTATAATAAGCAAATCTTCTCCGAGCTGTTCCTTTATATCGTTTATAACTCTATCGTTAGCTGTAGCTGTTGTTGCCAGTAGTGGCACATTAGAGGGCAAGTTATTTACAATCCTTACTATCCTTCTATAGTCAGGTCTAAAATCGTGACCCCAGTCAGATATGCAGTGAGCTTCATCTACAACAAGCATTCCAATACCACGATTTTCACTGACAGCGTTCAAAATATTTTTCCTAAAGTTTTCATTAGCCAAGCGTTCGGGCGATATAAGTAAAAGATCACAGTTTCCGGTTAATATATCTTCCTCAATCTGTGGCCAATCATTTTGGTTCGTACTATTAATAGTTAGTGCTTTTAGTCCAATTTTTTCTGCAGCCTCTATTTGATTACGCATTAAAGATAGTAATGGGCTAATTAAAAAGGTTACTCCACTGCCTTCATCCCTTAGTATTTTAGCGGCAATAAAATAAACTATACTTTTGCCCCACCCGGTTCTTTCTACAACTAAAGTTTTCCTTTTCGATAATACCGCCTCTATAGCTTCCCACTGATCTGGCCTAAATTCTGCTTCCTCGCCTACTGCTTTTTTTAGCAAACTCAAAGCTGTTGTTTTCAATGGTTATTACCCTCACTTTTGCTGGCCATTTTTTATTTATAATAGGCGTAGTAAAATTTGAAGTTGTGAATTATTCGGTGCTTACTTTACATTTTCAAGTTTCGCTATTTTCTAGAACAATCCTGCTTCGAGCAGGTTCATTCACGATATTTAGATATTTTTAGCATATATTTACATTAAATTTACAGTGCAGTATAATAATGCTTGTGTTCTGTAAATTAGTGAAATGAGGTGGGCGAACTTACCATGGACCGCTTGATCGGAAGCTGCCGGTTTATTGAAAACCGCGCTTCAAGTTACCGGCAGGAAAGGGCGGGGTAACTTCAGAGGTTGTGGTAGTTGTCTGTCATTGCAGATGTACGTAATGAATAATTATAGTTTCGAGAAACAATAAAAAGTATAACAAATACCTTTTAATTCAAGTAGTTTTTTGCTATAGTTAAGCTATGAAAAAGAAGAAAAACAATTTTGCATTCATTGACGGGCAAAACTTAAACCTTGGCATTAAAAGCTTAGGCTGGAAAATGGATTTTTCCCGATTTAGAAGATATTTAAAAGAAAAGTATTCTGTAACAACAGCATATTATTTCATTGGTTACGTTTCCGGAAACCAGGATTTATATTTGTTTTTACAAAAAGCTGGTTATGTTTTGATGTTTAAACCGACTATTCCCGATGATGATGGTAACGTAAAAGGTAATATAGACACAGATCTCGTCTTACAAGCAATGCTTGATTATCAAAAGTATGATAACGCGGTCATTGTTTCCAGTGATGGAGATTTTTATTCATTAGTAAATTACCTTTACAAAAAGAATAAGCTTGAATATGTTATTAGTCCCTACAAAGCAACTTGCTCCAGCCTATTAAAGAAATCTGCTAAGGAAAAAATTGTTTTTATAGACAACCTTCAGAAAAAGCTAAGATTTAGGAAATCATAAAATGAAAAAGCACCGCAGAAGGACGGAACCTTAAGAGGTGCTTTTCCCTGTAAATTCTACAATCAAGATACATCTTTTATCACATTTTGTCAAGAGCAGTGTGAAATAGTCGAAATATGACTACTTCTAGCAAATATTAATATTGCCTATCCTGGGGTGGGCGAACTTACCAAGGACCGCTTGATCGGAAGCTGCCGGATTATTGAAAACCGCGCTTCAAGTTACCGGCATGAAAGGGCGGGGCAACTTCAGAGGTTGTAGGGGTCAAAGGTAGGCCAACTCAGTTACCGTATTCTACCAAAATCAATTAGCCGGTCTTGATTCCATGTATAATGAATCTTTGCAGATGTCAATTTTGTTGCTCCAGGATTTATCTGAAGCCTCTTTTTGCGCACTTTCCCAGGCAATGTTGCCGAACTCATCAATAAATGCTTGATTGAAGGTATTTATATACTTAACTATATCATGAAAACCAGGTCGATTAAATCGAGTTAGGCTAGCAATAATATCAAGCCCCTATGAAACTGGGATAAGGCGATAACGGGGATTGAATATTTAATTTGACATGCTATAATAATATTCAAGGAGTGATAAGCATGTCATTGAAGTTGGGGCGTTCCGTGATAACAGGGAAAGGGCAAGTACAGATACCAGCAAAGATCAGACAGGCGTTAGGTCTGAATATTGGCGACGAAGTAGCTTTTAAGCTTGATGACGAAGGAAAGGTTGAGATTGAGTTTATTAGAAAACAGCCGCTAACTGAGTTTGCCGGCTCTTTGAAACGCCGCAAGGATTTCCCGGGCCTGGAAGAAGAAGAATCAGCAGCCAGACAGTTGGTCGCAGAAAGTGCAGCCGAAGACTATGAGTAAAGATAAGGCCTGGTTGGATGCAAACATTGTGCTGCGCTTTTTGCTTAAAGACCATCCGGACTTTTTCAAGGCAGCTCTTAATTTGTTTACAGAAGCTGAAAATGGCAGGATTACTTTGCACTTACATCCATTAACTCTGGCAGAGGTTGTATGGACCTTGCAGGGCTATTACGGGCATAGCAAAGGAGAAATAGCCAAAACACTTTCTGGAATGATTGAAGCAGATGGTCTTTTTGTGGAAGATAAAGATGTGGTAAAAAAAGCTCTTTACGATTATTCCGAAAAGAATGTGGACTATATAGATGCCTATCTTGCCGCACTTGCTTTAATTAAAGGGCCCGCCACTATTTACACCCTTGACAGGAAACATTTTTCACGACTTGAAGGAGATATTAAGCTGCTACCGTAAGGT
>JBNJHL010000219.1:0-3365 GCA_051748445.1 Bacillota bacterium
GTTTTATGGGTATTATCCTGGTCGGTTCACTGCTTCTTATGCTCCCCCAATCTTACGAAGGAGCAGCACTTTCTTATATTGATGCCCTGTTTACCGCTACCTCGGCAGTTTGTGTAACTGGGCTCGTGGTTGTTGACACGGGGACTTTTTATACTCCTTTTGGCCAGGGCATCATTATGTTTTTAATCTTTATCGGTGCTCTAGGTTTTATGACCATGACCACCCTGATTTTTATATTTTTAGGGAGGCGTATATCATTACAAGAAAGGATTATGATTAAAGAAGCCCTCAACCAGAAGTCTAGAGCGGGCATCATACCTTTGGTTAAGGTAGTGGTTCGCATCGCCTTATTTTTCATCCTGATTGGAACAGCCCTGCTCAGTATCAGATTCGTTCCGGAATACGGCCTTTCCGAAGGTTTTTTTATTGCCCTGTTCCATGCTGTCTCTGCTTTTGGCAATACCGGTTTTGACCTTTTTGGCAATTACGACAGCCTGACCCGGTTTCCAACCGATTACTTAGTGAATGGAACCATTGTAACCCTATTTATTATCGGTGGTTTCGGTTTTACTGTGATCCTTGAATTAAGCAGGTTTATCCGCTACCGGACTCGCTTTACCCTGCACGCTAAGCTGGTTTTAATTATTTCTGCCCTGCTGTTAAGCAGCGGTACAGTAATCATACTCTTGCTTGAATATAATAATCCGGAAACCATGGGTGGTCTTTCCGGCGGAGCCAAATTGTTTGCTGCTTTCTTTACCTCAGCTACCGCCAGGACGGCAGGGTTTAGTGTTTTGGATACAGGGCTGTTGTGTTATTCTTCCTTACTGATTCTAATGGGTTTGATGTTTATCGGCGCTTCACCAACTTCTACCGGCGGTGGCGTGAAAACGACCACCTTTGGAATAGTAGCTTTTACCCTGGTCAGCATGATTCGGGGGCGTCATGAACCGGTGATTTTTCAGCGCCGTTTCCCATCCCAACATATCATGAAAGCTATTTCGATTATCAGCGCTTCCATGGTTCTGGTATTTATAGCTACCTTCATATTAACCTTATTTGAAGGACAGAATTTTAACGATATGTTTTTTGAAGCTATATCTGCCTTTGGTACAGTCGGGCTTTCCACGGGTATTACTCCCAGCTTAAGTAATCCCAGCAAAATTGCCTTGATTATAACCATGTTTTGCGGTAGGATTGGACCTGTGACATTACTGGTAGCTTTGGCTCAGGAAAAACCTAAAGATATTGCCATTCAATATCCGGAAGGACACTTGATGATCGGTTAGTAATTGCTTTAAGCTTAACAAAAAAAGGTGATGATGTAATGAAAACAAAACAATTCTTAGTTATTGGAGCAGGTAGGTTTGGATCAAGCGTAGCTAGAAACCTATATAAACTGGGCCATGATGTCATGGTCATGGATAATAATGAAGATAAAGTCCAGCAGTTCAGCGAAGAAGTAACCAATGCTGTGAAAGCCGATGCATCTTCCGAACCATGCCTCAAGGGGTTGGATATTAAGGACTTTGATACAATAGTCTTAGCAATCGGCGATGACATGCAGGCCAGTATTATGGCAGCAATCTTACTCATTGAGCTTGGAGCAAAACGGATTGTAGCTAAAGCCAGAACAGAACTTCACGGTAAAGTTCTAGATAAAGTGGGAGTTAATCAAGTGGTATTTCCTGAACGGGATATGGGTCAAAAACTTGCCCGAAGTTTAATTGCACCAACAATTATCGATTTGATTGAGTTATCCGATGATTATAGCGTAGTTGAAGTAAATGCTCCGGAAGAAATGGTTGGCAAATCTTTAAAAGAGCTTAATTTACGAAATCGCTACGGAATCAGCATTATTGCTTTACGCCGTAATAGCGGTCATAAAACAATCATTTCTCCAGTAGCGGAAGATATTATTGAAAAAGAAGACATTATTGTTGCTATTGGTGAAAACAATTACCTAAGTAAAATGGAATGGATTTAAACCTAGAATTTCTGCATAAGCCATGATCTATAAAAAGTGGTTCAACGGCAGTGACGGACGGTTTTTTAGCTATCCAGGTCAAGGCAATATATAATCAAAACCCAGCCTGACTGAAATTAACCGCTCGCCACTTCCCAGCCAGGTAAAAAACAAATACTGAATCTTAACTGCAAGAAGTTATTTGTTTTTTTCTAGTACAATAAAGCTTAAGCGTACCTGGTAAAAAACTTATATTTTGCCAGTTATAATCTGCTTTGTAAACCCAAAATAAACTGGTTTTGCAGATTAATCATTAAAAGAATATTGCTCTTATTTTGCAGGTGCTCATTATTTTGAAGAGGTGATAGGGATGAAACAAATTACTTTTGACGGTTTGAAGCGTTTTAACATGATCATGGGAGGGTTGCACCTGGTTCAGGGGATTGTCATGCTGTTTTTGGCAACCACTGTGATTCAGACAATTTCTGAGTTTACCCCGACCATAATCCAGTTTTATCAGACCTTCGATCTTGAAACAAGATCCTTAGTTGTTACCAGTCAGGACTTATTTGAACTGCCTTTTGGGATTTTAGTGGCATCATTTTTATTGATATCGGCCATTGCGCACGGCCTAATTTCTTTACCTGAGAAAACCAACGCAGTTTACAAAAGAGATCTGGAAAATGGGATCAACCAATTTCGCTGGTTTGAGTATTCGCTAAGCTCATCGATAATGATTGTTTTAATTGCTACCCTGTTTGGTATTTACGATATCGGCACTCTAATTCTTATTTTTCTAATCAATGCCTCAATGAACCTGTTTGGCCTGGTAATGGAACAGTTAAATGCCGGCAAAGAGAAGAAAAATATCATCTGGGGACCTTTTATCTGGGGTTCAATGGCGGGCATCGGTCCATGGATTGTTATTTTGACTTACATGTTTGGCACGGGCAACTTTGATATGGTGCCCTGGTTTGTCTGGGCTATTGTGGGAACATACTTTGTTGCCTTTAACACCTTTCCTGTCAACATGGTTCTGCAGTATTTAAGGGTAGGCAAATGGCAGGATTACTTATACGGTGAGCGTGTCTATATTATTTTAAGCCTGGTGGCAAAGTCAGCATTAGCATGGCTGGTCCTGTTCGGTGCCATGCAACCATAAGTTAAATTTTTATATAGTTTATAAGGATAACGATAGAAGGGGTGTTTCTCTTGCCCCCTCTTTTTTTGTGCTATTTTAACCAGGTAGAATTGTAATGCCAAAAATGGCCAAGTCAAAAAACAAATCAGGTATTTGTCATATAACGCTTAAGGGTATAGATAGCAGGAATATTATTTTACATGAAAAGGACAGAAATTAATGGCCCGCTATCCTCAATCAGTTCGACAAAGAATATTT
>JBNJHL010000220.1:0-3331 GCA_051748445.1 Bacillota bacterium
GCAGACAGGCTTGATAAATTTGCCGGGATTCCGGCCAATGTAGGAGAGCTTCAGAAAGAGCTGATCAGGCGGGTCGACTTTGTGCTGGCTACTTCGCGCTCGCTCTGGGAGTGGGCTCGCACGGTGCGCGAGGAAAATGTTTATTATTTACCGAACGGGGTCAGTGAAATTTTTTTTGAAGAGCCCGGACCGCCTCCGGATGATTTTCCAGCAGACGGTAAGCCTGTAGTAGTCTATGCAGGGACAATTGATACCCGCTTTGACCTGGAAACGTTGAAATATGCTGTGCATAAATTAACAGAGATGCATTTCCTGCTGGTTGGGCCGCTGACTGATCTCACCCTGCAGCCCGGGTTGCAGGAGCTTGCTGCAAAAGAAAATTTTAACATGCTTGGGTCAAAACCTTATCACAGACTGCCTGCTTACCTGCAGAAGGCTGCGGCCGGTTTGATTCCCTTTCATTTAAATGAGCTGACAGAAGCGGTTAATCCGATTAAGTATTATGAATACCTGGCCTGCGGGCTGCCGGTAGTAGCTCCGCAGATGCGCGAATTAACTGAGATGGGTGGGCCTTTGCACAGTTACCGCGACCGGGATGGTTTCACTGCGGCGCTGCAGGAAGCGGTTGAAGCAGGCAAGGACAAGGCTTGCCGTGATGAACTGCGGAAGTTTGCTTTAAGGCATACCTGGCGCAGCCGGTTCGGAGAGGTTGAAAAAGTTATAGAAAGACTGACAATGCGCGGTGAAGCAACATGATTATACCTGAATTAGTTTGGCAAAAATGTTTTTAGGTCTAATCCTATTTATTTATATATAATCGAGGAGAGTTGTGCTGCAGGGCTTAATCATGGTCTGCGAGACAGAGGCGGTAAACGATGCTGGGATACGAACAACATAAAAATGAAGACTGCTGGCTGTCGGTGGTAGTAATCGGCCGTAATGAAGCACGCCGCCTGCCGGAGCTATTTGTTTCCCTGCCAGAAGGGTCGGAGATCGAATGGCTATATATTGATTCACGTTCTTCTGACAACAGTATTGACCTGGCCCTGGCTTTTGGAGCTAAAGTATTCCTGGTTGATGAAGACTCGGTATATGCTCCGGGAACGGGGCGCTATATCGGGACCTTGGAAGCTCGGGGCCGCTGGATTCTTTACCTCGACGGGGATATGGTTTTAAGGTCTGAATTCAAACGCTTCCTGGAACGGTTAAGGTCAGAGGAGTTACAGTCGGATCAGGCAAAAGCGGGTTTGGGGAAGGCAAATACCACCGGAAAGGTGGCACCACCCCGGAATACAGCAGGCTTTGTCGGGCACACCCGCAACCTTTACCTTGATTCGGAGGGGCGGGTTCTGGCAGAGCGTGATTATGTGGTGCTGGCAAAGGAAGAAACCGGACCACTCGAGAACTGGGGAAAAGAAGCCCACTATCACGGTGGTGCAGTGCTCTACAGGCGGCGGGCTGTTCTGGAAGCCGGAAACTGGAACCCTGCTGTTTACCAGCTGGAGGAGGTTGATCTTTACAGCCGAATCAAGGCCTGTGGCAGCAGACTAAGGGCCATCGACCTGCCCATGGTTGACCACCTTACCCCTTACCTCAGCCAAAAAGATAAGTTTTTGTTAAACTTCCTTCCCCGGTGGCGGGAGAAAAAGCTTTACGGCGCCGGCCAGGTGGTGGCTGCCCGGCTGCGCCAGGGTAATTTGCTTCAGTTTATCCGCATTTACCCCTACCCCTTCATTATTGCTGCCGGCCTGCTGACGGTGCCGCTTATTTTTATCTGGCCGCTTTTACCCCTGTTTATTAACCTGGCTATTGCTGTGGTGATCGGCCTGCTTAAAAGAAAGTGGTATTTTTACCTGGTTTACCTGGGCAACCTGCTGCAAATTCTGCGAGGCCTGGGCCGTTACAGGCCATCTACCCCGGGCTATCAACAAATAAAACAATAACAACAGCTAAAAGATTTGTCGTGATTGTTACTTCCGCCCTACCCTTCAGGGGGATTTAACTTTTACCGGTATCAACCATAATTTCGCCGTTTATTTAAAGCATTTCACTTTCGTATTGATCTTGAACAATGTATAATTAGGAAGGGAAAAGAGATCCTGATCAGAAATAACTTTATAATTGGGAATAAAAGTTACAGGTAAGCAAAGCATTTTTTTGTGCAGGCGAATATAAGTAAGGTTGAAGATAATAAATTGCGGAGTGGGTCAAGATGGCAGTAGAGAGAAATGGGGCTTATCTAAAACCGGAAAGTATTCCCAAGTGGCTGGTAGCCCTGGTTGACATAGCCCTGGCTAACCTGGGGCTCTATTTTGGGTTTGTACTTTCCACCGGCCAGCTGCAGAGCTTTCAGATTGGCCCGCTCTTTATCCTTTTTCCTGCAGTATCACTGGTTACGGTCCTGCTCTTTAACAACCTTGGTCTCTATTCAAAACAACGAAACGGTTTTACCCCAATTGTCCGTGCCCTGATTATTGCCGTGATCGGTTTAACAGCTTTTAGCATTTTTTTCGCTTTTTGGACGCGTGCATTTATTTTTCAGCGCAGCGTTTTCCTGGCTGCGCCGCTTCTGCAGTTTATGCTGCTGCTGGGCTGGCGTATTTTATACTGGCGCCTGGAGCTGTGGATTCACGGCCAGAAAAAGCTGCTCGTAATCGGCAGTCGTAATGAGGTTAACCAGGCCCTGGAAAAATTGATGTGCCTGCCGAAGGGAATTTTTGAAGTAACCAGGGTGCTCGATCCGGAAAAGGTTGATCAGCTCTCAAAGTGGTTGGGCAGGGTAGATGCAGTCCTGGTTACAGGATCTCTTGATATGGAGCAGAAAAACCGGATTGTCAGGGAGAGTTTTGACCAAAACAGGGAAGTATTTATTGTTCCCGATTTATATGAAATTATTTTAACCAGGGCAGCAATGACCCAGGTTCACGATACCCCGGTTATCGAATGTCACGATATGCAGTTGACTTTTTTGCAGTTCGGATTGAAAAGATTTTGTGATCTATTGTTTGCCCTGATCGCAGCCGTCCCGGCCCTGCCCCTGCTTGCGCTGACCGCCCTGATGGTGAAACTTACTTCGCCCGGGGCGGTGATCTATGCCCAGGACCGGGTTGGATTCAGGGGCAAAGTATTTACTCTTTACAAGCTGCGGACTATGGTAACTGAAGCTGAAGAAGAGAGTGGGCCTGTTCTTTCCATGGAAGAAGACGACCGGGTTACCCCGGTAGGCCGTTTCCTGCGGAGCGCCAGGCTTGATGAGCTGCCCCAGCTCTACAATGTTTTGCGCGGTGACTTAAGCCTTGTCGGCCCGCGCCCCGAGAGGCCCTATTTTGTG
>JBNJHL010000221.1:0-3327 GCA_051748445.1 Bacillota bacterium
CAATGATAATGACATTCTTTTTCTTCACAGGCGCATCTCCTCTACATCATGGATTTCTGGTCCTATTCTAAACCAGAAATCTAAAAAATACCAATATTAAATAACAGGTTATCGAAAAAGATGAGTGCTTAATCTGTGGCCGGAATGCCTTGTTGAGGCTTGAAACAGGGTGCACTAATTTTTCTTATAGATGAAATATTTATTTTATAATAATTTATGTTGAAAATATTTCTTCATTGTGTTATATTGAAATAAATATTTCTTCGGTCTCTCAACTATTGAATACTTGAAAGGTAAAATCTTATGGCCTTGTACAAGTATTTCATTAAAAGACTGGCTCTTACCATCCCGACACTTATTGGCGTAAGCATTATTGTCTTTTTGTTGATCCACATGATTCCCGGTGATCCCATCGATATAATGCTCGGCGACCGGGTTACAGATGAGGCCAGGCTTTTGCTGGAGGAGAGGCTGGGCTTGAACGAACCACTGCATATTCAGTACTGGCAGTGGTTTTCCAATGCCATGAGGGGTGATTTCGGGCGTTCGATCAGGAGCAATCAGCCTGTCGCTGAAGAAATCATGAACAGGCTTCCGGCTACAGTTGAACTGACTGTGGTCGCTTTATTTATTGCCGTATTCTTTGGCATAATCTTTGGGGTTAGCGCTGCGCGTCACCGTAATACGATCATTGATCAATCCATGATCGGATTTTCACTGCTTGGAGTATCAATCCCGATTTTCTGGCTTGGAATGATGCTGATATTTTTATTTTCAGTTACCCTTGATTGGCTGCCGGTTTCCGGCCGTTTGACTATGGGGACATCAATCCCCCATGTAACCGGCCTCTACCTTGTAGATTCCCTGCTGGCCGGCAAAATAAACTCCTTTATTGACGCTTTAAAACATCTTATTATGCCTGCCTTTTCCCTGGCCACTGTCTCTCTGGCCCTGGTGGTGAGGGTAACCCGCTCCAGCATGCTCGATGTTCTAAGTGAGGATTATATTCGGACTGCCCGGGCAAAAGGAGTCCGTGAAAGTAAAGTAGTCTATATCCATGCGCTTAAGAATGCTTTAATTCCGGTAGTAACGGTAATTGGCCTACAACTGGCAAAATTAATGGGCGGCGCCATTTTAACCGAGACAGTCTTCTCCTGGCCCGGCATCGGCCGCCTGCTGGTGACTTCAATTAGTTTCAGGGATTACCCGGTTGTCCAGGGTGTTGTTTTCTTTGTTGCTTTTGCTTTTATTCTAATCAATATCATAGTTGATTTGTTCTATGCATACTTGGATCCCCGCATTCGCTACGAGTAGCAAAATGAGGTGAGCTATTGAACAGCGAACTAAAGCAAATAATCAGGGTTTATAAAAAAAATAAACTGGCTGTTGTTGCCTTCTTTATTGCCGTGATTTTAATGATTCTGGCCATTATCGGGCCCTATATTGCCCCTTATGATCCGGTAGAAATTAACCTGCCCGCCCGCTTCGAAACGGGTTTCTGGGATGGCAATACCGAACATTTACTTGGTACAGATAACCTTGGCAGGGACATTTTTTCACGTATCCTGCACGGAACAGGAATCTCGCTAAAGGTCGGTTATGCAGTTATTGCCATAACTGCAGTTGTCGGCATTTTTATCGGCCTGGTTTCGGGTTATTTTGGAGGGGTCATCGATATTGTGATCATGCGTTTTATCGACATACTGCTCTCATTCCCCCCACTCTTGCTGGCCCTGGTAATTGCAGCTACCCTGGGAACCGGCATCGAAAAGGCTATGCTGGCTATTGCCATAATCTATATCCCGAGCCTGGCACGTATTGTAAGGGGTTCAGTTTTAACGATCAAAGAGATGCCCTATGTGGAAGCATCACGGGCTATGGGCGCCGGAAAAACATGGATAATAATCGGCCATGTCCTACCCAATGTATTAACACCGACCATTGTTTACCTGACCCTTCTGCTCGGCGATGCCATTCTTTATACTGCCGCCTTAGGATTTTTGGGTGTTGGCATTGATCCAACCACTCCTGAATGGGGTGCAATGCTCAGCAGCGGCAAAGATTTTCTCATTCTCGGCAAATGGTGGATTACACTTTTCCCGGGGATCATGATATTTTTGGCAGTATTGTCTTTCAACCTTTTTGGCGACGGTTTAAGGGAAGCAGTCGATTCCAAGTTAAGGCTTTAATTAAGCTTAAGAAAGGGGTTTACTTTTGCCTGATTCGTCAATATTAGATGTTAACAATTTAAAAGTCGAATTCACAACCGACCGCAGCAAAATTCTGGCGCTCGATGGTGTCGGCATAAGCCTTGACAAGGGTAAAACATTAGGGCTTGTCGGTGAATCCGGTTGTGGCAAAAGTGTTACAGCATTGGCAATTATGGGCCTGCTTCCTTCGCATGCCTCGGTAAGCGGTGAAGTTCTATTCAAAAATCGGAACCTACTTAAACTCAAAAAAAGTGAGATGGCTAAAATCCGGGGCAACCAGATATCGATGATTTTTCAGGAACCAATGACCTCGTTAAACCCGGTTTTTACCATTGAGTATCAGCTGGCCGAAGTTTTCAAACTGCACCGGGGTAAAAGCGGTAAAGAAATTGGTCCTGATATAATTGAACTTTTAGATACGGTCGGCATATCCAACCCCGATCGGCGGATAAAAGATTATCCCCACCAGTTAAGCGGAGGCATGAGGCAACGAGTGATGATTGCCATGGCTATGGCATGTGAACCCGATATTTTAATTGCTGATGAGCCGACGACGGCACTTGATGTAACCATCCAGGCACAGATCCTGGAGCTGATGAATAAGCTGCAAAAGAGCCATAATACGGGCCTCTTAATTATTACCCATGACCTGGGTGTAATTGCCCAGGTTGCAGATCAGGTTGCCGTAATGTACGCCGGTCACATTATGGAGTATTCGGCAATTAATAAGCTCTTTGCAAAGCCGCTTCACCCCTATACAAAAGGCTTGCTGAAAACCATTCCGTCAATTTCAAAAAAACAGTCCAGGCTGGAGGAGATTAAGGGGACTGTGCCTCACATGTCTGTAGTTCCTCCCGGCTGCCGTTTCCATGAACGCTGCACTGAACGTATTGGCAAATGCTCGGAGGAGATCCCGCCTCTGTTTGAAATCAACAGTGAAAAAGTGCGTTGTTGGTTATATGCCCAGGACCGGAGAAGCATAATATGAATCCTTTAATTTCTGTAAAAAACCTTAAAATGCATTATCCGATCAAGAAAGTGGACAGCTTTACTAAGTATGATCTCCTTAAAGCTGTCGATGGGGTCAGTTTTGATATTTTTGAGGGTGAAACCCTCG
>JBNJHL010000222.1:0-3326 GCA_051748445.1 Bacillota bacterium
AAGCTGCTATTTGCATATAACTATCCTCGGCATCCTCCGTGAAACAGCTGTCGCCGTCCCTGACAGGCAATATGAAGAAATCTAGCCGCAATTTATTAGACAATGTTGCACGATAATGCTATAATATCTCCGACAGTTTAAGAAGAGCTGATCAGGTGTCTGAAGACTGAAAAAGGGAAGCCGGTGAAAATCCGGCGCGGTCCCGCCACTGTAAGTGGGATGCATCTCTTTAAGGCCACTGGCAAAAAGCCGGGAAGGCAGGGATGCAGTGAACACGAGCCAGGAGACCTGCCTGATTGCGCGCTTAAACCCCTTCGGGTGAAAGGGTAAGGCGGGGTATAAACCACGTTTTGCCGTGGTTTTTTTGTTGTTAAAGAAGGGAAGAAACGCTCTTGTAGCCCTGAAAGAGAAAAAGCATATTTAATTGCCCGGCCCGAACGGTCAGTGAGCGCAGTTTTCTTAAGCTGGCAGGTGTAGTTGAAGATAGCTGAGCAGATACAAAAATGAGATAGGAGAGATTTAAGTTGAGGCTAAAGTTATTTATTATGGTATTAATGGTTGTCGCTTTACTGCTTCCGGCCGTGGGCTGTAATCAGTTAGAGCCGGCAGCTGAAGGTGACCAGGAAGTTGAAGAAATGGAAGCAGCCGAATCGGTTGAAACTGATCATTCGGATGGAGTGATCATGGTTACTGACCAGATGGGGCGGGAAGTAGTAATTGAAGAAATTCCCCAACGGATTATATCAATTTCTCCGAGTAACACAGAGATTGCATTTGCTTTAGGCCTGGAGGACCGGATTGTAGGAGTAACCGAATACTGTAACTACCCATCGGAAGCTCTGGAAAAAGAAGACGTTGGTGGATTTGCCTCGCCAAGTATAGAAAAGATAGTGGAACTTGAACCTGACTTGATCCTTGCTTCGACCATTCATGAAGAAGAGGTGCCTCGTCTGGAAGAACTGGGTATATCAGTCCTGGTCATTGAGTCATCAAACTTGATTGAACTCTACACCAGCATTTCCCTGGTAGCTGAAATAACGGGCGTTCCTGCCAATGGTGAACAGTTGATCGCTTCAATGCAGCAGCGCATCCAGGTGGTTGAAGTTGCTGTGGCCGAAATCCCGGAAGAAGATCGGGTAGATGTTTTTTATGAAGTATATTCAGAGCCCCTGATGAGTGCAGGCAGCGGGGCTTTTATCAATGAAATTATTACCCTGGCCGGGGGCATTAACATTTTTGGTGATATAGAGGAAGATTACCCCCAGATCAGCGCTGAAGTTGTTGCCGAAAAGCAGCCTGATATTATTCTTTTCCCAGATTATCACGGAACAGCAAAAACAATTTTGGAAGAAATGGCCGGCCGTCCCGGCTGGGAGAGTATTCCCGCGGTGCAGAATGAACAGGTGTATGCAATTAGTGACGACGCTTTTGCCCGGCCCGGTCCGCGGGTAGTTGAAGCGGTGGAAGAGGCAGCGAAAATATTCTACCCGGATTTGTTCTAATCGGGCAATAACTTGATAACTTGATACACAGTGTAGTCAGGCTTCGTAAGTTAGCAGCCAGGCTTGAAAGAGGGAAAGCATGCTAAAACATCAACAGGGCGGGAAAAAAGCGATTGGCAGGCCATTATTCATGGTTGGCCTGGTTGTTCTGCTCTTTATAACAATTATTGCCGCCCTGGTCTGGGGGGCTGTGGCGGTTGGCTGGCGGGAAGTATTTGTAATACTTGTTTCAAAACTGCCTTTTTACGATCCCCCGGCTGCAGCTGAAATTGTGCCGGTTTATGAAGATATCCTGCTTAAAATTCGCCTGCCCCGGGTTTTGCTGGCGGCAGCGGTCGGCAGTTCACTGGCTGTGGCCGGTGCCGTTTTCCAGGGACTTTTCCGCAACCCCATGGCCGATCCTTACGTGATCGGTATTTCTTCCGGGGCTGCCCTGGGGGCTGTTTTTGCCATGCTGAGCGGTTTCAGCCTGGCCCTGGGTGGTTTTGGTACGGTGCCGCTTTTTGCTTTTGGCGGTGGGGTTACTACCATGCTGCTTGTTTATAGCATGGCCCGGGTTGGTAAAGCAGTGCCGGTAATGACCCTGCTTTTGGCCGGTATTGCGATCAGTTCGTTTTTATCAGCCCTGGTTTCCCTGCTAACTTACTTTGCCGGGGAAAGGCTGCACATGGTTGTTTTCTGGATGATGGGTGGTCTGGGTGGAGCGACCTGGCAGCAGGTCAAGGTTATGATTCCCTATGCCCTGGCCGGATATATTTGTGTTAGTTTTTTTTCACGGGAGCTAAACGCCATGCTTTTAGGCGAGGAAACGGCCAGCCATCTAGGAGTTAATACAGAAAGAGTAAAAAAAATACTGCTGGTTGGTGCTTCACTGCTGGTAGCAGCAGCGGTTTCAACCAGCGGTATTATCGGCTTTGTCGGACTGGTTGTTCCCCATTTTGTGCGGCTGGTGGCCGGACCTGATCACCGGTTTCTGATTCCGGCTTCGGCCCTGCTCGGTGGCATCCTTTTAATTGCTACCGATACCCTGGCCCGGCTTATTATTGCCCCTTCAGAGCTGCCGGTCGGTATTATTACTGCCCTGATCGGGGCACCGATGTTTATCTATTTACTGAAGAAACGTAAGAAACTGCGTTACTTCGGTGGAGGAGGTTAGACCGGTGGGCTTAAACATTGATGTTCACGGACTGAGCCTAATATATGATACCCATCCTGTTCTTGACGGGGCCGAATTCAAAGTTGGGCACGGGGAGATGGTGGCCCTGCTCGGGGCAAACGGGGCGGGTAAATCAACCCTGCTGCGCTGTATCAGCAGAATCCTGCAGCCCACCGGCGGCCAGATTATCATAGACGGCAGACTTCTGCAGCATTTGCACAGTAAAGAAGCGGCCCGCCTGATGGCAGTTGTGCCCCAGGAAACAACTGCGGATTTTGACTTTTCCGTCGAAGATATTATTATGATGGGACGTTTCCCGTACCTGCGCCGCTTTCAGAAGGAAAACCAGGATGACTACGAGATTGTGGAGCGGGCCATGGAAATGACCGGTGTTTCACATTTGAAAGAACGTTCTATTCCCACCTTAAGCGGAGGGGAAAAGCAGCGGGTGATTATGGCCCGGGCAGTAGCCCAGCAGCCGGAAGTGCTGCTTTTAGATGAGCCTACCGCAAACCTTGATATTGGATACCAGACCATGCTGCTGGACCTGGCTGTCCGCCTGAACCGCGAGCAGGGTGTTACCGTTATTGCTGCCATTCATGATATTAACCTTGCCGTTCACCATTTTAATCAGTTTATTCTTCTGGCGGGAGGCCGAGTCCTGGCGG
>JBNJHL010000223.1:0-3304 GCA_051748445.1 Bacillota bacterium
GAACCTGGACCAGCTGGCCCTGAATAAACTTAACCTTGACTGTAAGCCGGCAGATATGCAAAAGTGGCGTGACCTGGTTTGCCAGGCTGCTGATTGTAGGGAAGAGGTTACTATTGCCCTGGTTGGCAAGTATGTTTCACTACGTGATGCCTATATCAGTATCAATGAGGCCCTTTTCCATGCCGGTCTTGCTCATAATATATCGATAAATACAATTCTGGTTCCGGCAGAAGTATTAGAATCGGGAACAGCCGATAATATGCTTGATGGTGTAGACGGTATTCTTGTTCCCGGGGGGTTTGGTGAACGGGGCATGGAAGGCAAAATCAAGGCAGTGCAGATTGCCAGGGAAAATAAAGTTCCTTTCCTCGGTCTTTGCCTGGGAATGCAGTGTGCAGTTATTGAATTTGCCCGTAATGTCGCAGGAATCGAGGGTGCCCATACTACGGAATTTAATCCTGAAACACCTGGTCCTGTAATTGTTTACCTGCCTGGGCAGGAAGAGAACACCAGGATTGGCGGCACTTTAAGGCTGGGTGCTTACCCATGTACCGTCAGGGAAGCAACTCTTGCCGAAGCAGCTTATGGGGAAAAGGTTGTTCATGAAAGACATCGTCATCGCTACGAATTTAATAATGAATACATTCCCGTTCTGGAGAAAGAAGGAATGATATTTAGCGGTATTAATGAAGAAGATGACCTGGTTGAAATGATTGAATTAAAAGATCATCCCTGGTTTGTGGCAGTACAGTTTCATCCCGAATTCAAATCGCGCCCAACCCGTCCTCATCCTTTATTTAAAGGCTTTATCGGTGCTGCTTTAAAGAAGAAAAAAGATCAGGCTCTTTAATAACTAGGTCTGCCATTTCAGCAATAGTTAACCTTTTTTGCATACTGGTTTTCCGGAGGAATTGAAAGGCCTCTTCTTCACTTATGGCATAAAGGTTTATTAGTAATCCTTTGGCTCTATCCAATAGTTTTCTTTCGTTAAGTTTTTTATGAAGGGTTTCAACTTCCTGTTGAAGCTTTTTTTTACGGGTAAATTCACTGCAAACCGTTTTTGCAACAGCAGTTAGTACCGGTGCTTCCACGGGCCAGGCCAACTGAACATAGCGCTCAAGCTCTGATCCGGTAGTGTTTATGAAAAGTAAAGCAGCTAAAGCGTCATTATCAATAAATTCTGCCAATTCTTCAATGTTTCCAGGGGGAAGGGCAGTATCAACTACAACCAACCAGGGCTGAATTCTTCTTAATTTGCGCAGCAAAACAGGGATGTTTTCGGCTGAACCAGCAGAATAGAAACCTGCTTCTGCCAGTATAACGGTGAGCGATTTATACAGCCTGTTGTTGGCAGTTCCTATCAGGTAATCGTAGCGGGTATCAATCATCACTGAGCCTTCCCGGATATAATTTATTTTTTATTATACTATGATTTTAACTAAAAATGGAAGGTTCAACCTGAGACACCGGTGCCGTACCTTTTTGATAAATGTGTTTCTTCATAAAAAAACTACATTTGCTGTTCAGCCTGGTAGTACAATTAAGGATTCAGATTTGAGCAGCATCATGGGGACGGTTCGAGCGTCCCCATGAATTCTGGAATCGAATCCCTGAACTCTGACTTCTAGTAGGAAGACAATAGAATCGTCCCCGTGGTTTAGCGAGTCCTGCTTAAAAGCTAAAGCTACTCTTAAGTGATAGACTGCTGCATTTTGGCCTGCTGAAAAAATTGTCAACGTTAATAATGACAAAACAGGGACGGCACCGATGCCAATGTTACCGCTTTGTTACCATCTGCTTAGAAACGGGCCAGGTACTGCTTAACTTCCCAATCGTGAACCTGGATTTTATAATCCTGCCACTCTTTCATCCTGCCTTCACGGAAGCGGTCGTAAATATGCTCACCCAGTGCTTCCTGAACCACAGGATCATTATCAAGCGCCTTAATTGCTTCATCTAGAGTGCCCGGTAAACTTTCAATTTGATATTTTTCTTTTTCCTCGTCTGTCATGGTGTAGATATTTAAATTGACCGGTTCGGGCGGAGTCATTTTATTGTGAATGCCGTCCAGCCCTGAACGAAGCATTGCGGCGAAAGCCAGGTAGGGGTTACAGGAAGGATCCGGGCTGCGCAGTTCTACCCTTGTTCCGATCCCTCTTCTGGCTGGAACTCTCAACAGGGGACTACGATTGCGGTGGGACCAGGCAATATAAACAGGGGCTTCATAGCCGGGTACCAGCCGCTTGTATGAATTGACCAGGGGGTTGGTAACTGCAGTGTAACCCTTGGCATGATTGAGTAATCCTCCAATAAAATAGAGCATATCCTGGCTTATTTCATCGGGTGCATTGGTATCGTGAAAAGTGCTTTTCCCATTCTTAAACAGCGAGAGGTGGGTGTGCATTCCGGAACCGTTGATATTGGCTATCGGCTTCGGCATAAATGTAGCGTAAAGACCGTGCCGTTGTGCCACATTTCTCACCACAAAACGAAAAGTGGAAAGGTCGTCAGCAGTGCGCAGGGCATCGCTGTATTTGAAATCAATTTCGTGCTGGCCGGGGGCAACCTCATGGTGAGAAGCTTCAATTTCCAATCCCATTTGTTCCAGACTTAAGACCATATCGCGGCGGGCATTTTCACCTAAATCTGTGGGAGCAAGATCAAAATAACCGCCCTGATCATGGGTATGCAGGGTAGGGGCGCCGTTTCCGTCGGTATGGAACATAAAGAATTCTGCTTCCGGTCCGCAGTTCATAGAGTATCCTTCTTTTTCAGCAAAAGCAATCATCCTCTGCAGCTGGCTGCGCGGACAGCCGGCAAAAGGCTCACCTTCAGGGGTATAAACATCACACATCAGGCGAGCCACTCCACCTTCCTGGGGACGGAAGGGAAATACAACAAAAGTATCAAGATCAGGCCTTAAATACATATCAGATTCTTCAATGCGCACAAACCCTTCGATCGATGAACCATCAAACATTAACTCTCCGTCAAGTGCTTTGGGCAGCTGATCTGTAGTGATTGCCACATTTTTTAGCTGACCGGAAAGATCGGTAAATTGCAGGCGGATAAACTTTACCTTCGTTTCTTTAACCATTCCCATAATTTCTTCTTTCGTCATTCCCATTTAAATCACTCCCTAATAGTATTTGAGTAAAAATAGAAACGCCCGCCAGTCAGCTTAACAAAGCTGTACTTGCGGGCGCCATTGCCCGGAATTCCTATGCTCGTTAGTATATAGAGTTTTTATGAATTTGTCAAGGCAAAATAAGTTAGAGCAGGTCTGACGCATGAAATTCTTTTA
>JBNJHL010000224.1:0-3295 GCA_051748445.1 Bacillota bacterium
GCTTGATACGGCCCGCTCATTAATAAGGTCTGAAGGATTACTGGTCGGCATATCTTCAGGCGCTGCCTGTGCGGCAGCCCTGCAGGTTGCCGGGCGTTCCGAAAATGAAGGGAAAATGGTGGTTACCGTGTTTCCTGACCTTGCAGATCGCTATATTTCAACAGCTTTATTTGAGGAAGGTTAACAAGGAAATTATACTGTTTAATAATTTTTAAATAGCCGGTAATTATTTCAGACATGAGCGAGTGCAGATTTCTTCAGCAGGCAGCTGAAGCTAAATATGTCTGAGTAGTTGCAAAATATTATCGATTAAAGAGGTTGGTCAAAATGAAAAAAATTACACTGCAGATTGACGGCATGAGCTGCGCTTCTTGTGCCTTGGGACTTGAAAAGGGCCTGCAGGAGACAGAAGGCATAAACAGCGCTGCAGTTAATTTCGCTTCTGCAAAAGCATACCTGGAGTATGATCCGGAAGTTTTATCCGAGGAAGCAATATTGCAAAAGGTAAAAGATGCCGGATATAGTGGAAAGACTGAGTATGATAGAGGCTCAACAAGTAATACTGTATTTAAAATTGAAGGAATGAGCTGTGCTTCCTGCGCCCGGGGCTTAGAAGGGACCCTGAAAAATGAACCGGGTGTTTTAGAAGCAGCAGTTAATTTTGCTGCAGAGAAAGCGACAATTAAATATGATAAGACCAGGGTAAACAAGGATGAGCTGATCGAACTGGTGGCCAGTGCCGGTTACCAGGTGGCAGAAGAGGAAAAAAGAAGTGAACAAACAGAGCATGATCATGTAGATCATGACCGGGATGAAGACACTATCAGGCGGGCGGCGGGAAAAATGTGGCTGGCCGCTGTATTTGCCGGCATAATCATGGTTTTAATGATGATTAATATGTTTGTTGTCACCATTCCCGGGTACTTTTCAATCAGTGTAATCCTGGCCTTTCCGGCTATATTTATCGCCGGTAAAGATACCCATATGGGTACGCTGCGTGCCCTTAAGCGGGGAAGTGCCAACATGGACACTTTGGTGAGTCTTGGTTCCGCCCTGCCATACCTGCTGAGCTTTCTCCAGTTTTGGTTCCCATTGACGACTTTTGTGGAAATGGCTGCAAGCATCATGGCTCTGCACCTGGTTGGCCGTTTTCTGGAAACCAAGGCTAAGGGCAGGGCTTCGCAGGCGATTAAAAAACTGCTGGCGATGGAGGCAAAAACAGCACGTGTAATTGAAAATGGTTCGGAAAAGGAAATACCGGTTGATGAACTGCAGACAGAACAGGTAATGCTGGTAAAGCCCGGTGAAAAAATTCCTACTGACGGTGTGGTTATTAGCGGTCAGAGTAGTATCGATGAATCTATGGCTACGGGTGAATCCCTGCCGGTTGAAAAGCAAGCCGGTGATGAAGTAATCGGAGCGACAATTAACCGCCAGGGGGCTCTGCAGGTCAGGGTAA
The DNA here is from genome assembly GCA_051748445.1 of Bacillota bacterium. Lineage (GTDB taxonomy): Bacteria > Bacillota > Dethiobacteria > DTU022 > DTU022 > T3SED10-7. The sequence continues at coordinate 1,460 of JBNJHL010000224.1, forward strand.
CCAAGGTAGGCAAAGATACATTTTTGTCCCAGGTGATCAAGATGGTGGAAGAGGCCCAGGGTTCAAAGGTGCCGATCCAGGAATTTGCAGATAAAGTAACAGGTTATTTTGTTCCCGCCGTTTTGTTGATCGCCCTGGCTTCATTTATTTCCTGGCTGCTTTTCCCGGATTTTCACAGTTCTATTGTTGCTTATGTCAACCCTCCCTGGGCCAATCTTGACGTTCCTAACCTGACCCTGGCTTTTATGGCGGCCACCGCTGTTTTAGTCATATCCTGCCCCTGTGCTCTCGGCCTGGCTACTCCGACAGCTTTAATGGTTGGCAGCGGCCTGGGTGCGGAAAAGGGTATTTTAATTAGAAGCGGGGAAGCGATTCAAACCATGAAAGATATCAGGGTTATTGCTTTCGATAAAACAGGGACCCTGACCAGGGGTAAACCACAGGTAACCGATCAGGTATCTTTAAATGGTTACGAACAGTCTGATCTGCTTGGTTATGCCGCCGGAATTGAAGCGGTATCGGAACATCCCCTGGGGGCCGCCCTGGTAGAAAAAGCGCAAAATGAAAAAGTAACCATTAAAGAAGTTAAAGACTTCAACTCTATTACCGGCCAGGGGGTTGAAGGGACTATTGATGGTAGCAAAGTTGTAGTTGGCAGCAGGCGCTTGATGGAAACAAAGCAGATTGCCATTGATGGTGCCGATGAGGAAATGAAAAGGCTGGAAGAGGAAGGGAAAACGGCAGTATTAACAGCTATTGATGGAAAGTTGGCCGGTATTATTGCTGTAGCTGACACAATCAAGGAAGAAGCGGTAGAGGCAATAGCCGAGTTGGAAAAAATGGGTTTTAAAACTGCAATGATAACCGGTGATAACTGGAATACGGCTACAGCAATTGCAGGTCAGATTGGGATCAGTAAGGTCCTGGCAGAAGTGCTGCCGGAAGGAAAAGTTGAAGAAGTAAAAAGATTACAAAATGAATTTGACCTGGTGGCCATGGTTGGGGACGGCATTAATGATGCTCCAGCTTTGAAGCAGGCTAATGTGGGTATAGCGATTGGCACAGGGACTGATATTGCCATAGAAGCGGCTGATATTACCCTGGTTCGTGGCGACTTGGGTTTAGTAGTTTCTTCAATTAAGCTTTCTAGGGCAACTTTCGGTAAAATCAGGCAAAATTATTTCTGGGCCTGGTTCTATAATGCTGTAGCTATACCGGTTGCTTTTTTGGGCCTGCTGCATCCGATTATCGGAGCAGGAGCGATGGCTTTAAGCTCTTTGAACGTGGTATTTAATTCACTGCGGCTGAAAAAGAATCCGCTTTAAGGAGGGAAAAAGTGCGATTATCGACAAAAGCGCGCTACGCTGTGCGGGCCATGATTGAACTGGCTTTTAACTATGGCGGGGAGCCAGTTAAACTAAAAACAATCGCTGACAACCAGGATTTGTCTATTAAATATCTGGAGCAGGTAATGAACCCTCTGCGAGTTAGCGGTTATGTTGCCACACAAAAGGGTAGCCGTGGTGGGTACCGGTTGGTTAAGCCTCCCGGGCACGTTAATCTGTATGACTTGATATGCAGTGTAGAAGGTTCGCTGGCTCCAGTTGACTGCGTTGAAAGTCCAGATGTTTGTGACAGGGTTAACATCTGCGTAACCAGAGATGTTTGGGTAAGAATGCATCAGGCGATTACCAGGGAACTTCAATCCATAAGTCTTGCTGACCTGGTAGATGAACAGCAAAAACTCCTGGCAGAAAGTTAAATATAAGTACACAGGGACGGAGGTTGTGTACTTGTATATTGGTCGATCTAACTAAAGACTTATCTACTTATTTA
>JBNJHL010000225.1:0-3249 GCA_051748445.1 Bacillota bacterium
TTTGTTTTCGATTGCTTTTATACTGCCTTCTAATTCCGCCCTGGTGGCAGCAGCCTCTTTTGCCGCTTCAAGATCCTCAACCTCCAGCTTGGCAAGCAGGGCATTAAATTTATCGCGGTAGGTTTTAGCATCTGAGAGCAACTTGCTTACATCCTGCTGACCTGACTGGATATCAATCGCCCAGTCTTCAGTTTCGAGCAAGAGCCTCCCGTCACCGTAGAGAAGCTCTTCGTTTTCTATATTTTGCCTGCGCGGTTCTTCCAGGCCGGAAGTAACCTTTACACTGAGTGGCTTTTTAACTGTTAAAACTGCCTTTAGTTTCATCGCCCCAGCAATACCTTTTAAGTTATCTTCCTGGCGCAAATAATCCTCCAGGGTAGAAACATCTTCCCCTGAAACCTGCTTCAGGGCCTTAAGTTCAGCCTGTTTTTTTTCAAGATCCTTCTTTAAAGGCTCGACTTGATCAAACAGTTTGCGGGTTTGCCGGTTTACTAATTCGGCTTGCGCTTCTTTTAGACTTTCTTCAAGTTTAACCTTTGCTTGCTGCTTTACCTGTATATCCTTTTCTGTATTTGCTACTCTTTCCTGGACCCGGGGCCACTGGTCTGCCACCTCTTTAACCTGCTTTTCTTCTTTGTAAATTGCATCAAGCTTCGGTTCCAGGGTGCTGCGCTTACGGGCATCATTTTCAAGCACTTCATATTTGCCAAGACGCTCTTCAAGTTCTTTCTGCTCAAGTTCTGCTGCGTCAAGCTGTTTGTTCAGTTCAGAAATCCTTTCTTCTGTAGACCGGATATTTCTAAGCGAACGCCGCAGCGACTCAAGGTCATAATATGCCCTGAGAATATCGCCGACCATTTTTTTATGCTGGTTATCAATCCCCCTGCCGCCCCGGGGTCCATCAGCATCCCAGTCCCAGTTGTTAAGCAGGCGTGCATATTCTCTTTCAGCAGCAGCCTCAAACTTTTCGAGAGAGACTCCACCTGACTCAAAGACGGCAGCCCTTAAAAAACCGGATACTGTTTCGCCTGCTTCCCTGTTCTCACGGAGCAGATCGATTGTTTTATTCATTTCTTCCTGCCTGGCGAACAAAATAGATTGATAGGTGCCTCGCCCAAACTGCAATAGTTCACTGATATGCTCGTGAATAGAAGCAGCATTATTAATTTCGCTACCATTGGCAAGAATCAAGCGCTCTTCGCCACCTTCACCCCAGGCACACAGGTATTTCGCTCTTGAGCCATCTTCTGCGAGCAGATCTAATTCAACCCGTATAGTATCGCCATCAGGATGAGGCAGGTAATATTGCAGGAACCCCCTCCAATCCTCAGTATTTTTCTTTACAGCGGAAGGGATAAATAGAGCAGCAAAGATAGAATTTATAAGTGTGCTTTTTCCGGCTTCATTGGGTCCGAGAAGCACATTAAGGCCCTCTTCCAGGGCAAACTCACGATCGGATATTACGCCAAAGGGTGCAAGCTTAACCTTTTTGATTATCATCGTTTCACCTCTTCTATCAGGCTGTAGGCCAGCTGCAGGGCATCTTTGTCATCTTCTGCGGCGAGTTTCGACAAGAGCTTATGTGGAAATGAACCTTCAGGAAACTTATGGCTGATTACTTCCGGGCTTAATTCTATCGCTAAGCTGGTATCGTCTACTTCAAGATAGAACAGGTGCTCTCTGATTTCTTCGAGCAGCAAGGACCGTTCCTGGTAGTCAGCTTCGGGCATCACCCCGGATAGTTTGAGTTTGACCAATTTATTGGTGCTGTTAGCTGCCAGCTGATCACGCAGGAGAAGCAGGTCACTACGACTGCTGATCTCTTGGTGGACTTCACTGAAGCGGAACTGCCCTGTCTCGACAAGGCTGCTATGGACATGACCTTGGTCGTCGAAATCTGTTATCCAGACGCTTCCGGGGTGGCGACAGTCAAAACCGTCGGGCTCGGGAGTTCCGCTGTAAATGAAAGCCTGTTTGCCGACTTTGGGCTGGTTTGGGTAAGGTACATGGGTATGCCCCAGGCACCAGTGATCGAGGTCAATAGTGCTTAACTCTTTTTCATCCATGGGGTAATACTGGTCTTTGAAATCGGGTGATACCCCCTGAATTGTGCCATGAGCAACCCCGATATGCCATCTGGACTGAGGTTTTTCCGGGAGTTCCCTGATCCAGCCGAGTCTGTTTTCAGCAGAGTGCTTGCTATCGCAGGGTGCAGGATATAGGGTAAGGTCGAGGCCTGATTCATTCAAATTGTAGGGTCTGCATTCGGTTAATAAATAAAGCTCTTCGAAAGATAGCTCACTTAAAGCCTCCCAGAGCTGATTATGAGGTTCATAATAGTCGTGGTTGCCTGGTAAAACTGCTATTATGCCGGGGAATTTCTTCAAAATATCCAAGGTTCTGCTAACCTGTTTGGCGGAAATATTTATCCGATGAAATAAGTCACCGGCAATAATTATTAAATCGCATCCTTCGTCACGGGCCAACATGATAATTTTCTCCAAGCTCTCATACCTGGCTTCCACCAGTTGCTGCCTAATATGGTCAGAATATTGCCGGCTCTGAAACGTCATGCCAAGATGAAGATCAGCAGTGTGAAGCAGCTTAAAGGACAAAGAAATTCCCTCCAATATATTAAATTTAGCTTAAATTACTTAAACAGCTTCCGCATGGCCTTCCCAGCTGCCCGGCCGGTTACGCGGCGGCCTACTCTTTTGGTCACTTTCTTGGAGCTGCCGCTGGAGATAGCGGAAAAATCGCCCAGCAGGCGGGCCAGCCTATAGAGAAAACCCCTGGTTTTGTTGACGCTCATGGTTACACCCCCAATTGCAGAGTAGTATCTATTTTAATTATAACAGGCTGATGTGACATACGGTTGTCATATAGAAGCAAAGCTGGTGTTTATTTCGTGAGGTTTGATCTGCTTACTTTATATTTTTAAGGTTCGCTATTACCCGGAATATTCCTGCTCCGGACAAACCCATTTACGATATTTAGAAATAATATGCATATATTTACATTTAATTTACAGTGCAGTATAATAATGCTTGTGTTCTGTAAATTAGCGAAATGAGGTGGAGACAGTTAAAAGTGCAAAGAAAGCTACGCCCCCGGTGAAAAATTACCTGCGGGAGGGTTTACTGGCCCTGGTTCCTGATTACAGAAGTGGTTATAAATCTACTGTGATAACCAAGAAAAAAAGACATCCGGACAGCCGTTCTGTAACCTGGCTGGCACAAATAATTGCCC
>JBNJHL010000226.1:0-3238 GCA_051748445.1 Bacillota bacterium
AAATATTATTAGCATTCAGAATGAAGGGCCAGTAATTGACGGCCAAATGATAATTATACGCGATGTTACGGAACGCAAGCAATTTGAAGAAAAACTGTACTATTTATCTACAACTGACGAGCTCACCGGTTTATATAATCGCCGATTTTTTATCAGGATCGCAGAAGATGAACTGGAAAGAGCTAAACGCTATCATAAGTATTTTTCAATAATCATGATCGATATTGATCATTTTAAAAGCATTAATGATACTTACGGACATAGCGCCGGAGATGAAGTTTTAAAATCCCTTGGCCTGTTATTACATAAGCGCCTGCGTAAAAACGATACTGCAGCAAGGTTGGGCGGTGAAGAGTTCGGTGTTATTTTACCTGAAACCAACCTGGATCAAGCATACACAGCAGCGGAGCAGATAAGAAAAATGATTGTCTCCAGTCCAGTTGAATATGAAGGGCAGGAAATCAACTACACTCTAAGCGCAGGGGTTACATCGTGCTCTTCAAGTACTAATAGTATTGAAGACTTACTAAGGGAAGCAGATCGAGCCCTTTACCAGGCCAAGGGAAAAGGGCGGAACATGTCTGTAAAAACTAACCCATAGTCAAAGGGGAAAAAGTACTGAAGCAAGCTGCTGATTGAATTTTTATTACTTGAAACAGTACCACCAGTTAACCGGCGAATCGCTGCCCGGGGCGAGGCTCTCCATGCTGAATGCTTCGCTAATTTCAGCTGCGCCTTTTTGTCATAGGGGGCAGCTTGATAATGTGCTTTCTAACTGATTAAGTCTGCTACCATGCGGGCGATGCTTAAGGCGCAGGTCAGGCCGGGCGATTCAATGCCAACCAGGTTGATCAGGCCGGGCAGGCCGCGCTCACTTTCTTCACGGACAATAAAATCGCGGAAGGATTCCCCGGGCCCGGAAAGTTTGGGGCGTATACCGGCCATTTCCGGTTCCAGATCTTCTTCTTCAATAAATGGCAGGTATGCCCTGGCAGAGCGGTAAAAATCCTGGCCGTGGGCGGGATCCACGCTGTAATCTTCCCTGTCGATATAGACTGTGTTGGGGCCGAGCCTAAGACGCCCGTCCAGGGTAACGGTGGCATGGATGCCGAGCCCGGTTAATGACTGGAGCGGAGGCGGATAGATCAGGCGGCTGATCCGGTTTGCTTTGGAAGGCGGCAGGCTGAAATACTCACCCTTGTAGTATTGAAGCTTATATCCTGCCGTGCCGGGATCAATGCCGGCCAGGGAAGCAATCTGGTCTGACTGTAATCCGGCACAATTGATCAGGTGACAGCAGTCGATCGTATCATTAGTGCCATCGGGATTGTTAAAATGTACCCTGTAACCCGATCCTTTAGCGGGCAGCGGTTCAACCGTTTTAACCAGGTGGCAATAGGCAGGCATCACACCATTTTCAAGGGCCAGCTGTTCAAGGCGGTCCATCAGGTGATGGGAGTTAATGATCCCTGTGGAGGGTGAAAAGATTGCTTTATTAGCGCGAATATTTGGTTCAAGACGCTTGACCTGATCCTTGCCCAGCAGTTCCAGGTCTTCTACCCCGTTCGCAGCAGCCTGCTCCATCAGGCCTGCCAGTGACTCTTCTTCTTCCGGTGTATTGGCAACGATCAATTTTCCGCAGCGTTTATGGGGAACCCCCCACTTTTCGCAAAAGCGGTAAAGCAGCTCTTTGCCATGCACGCAAAGACAGGCTTTAAGACTTCCGGTGGGGTAATAAATACCGGCGTGAATTACCTCGCTGTTGCGGCTGGAGGTTACCTGACCGAATTTTTCGTTTTTTTCGATCACAACAATCGAGCGGCCCGGCTGCTGTGCAGAGATTTCTGCGGCAACTGCCAGGCCGATTACCCCAGCACCAATTATTGCTATATCTACTTTTTCCTCTGTCATCTCATAACCCAATTATTTTATGCCTGCCTACTGCCAGTAAAACAATCACGTCTTCCCGGTACTGCCAGATAATCCTTATATCCTTATTTACCCGGCATTCCATTAAGTTCTCTTGTCCTTTTATCTTTTTACTTTTTAAGCCGGGATAGCGGGGATCCTGCTGCAAAAGGACAACTGCTTTAATAATTTGCTTCTTTTCTTCCTTTGACAGCCTCTCTTTTGCCTTCTTAAATTTATCAGTTGCATATAATTTGTACATTTATAATAAGGGTTAGCTGTTATCATCATCGACCCAGCCAGTCTCCTTAAAGAGTTGTTCTGCATCTTCATATATTTTAGCACTTCCATCTTTAAACTCCCGCTCCGCCTGCTCTAGAGCATCTCTTAAATCCTGTTCGGTTAACTGATCATCTTTCGGAACAGTAACTACAGGGGTAATGACAATATTGTCACCTTTCAGCTGGAACAATAGCCTATCCCCTTCGTTAATGTTTAGTTGATTAACCATTTTTTTTGGCAAAGTAACCTGTGCTTTTTTGCCTATCTTCCTGATCGCTTCAGTCATTTTTTACATCTCCTGAAATGCGGAATTTCCTACTTATTTTATTATAGATGACTTTCCTACTTTTGTCGATGGCTTGCTACGGTTACTTTAGGCCTGGGCAAGCACTGCCTCGCGCAGGGCGGTTAGTTTTTGGTCGGCTTCAGCCGCGGTCGGGGCGGAAGCCGAGATGTAGAATTTTACCTTTGGTTCGGTTCCCGAAGGGCGCACCGCAAACCATGAGCCATCGGCCAGGGTATAGTGCAGGACCTGGGAGCGGGGCAGGGTCAGGTCAAACTCGCGGCCGGTGGATAATTCCAGGCCTTTACCCTGCTCGTAGTCCCTCTTCTCTGCAACTTCGATGCCCGCCAGTTCTGCAGGCAGGTTTTGATAGGCAGATACGTGGCGGCTTGCCTCGGAAATGTCCTCGAGCTCGACTGTGAGCAGGTCTTCCCTGAAGTAGCCGTGGCGCTGCTGCATTTCATCTAAAACCTGCAGCAGATCTTTGCCCTGATCCTTATAGTAGGCAGTCATTTCAGTGATTAAAAGCGAGGCAATAACGGCATCCTTATCGCGCACAAAGGTACCGGTCAGGAAACCGCAGCTTTCCTCAAAACCGAAGACAAAATCCGGTCCGCCTGCTGTTTCAAATTCTTTTATTTTCTCACCGATAAATTTAAAACCGGTCAGAGTTTCAACTGTCTGCAATCCGTATGATTCGGCCACTTTCTGGCCCAGCTTACCGGTAACAATGGTTTTAACCAGGGCCGGTTTGGGCGGCAGGGT
>JBNJHL010000227.1:0-3220 GCA_051748445.1 Bacillota bacterium
CAGAGCGCTCAAGATGTACACTTTCAAGTTGCCATAAACCCTGCCACCGAAACCGCCGCCCATCACGGGTCCATTAACATGTACTTTGGACAGGGGGTAATTTAAGACCTCTGCTACAATCTTCCGCACTGCATCCGGCGATTGCAGGGCCGTATGCAGGGTAATGCCGGTGTAAGGATCGTCTGCAGCAACACAGGCAATTGGTTCCAGGTAAATGGCATGTATGGCCGGTATTGTAAAGTTTTCTTCTACCACAAGGTCAGCCCCGGTAAAGGCAGCATCGGAACTGTCCCTTTCCAGTTCCCGCTGCCAGGCTACATTTCCCGGGAAATTATCGTGCAGCTGTGGGGCCCCCTCTTGCAGGGCCTCGGCAGGATCAAAAACTGCCGGCAGCTCTTCATATTCAACCTTGATCGCTTTTATGGCCCGTTCGGCAGTTGGCAGATCAACGGCCGCCACGGCCGCTACTTCATCGCCAACATAACGAACTCTGTCGACAGCCAGGGGCAGCTCATCTTTCACCACTATACCAAAAGGCCTGTTTTCCAGTTCTGCCCCTGTTAGTACTGCCCGCACTCCAGGCATTGCTTCTGCGGATGTAGTATCAACTTTTTTGATTCGGGCATGAGGATATGGACTGCGTAATATTTTGCCATGCAGCATGCCCGGCAGGGTCAGATCGATTCCGTAAACCGCCTTGCCGGTTACTTTTGACCAGACCTCGGGGCTCTGGTAAGCTGTCCCTTCAGCTTTTCCATACCGAAGTGCACTTTTTTCCGTTGTTTTCAAAGACATCTTATGTTTCACCTCTTTTTTAATTTAGCAGGAATAAAATAAACTTCACAGCTAAAATTAAACAAGTTTAAACAGGATTGTTAATAAAAAACGAAGTTAAGCAGGGGAGATCATCCAGGAAGATACTTCTCAAAAAACCTGGTTATTTCACGAATATCAGTTAAGTTGTCAAAACCCCAGATCATCTTAATCAAATCCTCTACAGCATCGGGTTCTAACACATAAGATGCCAGGCGGCGAAACTTACTCTCCAGCGATACTTCATCAAACTGGTCAGCTTTTCGCTCAACTATACCAGAATCGTAATGATTTCCGTTTATTAGAGTAATCTCAACCGCACTGTGCATTCTTAAATCCATTTCTTTCATCTGATTGTAGAGATTGTCGATTTCCGGATCCAAAACCACTTCAATCTTATCAAACAGGTTAAGCAGGCTTGGATCTGAAAACCTTTTTTCCAGTATTTGGTCCGGACCCAGTTCCCGGTCCATGATCAGGCAGGCCAGGGGCCATTTCAAGCTAAACTGTGCTTCCTCGGTTGTAGCCGGACAAGTTTGCTGCAATTCGGCAGCTTCTGAAAAAGTTCTTACCTTAACCCGGCTAATTTGGTCCGGCCTGATATTAAACTGATCAATCAGCTGCAGTGCTGCCACGCCGGCAGCATGCCCCCAGGCACAGGAAGCCCACTCTTTATAGAATACCCAGTCTTTCATCCAGTATTCATTGCCCAGATCTTCCACCCATTTCCGGTATTTTTCAAAACCTAGAATAGAGGGCATTCCAGTATACCCGCAGGCTGCCAGCTCGGCTGAAGTAACCCCGGTCATTGCTCCCCAGCCAATGGCATGCTTGACCATGGAGGGACTGGCAATATCACGCATCATCGGAGCATTGGGTGCATGATACTCGGCAATACCCAGGGCCTGTTTAGTCTGTTTATCACTAAGATTTAAAAGCTTCGCAACTGCCGCTGCACAGCCGACCGAACCCCAGGAACCGCAGGCTTGATAAACCTGGTGATGATCGTGCCAGCAGCGTCCGGCCCTGACTGAAATTTCGTAGCCTATCACCAGCGCTTCCAGCAGCTGCTTTCCGCTTGATCCAAGTTTCTCCCCTGCAGCAAGCACTGCAGGGAAAAGCTGAGCCCCGGGGTGGCCGCGGGTGAAAATTGCATCATCATCAAGATCCAGGGCATTAGCGGCACAGGCGTTGGCAAAAGCAGCACCGGCAGCTGAAGCCTTACCACAGCCGGTTACAATAGTTGACGTATCACCGGCCCAGGAAACCTGTGCATATCCAGCAGCTATTTTGCTAACCGTGGCCATTGTCCCGACCAGGGTCACCCCCAGGTTATCCAGCAGGCAAAGCCTGGCCCGGCGACGCACCCCTTCCGGTAATTCCGACCAGCAAAGATTATGGATAAATTCGCCGGTTAATTTAAGTCCGTCTGTCAAACAGTTATAACCTCACTTGCCTCCAACCCGAATTCTTGGATTAAGCAGTCCATATAATAAATCTGCCGCCAGGTTGGATAAGCTGAAAACAACCACAACAATCATGCTGACAGCCTGGATAATCGGCAGATCCTGGCGCTGAATAGCGGAAACCAGCATCCGGCCCAGGCCGGGATACCCGTAAACAGACTCAGTGACAATCAAACCGCCTATCAACCAGCCAATCCCCATGGCTACAACCGTTACCGTAGGCAGCAGCGAATTACGTAAAACATGACGGAACAGGACCTGCCACCAGGGTAAGCCTTTTAGTTCAGCCGCCCGGACATAATCGGTCCTTAAAACATCTATGGTCCCGGAGCGGGTCATCCGGGCAATATAGCCCAGGCCGGCCAAACTAACCGTTATTGCCGGCAGGATCAGGTACGGAACTGACTGCACAAAAGTGGCCTCAGGCTCAATTGAGGAATTAGCCGGAAACCACCCGGCCCCGATGGCCAGAAATGATATGAGCAGCAGACCGCTTACAAATTCCGGCAGGCCAACAAAGGCCATTGATATACCGGCAATCATCTGGTCGGGCAGTTTGTCGCGCTTCAAAGCAGCAATAACCCCCAAGATAATGCCCAGGGGCACATAAATTATAAGCGCCATTCCTGCCAGCATCACCGAATTGCCCAGCCGCTGCATAACCATTGGTCTGACCGGCTGGCGGCTGACCAGCGAATCACCCCAATCTCCCTGGACAAAATTAACGGCCCAGCTAATATACTGTCGGTAAGCCGGTTCGTTTAAGCCCAGCTCTTCTTTTAAGTTTTCCACCGCAACATCAGTGGCAAACTGGCCCAGGATAATGCGGGCCACATCACCCGGCAGAAACTGGGTTACAGAAAAGATAATTATCGAAGCCAGGATCAGGGTAATCAGGATAAAACCAGCTCTTTTTACCAGGTAACTACTCATTATTCATC
>JBNJHL010000228.1:0-3205 GCA_051748445.1 Bacillota bacterium
TGAAACTGGTAACCGATAGAAAAGTCAATTCCCAGAGTCATTTCCAGATCTTCATGATCAAAGGGTAGGAGCAGTGCTCCATCGAGGGCAGGGCTGAAAAGGATCTCTCCTCCGATTAGATCCGCTAACCTCTTCGATAAGGGATAGCCGCCTGTCTCCTTGTTAACCATGTGCCAGGCTTTTTCGCCGGTAACCAGGGTCAGGGGCAGGTCTGCAAAGCAGTCTTTCAGGGCGAGAACACCAGCTGATATAGCCTCCATGATCGAAGCGCCATCTTCCCCAAATTTTATTGATTTCTCGGCAGAAGGGGCCAAACCTTCCATATTTCCCTTCTTAAACCCGTTAAAGATTGCATTCTCTTCAAACATGGCAGCTTTTTTAGCTGCTTCTTCCAGGGCATCCAGTTTAATAACCTGGGCCCCACGGGCGATATTATCCAGCTCCCAGCGATCCAAGGTAAATCCTGTCCTGGTTTCAATTAACGGCCTTACCTGATACATACCGGTGCAAACTTTCGATGAATCGCTTTCCAGGACTGTCAGGCGGCCCTCAGGTATTACGGTATGGTTCAGTCCTTTAGGGCCATTGACGCGTACCACTTTCCGTGCGGTAAGAACGCTTTTAAAAACATCTGTTGCTCTTTCATCTATTCCCTGCCAGGCTTCTTCTGTTAAAGGTGCCAACTGCCGCTTCAGAAAATCCATAGTACTCCCGCCTCCTATTTTTTTAGGCCGCCCAGGTTCAGGCTTCCGTCTGGTTGAATAGCAGTTCCATGTTCTTCGCCATGTTCTTCTGCTTCACCAATCGAACCTTCGGTGAATAAAAATGTCCGCAGCTCTTTATCCCAACCGGGCATGTTTCTCCTCAGCCATTCCAGAACCATGCAAACATGCTCAATCTCTTCATCCCGGTTGTGTTCAAGAATTTCTTTCAGGGTATCATCATCAGAAGCGTCAACCCGCTGGTGGTACCAGATCACTGCTTCCACTTCTTCCTTGAGGCTGTGTAGAGCGCGGACTATATCTTTGGTATCTTCGCCCAGTTGATCTAATGATTCCACGTAGTTGGACATTTGATTGCCTCCTTCGTTAATGATAAATACTCTTATCTTAAGCATATAACAGAGGTATTTGATGGTCAAGATATATTGCAGAATTTCGCCTGAATTCTGCTTGTGTAAATACTGATAACTATTCATGCCATACAGGGATCGGCCCGGGTACGCACTATGAATTTTTTGTATTTGCTCAACCCTCTTTGCAGCGCCCTGTTCTCCGGCGTGCCCGGGTATTCAGGAAAACAGGCAGACTGTTATAACGCTGAGCAGTTACTTATAAAGTTAATAAAGTGTTGTGCAAATCCAAATAAAAAACCCTGCTTGCTGTGCAGCAGAGACACCTGCCATTGTCCGAAATACAAAACATATATAGAATTCTTCAGTTTATTAAACCAGGCATTAACAATTATGATTTCAAATGGCTGGTAAAGATTACCGTATTTGACCCAAAAACAACTGGATGCTATAGTGAAATTGTTTAAGATTGGCTAAGTGATCAAAGGATCAATAAACCATGAAACGATTGTATCTGAATATTTACGACAGGGTTCAAGGGGTCTATTTTAGATCTTCGGCCCAGAGTAAAGCTCATGAATTGGGTTAATCAGGCTGGGCCAAAAATCTTCCTGACGGAACTGTTGAGACAGTTACAGAGGACAAAGCGGAAATGTTAAGAGAATATACCCAGTGGTCTAAAAAGGGCCTGACGGGGCCAGGGTGAATAAAATTGAGGAAAAATGGGAAGAGCATACAGGTGATTTTAAAGGATTTAAGATTAAGTAAATACCGAAACCACTTTTAAGCGGATTACAGAGCAAGGAGGATTCTGGCATGGATCTACTACTCATTAAGGAAGCATTTCATTTTATCATCTCTGTGATCATTTACATTCTCGAGTTCTTCGGCGTGATCGTAATTTTTTATGGAGCAGCTTATTCTTTTTATCGTTTTATCAGTACCAGAAGTAAAGGTCGTGAAATTCGACTTACATTTGCTTACTATATTGTGTTCGCACTGGAATTTAAACTGGCCAGTGAAATTTTGAAAACTGTAATTGCCAGATCGCTTGAAGAATTGTATACTATTGGAGCAATAATCCTTCTTCGTGCTGCATTGAATTACATGATCCACTGGGAAATTAAGCAGGAAACACTTGAAAAAGAAGTAAATATTAAAGAATAAGCTCTCCATTGTTTTGGCTGTAATGCATTTGTCAAATTTTAAATACCATGTTTTAAGTACAGGCTTTACAGCTAAACTTTTGCTTAAAGTAAGGGCACAAAACGGCAACCGCCCAGGCTTTGCATCTCGAAACCATCTTCGTTTCGCGTTAATACTGTCAGTTTCTGTTCATTAAGATTGCCCACGGGAGCAATTAGCTTTCCTCCAACGCTTAATTGCTGCAGCAACTCATCAGGCACCTTTTTTGAAGCAGCAGTAATAATTATGCCCCTAAAGGGCGCTTTTTCCGGCCATCCTTTTGTTCCGTCCCCGACCTTATAAAATATGTTATTATAATCGAGTGAATCCAGCACTTTTTTGGCTCTTTCCTGCAGTTTAGGGATTCTCTCAATTGTATATACTTCTTTAGCCAGTTCGGCCAGGATCACCGTCTGATAACCTGAGCCTGTGCCAATTTCAAGCACCCTTTCAGTACCTTCTAAATTCAATTTATCTGTCATCAGTGCTACTATGTAAGGCTGAGAAATAGTTTGCCCATTTCCTATCGGCAGGGGATGATCGCCGTAAGCCTGCTCAGGTAGTGCATGGCCGGTGAAGTAATGACGGGGGACTTTGTAGAAAGCCTCCATGACTTTTTCATTTTTAAATCCTCGCCCTCTTAACTGTTCGCGAACCATTTTGTCACGCATTATTGCAAACTTATTCTCTTCCATGATTTAACCCAACTTTCCGAAACTATAATTGCGCAGCTTATCCAATATTTTTAATCCTTTATTCACTTCACTGTTCACACCCTACGATAACCAATAACAAGCGTTGCCGGGTAATGCGGGTAAGCTAGTAGATTGTCAACATTAAAACTATACAATTTCTAAATTTCATGGTATACTTTTCCCATAAATCAGGGGAGGTGTATACCGGATGCCGATCGTTAAATATCGTGTCTGTTTGTCGGCAGAAGAGCGT
>JBNJHL010000229.1:0-3199 GCA_051748445.1 Bacillota bacterium
CTTCAGTCAATTGCTTTAGCCGCACCGACCGGTAAAGCAGCTGATAGAATGCGCCAGGCGGTAGCAGGTCATCTGGCAGCTGTCGAAGCAGCTGCTGAAGCAGATCAGCGCCTGGTCGACAACTGCCCGCCTGCCACTACCCTGCACCGTCTTCTCGGTTACTCCCCTGGAAAGGATCGTTTCTGGCATAATCAGTTCAACCCGCTTTCGGAAAAGCTAGTTATAGTCGATGAAAGTTCGATGATCGACTTAATTATGATCGATCATCTTTTGCGGGCCCTGCAGCCGGAAGCGAAACTGGTCCTGCTGGGCGATGCCGACCAGCTTCCCTCGATCGAGGCAGGAGCTGTCCTGCGAGACCTGTGCCATTCCAGGAAAGCGGTAGAAGAGAAAAAGCGGGTTGTTGTGCTCGAGAAAAGCTACCGGGCCAGGGAGGAAGATTCAGCCGGCAAAGGAATTCTTGATGCGGCAGTTGCGATTAAAGAAGGCTGCCCGCCTGCCGAAGCAAGCGGTGGTTCGGTCCTGACAGCCAGGAAAGAGGTTTCAGAGCTGGCATTTACCGGGGTGGAAAGCCTTAGGGCTGACGATGAACATCGCCTGGATGCATTTCTTAACCGGTGGCATGAACTGTTAATCAGCGGGCTGCCTGATCTTAATGAACGCCTGCAGTATAATTACCGGTCAGGTCCAGCCGGTTTTGACCAGGATAACACCGCCGGGTTAAAAGAAATCTTTGGCCACTTTGAACGGCTCAGGATATTATGTGCCACTAAAAGATCTGCCGGCGGCACCGGTTCAGAAGAAGTCAATGCCTGGTTTTATCACCGGTGGCTGGAACATCTCAGGCAGGAAGGGCTGGTGACCACAAGACCCCATTTCCTGGTGGGGGAACCGGTGATGATCACCCGCAATGACTATACCCTGCGCCTCTACAACGGTGACTCAGGCCTGGTGCTATACGTGGCAATGGAATCGGCGGCCCGGCAGCGGCCTGCAGAACCGATGGCTGTATTTCCCCGCAGCGGAAGCTTTGTGGCTTATCCTTTGGAAGCGCTGAGAGGGCGTCTTGAACCGGCCTGGGCAACAACAGTTCACAAGGCCCAGGGCTCTGAATATGAAAAAGTAGCAATTATTCTTCCCAGGGTCTATGTCCGCACCCTGACCAGGGAACTGCTCTACACAGCGGTAACCCGGGCTAAAAAATCCGTGGTGATCGTCGGCTCGGAAGAGATAATGAATCTTGGTATCAGCTATTCCCTGAAGCGGGCTTCCGGCCTGGCCGATATGCTTTGCTAAATGAATCAGTCAAAAAGAGCCGGGAGGACGCTTTGAGTCAATCACCGTTGTTTTTCAGTGGCGATGGTCTCGATAATAGCAATTGCCCGAAACAGAGTCGTTTTATAAGTTTTGGCCGGCTGGTTTTTTGATCCAATCAAACTACTTTACCGAGCCGCAGTGTCATCAATATTGAACTTTTAATTATCAATGCATGAGATATAAGACATGAGACAGGAGAGGATACCAGTTGCCAGTACATATTTTAGGCGCTTTTTATGCCCTGCTTGCCGCAGGATTGTATGGTGGAGCTGATTTCAGCGGTGGGGTAGCTACCCGACGTTTAAACCAGTACCAGGTTATACTGCTTACCGCTTTGACCGGGGCGGCATTAATGGCAGTTCTTGCCCTGGTTTGGCAGGATGGGCTTCCCTCGCTTTCCAGCATTGGCAATGCTGTTGTGGCCAGTATTTTTGGCGCCATTGGCCTTGCCACTCTTTATAATGCCCTGGCCTATGGCCGGGCCAGTATTGTTGCCCCCGCTTCAGCGGTGGTGGCTTCCGCTATACCGGTCGTATATGCCGCTGTTATCCAGGGACTGCCCAGTGCGGTTACTTTTTCAGGGTTTATCCTGGCCGCGGTCGGCATCTGGTTGACTACCAGGACTGAATTGCCATATGAGGAGGAGCTGGCTGAAAAAGAGGCCGGGGCCGGGCTGCTGCAGGGGGTGCTTTCAGGATTGTTTTTCAGCGGGTGGTTTATCTTTATTGCCCGTATAGAGCCGGGCTATATTTTCAGCCCCTTTGTTTTCGGTAAGCTGGCCTCTGCTGCAGTTGGTTTGCTTATCATATCGGTAAAAAAGTTGTCTCTCCCCAACCCGGTAAAGAGCCCTTTTGCTATTTTAGCCGGCTTGCTCGATGCGATGGCCAATGTTCTTTACCTGGTTGCAACCTTTCTGACCAGGGTGGATATTGCCGCGGTACTGGTTTGTACCTACCCGGCTGCAACCGTTATCCTGGCCATGCTATTTTTTAAAGAAAAAATCTCTCGTCCCCAGGCGCTTGGTGTCTTTATTTGCGTTCTGGCCATCGCCCTGATTATAATTTGAGGCCTGATCGGAAGTAAGAATGTGACTAACGGGAAGGGTTACTGCATGGCAATTTCTACCGCTTCATCCGGGCTGTTTGCTAGAAGTGGCTTTTTATCTGCCGGGCGTGCCGGTTGAAGGTGCCAGCTGTTCAGCAGGATTACCTTTTTGTTCATTTTCATCGACAGGGCAATTTCTGAAAGGGTTCCGTATTCCCCACCAACTGCGATTATGGCATCTGCCGTTCTGGCAATGATCGCATTACGGGCCTCACCAAGGCCGGTAGCGATTGCATAGGTAAGGTATGGATTGCCGGCGCCATGATCATTGCCCGGCAGGATTCCAATAACCACGCCATGTTCCGAATGTGCGCCTTTTGATGCTGCCTCCATCACACCACTGCCTCCTCCGCAAATCATAATAGATCCGCGAGCTGCAAGCATTGCCCCGATTTTGAAAGCATCCTCTTTCTCAGCTGAAGAGCAGTCTGAAGGCCCTATAATTGCAATGTATTTTGTCACTATGTTACCTCCTTTAAGGATAATCTTAACTTATCATATCACAGCTGCTTCAAGGGGATGTCAAGGGGACGGGGTTGTTGACAACTTTTAAAAATCCGCCCATTTCTCTTGACTGTGTTGTCAGCAACCCCGTCCCCTTGACATCTAGCTGATTGTTAATTGTGTAGAAAAATTGAAACCTTGAAAATGATGCGAGGAAGAGATAAATGACAAATTAGGCTTTGCAGGATTGGATTAACGAAATGGTTAAGCTGTGTGAACCGGATCAACTGGTTTGGATTGATTGCAGCAAGTAGAGAAAACTGCTGGATAAAGA
>JBNJHL010000230.1:0-3176 GCA_051748445.1 Bacillota bacterium
AAGATTTTCAAATCCAGAGAAGCATATGCTAGAAGTAAAAAAAGGTTTAATTGAAGGCAGAAAAAAAGCTCATCTAAAACCTCATCTTAAGAATCAATAATATTAAGATTATAATTAACCCCAAACAACTACATTAATCCCGGCCTTTCGGATAACATTTCGCAGGTTTGCGAGGTGCCGAGCGGTCAGCGAGGCACTTGCGCGAAGGGCCGCAGGCCCGAGGCCGCAAAACTGCTGATATACGTAGGGCTGGGCCATAAGCCTGTATTGATATTTTCGGATCCCTTGCTATTTTTCCCCCAAGTGTCAATCAAAATAGGTTCGCTATCCACGAAGGCGGATATCTCTCTATCAGTTCATGAGCATCTGAATTGAACTATTATTTTATACTAGAAGACGTCTGCAGAACAAGGGAAAGCAAAAATAATAATATTGGTGAATTACGTAATGATATTATCTAGAATGAAAGAGGAGAAAAGGTTAAAACCTGAATAGTCCTTTTCAGAAAAGGAAAAAGAGATGGATATAAAGAAATTAATGGTCACAGGAATACTTATAGTTGGAATCCTTTGTGATATAGAAGGATTAGTATATTGTCAGGAAAAACTTCCGCCTATCTGGCAAAAGAGCGAGGAAAAAGGGTTTATATTTCCAGCTTTCAGTAAAGATATACCAGATACAGCCTACCAAGTTGCACAAGAAGTCTTCAGAACCAGGTGGATGAGTTCTGCTAAGGAAGGGGGAAGTTTATTTTCAAGCATAAGCAGCGACACAACTGTGGATATCAGCAACATCACTCTTTCAAACAAACCAATAAGAGTTTTATTATTATTTGCAGAGGATATTGTGAATTGTAGATCAGGGAGCGATGTTCTTTCAAAAGCTAGATTCAGACACTATACCTTTCTCGTTTTACATAACGAAAGATCTATCGGGGCAGTTCATATAAATAAAGATGAAAAATGGAAACCATTTGGATATGGGCGATGTTCGAAAGAGGATAACAGATATTTTTCAGAACTTCGGAATATGTATCCTGAATCTGAAGGTTATCAGATCGATATTCTGGGATTGCTCAAGGGCCATTACTGGATAACTCTTATAAGTAACAGAGAGGAAGAAGAATATTGGGTTGTTACGCGAAGCAAAACAACCTCCAGGACATTTGATTTGGTTTCTTATGGTGAGGAAAATTGGAGCATTGTGTCTCTTGATGATTTGCTGCCCAGTTTTATTAAAAAAGCTATTAAAGCAAAAAAGAATAAAAAAGGAATTTGGTAATAAATGCCTATATTGTATTTAAGGATTTATTATCAAGGAACCTTATCCCAGCCTTGCGTATACATTTCGCGGATATGCGACTTGGGCGGGGCGCGGTATTTTCACCCCCTAATTTTTAATCGAGCTCAATAGCAGCGCACCGACCATGTACCACGAAGCTTGGCGCGGGGGCTGCTCTGCAGCCAACGTGACAAGCGAGTGCACAAATGCATCTGTTATATGGCGTGCTACTCTTAGTATCAGTATATATTCTATTTCTTATCTGTTTGCCTAAAACCAATTCGCCGCTTTTGAGGCACTTTCTCTGGACCTATCAATTGTTTGATCGCCTTAAATAATGACATTATGTGTTCATCATGTTGTGATATTTTTTTCTCAAGCGCATTTATTTTCCTGAAAAGATTCTTATGGGCTGAAATTACTTCACGAAGATTAATAAATGCACGTACAATAAATATGCTCATTTCAACTGCCTGCTCAGATTTCAATACCGTAGCTGCCATGATAGCTCCGTGCTCAGTAAAGGCAAAAGGATTAGTTCTTGAATATCTCAAATTACTCAAGTGGCTACAAGCATCCACTACTTCCCTCATCTCAGCTCGAGTTAATTTGAACATGAAATCTTCAGGAAAACGATCCTTGTTACGTCTAACTTGTTCTCTAAGACGTTTTGTTGTAACTCCATAAAATTTGGCTAAATCAGCATCAATGATAACTTTTTCCCTACGTATTAGCAAAATGCGCTTCTCAACTTTGCTAATCTGATCTATTTCCACTCTTTTTGTCATAAGTAATTTGTATTATTAAAGCTACTTATAGCTCGCCGCAAAATGCGGCGAGCTCCCTGATTAGCCATATCTTACAATCAATGAAGATAATTGTCAAAACTATTACCGCAAAGCATGCCATATAACGTTTCAGAAATATGCGAAGTTGCCTGGTACCCAGACGGGGTTGATAAATCTCTGGGAAATTGTGTCACAATTTATCAGATATTTGTCAAAGGCAATTTGGGTGGAGGGCTTTAGCCCGTAACCGCATATTTCTTGTTATAGGCTGTACCGCGCCCTTCCTGTAAACAGTTTCTTAAAACCCCCGCGCCCCCCGCCGGAGCACAGGACGTGCGGTGGCGTTTTTTAGTCAAGCAATTGGCTAACCTTATTAGACTATAGCATATTCTCGATCTTCGGGACCCGCGAATAGAACAAACACCGGTCAATTACAGTGAGCCCGGGGAGTGGATGACCGTTCAACGGGGTCGGGTTCTCTTGACTTGTAACCCCGGTAACAATCGGGTGTGCCGGCTGCAGCGAAGAATCGCTGCTGCTGGCTTCCGATTCAAATATCGAGTACAGGCAAGGTGAAGCAGGGATGCCGGAATACTCGGTAGCGATGTTCTCACTCAAGTGATTTATACCCAGGAGGATTCTATCGCTTCACTCCTGGTACGGTTTTCCGATTAGTAATCGAACTCCGGCGATTATCTGTAGTAAGACCAGCGGGCCAAGGGATCCGCCAAGTACCACAAGCCACATTCTCGGTGAAATCGCGGTGGTACGGAGGATTGTCTGCATAAACGGTGTATACACAGCAAAAAACTGTAGGGCAAGAGTGAATAAAATAGCTCCCCAAAGGTCAGCGTTCTGGAAGATGGTACTATCAAATCCGAGTCCGTTCTTTCGCCTTACATTAAAAACATGCAGCAGCTGTACAAGGGCGAGGGTCATAAACCCGACTGTTCTGCTTTCAAGCAGGGTAAACCCGTTATTCAGTGTCAGAAGATAGGCAAAAAGCGGGCCTACTGTAAGAATTACACCCTGAAAAGCGATTCTCATTTTATGGCGGTTTGTGATGATAGATTTGCCGGGATCCCGCGGCGGTCTGGTCATTGTTCC
>JBNJHL010000231.1:0-3172 GCA_051748445.1 Bacillota bacterium
ATTTATTTTTGCTGTTTAAGTTTGATTCGTTGAATGTGGCAGAATATAGACAGCAGATTAAAACCTTCCGTTTGAAATATGTATTTCTGGCTGCAAAAATAATTAAAACTGCCCGAAATGTAATTATGAAAATATCGTTTAATTATCCATATAGGTCGGTATATAAAAAATGCTTAACCTGAAGCAGGTAACCTTAGATTCAGAAGAAGCCTATGGTAATGTTTTTAAGGGGTTTGTTTAAGCATGCAATTATTCAAGCGGCAATGATTAGAGGTGCTAAAAAAACAGAGAGTTGGTGACGAAAATGGTACGCTATAGAAAAAGTTACATAGGTTCCTCGTAAAAAATTCTGAATAGAAGAGATTTTTAATGTGACGTGGAATTTAGGTTATATTTCCATCCCAAAGATAGTTACTGTGCCTATCAATGTGATTGTTTGGTGATCATAAGATAATGGCGGTGGATTATGGAGATCCGTGAAGCTTTACCTCAAGAGAGTGAGGAACTTCAGAAACTTCAGGAAATGTCCCCTCAGGGAAAGTCCCTGATTGTCACCACGGTCAATATTCCCGATTTCTTCTCCCGGGTAAGGACATATGAATCGTGTAAAGTATTTAATGCCTATGAAGGAGATAGAATTATTGCTTCTGCAGCTTGTGCAATCCGCGATGCCGTCATAGGCTCTCAGGCTTATCGGGTTGGCTATGAATTCCAGTATTTTACTTGCCCGGACTATAGAAGGTTAGGAGTAGCACGCAGACTTCGCGAGAAAATCGAAAGTTACCTTTCAGGGCAGGGGGCAGTTTTGTCTTATGCATTTCTTCTAGAGGGGAACAACCCCTCCATACGCCTTTTTGAACTTGAAAGTTTCCATCTGCACCGTAAACTGGTTATGCCGGGAATCGCTGTGACAAAGGAATTGCAGGTGCCGGGTGAGGGAAATATCAGATCAGTTACCCCCAGTGATCTGAAAGCAGTGTCTGACTTGCTAAACGAAACATGGTATGGACATGACATGTTTGAACCAGTATCTGTTCACTCATTGGCCAAACAATTCAAGCACATAACAAACCTTGACTACAGTAATGTCTTTGTATATGAAAATGAAGGCAGGATCTCAGCCTGTATTGCCTGCTGGGATTGGAGCAAAATAATGAAGCTTACCTTACTGCGTCGAAGTTTAAAGATGCAGATAGTGGGAAATTTGCTTGTCATGATGCGGATATTGCCAAAATTTCCAGCTCCTGGTGATACACTACGGCAAATGATGCTGACCATGATTGGCTATAAATTGCCCGCTGATCTCTCACCTTTGGTGAAGTATGCTAATAATCTGGCTTTGCGAGAGGGTATTGAGCAGTTATTTTGTATCTGTGAGCGCCATAGCAGGATTCTAGAGAGCATGAAAGGATTAACGCGATTCGATACAGGCATTAATCTATATGTGAAACCGCTACGTCCCGATATATTATTAACAGATGCTCCGGTTGCTACGACAGGTTTCGATATGTAAGAGTAGAATTAGGGAAATACCATTATTATATGAAATAACTGGGTAATTCCTGACGATTGCCCAGGGGGTTATGCGTAATATAAAAAGAATTATTATAGTTTAACAAAACAATATAATTCAGACCAAGCACCCCGCCCGAATTGATTAAACAGGTAAAGTTAAAATCGGCCCAGGTTTGGTGCATACTATAGGAGACGGATCTCCGGCACCAGAAAACTAATTTTTTAAGTTCTTCTAATTTTAAAACCACCAAAAAGGTGGTTTTTTGTTCTCTGAAATATATGATTTTATAGTGTGGTTCTAAGCTTATTCAAGGAAATGCCAAATGGTCTTGGTTACACGAGTTAAAAATATTCTTAGCGCCACTGTTTTTTTCGTTTCTCGCTTATATTAAAAGTTGTGATCAATATCATCCTTTTCGCTTTCTCACCCATGTCACAGTATTTTGAACATGTTTACTCATTGTTAACAGCAGGTAGATATTATTTGGTTTAAGGAGAAGTATACCTAAATCTGGCGGAGGTGCTTAATATGGGTCATGTAATTAATTCCAAGTTAGATATCTATACAGCCCTGGCCGATCGACTGCATAAAAACCCGGTTGGAAACCCGGTAAACGATGATTTGATCGAACTCTTATACCGTATCTATACAGAAAGTGAAGCCGTTATCGGCAGCAAATTCCCTTTCGGGCCGGCCAGCCTTGAAGAAATTTCTACTGCGGCAGGGATAGATCCAGATAAACTGCAAAGATCTCTGAAAGACATGATTGCAAAAGGTTTGGTAATTGCTTTGAGGAAAAATGAGCAAAATTATTACTGGTTATCGCCCATGGTTATCGGGTTCTTTGAATTTCTCTTTATGCGGGTCAGAAATGACTTGGATTTAAAAGAGATTGCCCATCTATTTGATCGATATTTTCAAAACTTTGAAGTGGGATTGGAATTATTTGGAGGAGAAACAAAATTCATGCGTGCCCTGATCTATGAAAAGGTGCTTCCGGCAATCGTAGAGACAGAAGTATTGGATCACGAGCGAGCGGTCGAAGTAATTAAGAATTCAGGGGGCGGGGCAATCGGTTTATGTGCCTGCCGGCATAAGGCTATTCATCTAAATGATCCCTGCAAGATCAATGCGCCTCTGGATGTTTGTATATCCCTGGGTGAAGCGGGCAGCTATATGATAGAAAACTTGGCGGCTAAGCCTGCTTCTGTAGATGATCTGCTTGGTGTTCTTGAAAAAACTGAAAAGCTGGGCCTGGTTCACCTCTGTGACAATGTCTTATATGAGCCGTCTTTCATCTGTAATTGCTGTGGCTGCTGCTGCGGCATTTTACATGTGACCAGGGAATACGGCTTTAAAACGGCACACCCGAGCAACTTTTATGCTTCTGTTAAAGAAGATAACTGCGACGGCTGTGCTGAGTGCGTAGATAAATGTCAGGTCAGCGCGATCAGCATGACTGAAAACCAGGATAGCGGTAAGGTGGCCCGGATCGATTTGCAGCGCTGCCTTGGTTGCGGGATCTGTTCAGACAGCTGTGCTGTTGGAGCTTTAGAAATGCTGCGTCGCCGGGATATTCATGAACCGCTGACAAATAAAAACGAGCTTTATATGCAGTTTGCCCGGGAAAGGGGTAAGCAGCTGGAACTGGATCCT
>JBNJHL010000232.1:0-3106 GCA_051748445.1 Bacillota bacterium
TTGGTGTCTTTAAGTTGATTGTTCCGCGGCCGGCGCGATGGAAGCTATTAGTGGAACCTGGCGAGGCAGTTAGAATGGTTAAGTCTTTTCATGATGAGGCTTAGGGAACCATCTTTTGGTTGCTTTTAAATCTTTAAGTCTGTGATTGCACTGCCCCACTTCATCATGGTTAACATATTTAATCTCTGAGTAACCGATATAGTAAGCATTTAAGGTGCGGAAAAGGGTTTTGCATTTTCTACACTGCAGCTCAATATCTGCATCTATTGGTGCACCTTCAATGATGTGACTGTAGTCAAAAAGAGACGCCCATGTACTGTCAGTAAAGTTCTGGTGGATCTCCCGGCTGGGGAACCAGTTAGTGGTAGGCTGAAGCTCACTCAGGTTGTGCCTGCAGCCGCCAGCTTCTTCTTGGTTGATGTAATTTATTTCAGAGTAACCGATATAATAAGCATTCATGGTACGGAAAAGCGTTCTGCATCTTTTGCATTGCAGTTCGATTTCTGCGTCAACGGGAACGCCTTTCAGTATGTGGGTGCGATCGAAGAGCGCTGACCAGGACATTGCACTTCCCTCCAAAGTCAATAGCAGGAGTAAAAGTAATTAAAGCTTAATAACTACAAGGTATGCTTGAAGCAGGGATAAATGTTGATGTAGCGAAATAATGGCTTATTATTGGTTTTCTGTTAACTTTATTCTACCACAATAAAAGGTGTTTTCAGCAAGATGATTAAGTGTGCCTGTATACCCGTAAAATCTTTTTGCTTCGGCAATTTATTTGCCTATTAGTGTTTGCATAGTTATGATGTATTATGAAGCTTTTGAAATTGGCTGTTGATAGGAGGACCTCAAGATGGGTTTTTTCGTTCCCGAAGCATTAACCATATTTTCTTCAACTGGTGAGACCCTGTATGCCCTGGTTGACTGGCGAAAAAAGTCCAAGGCATGTTATTTGGGAGCGATTATGTTGAAGGCATGAAATAATAATCAATTGTATTCCTTAATCTCTTCTAAGACGCATTCAATTTCTGCTTTTTCTTTTCTCAGGTCATATTCCATCTGTATACCCAGCCAGAAATCAGCACTATTGCCAAAGAATTTGCCGAATCTAAGGGCGGTGTCTGCTGTTATACGTCTTTTGCCATTTATGATCTGTGATATTCTCGTAGCTGGAATTTTAGTTTCTTTAGCCAGCCTGTAAGCAGTAATGCCCAGGGGCTTTAGAAATTCTTTCTCCAAGATTTCTCCGGGGTGTACTGCCGGTATTCTATTATACATTTCACATCACTCCAAGTTAGTGGTAATCTGTTATCTCTACATCATAAGCATCATTATTACTCCAGGTAAAACATATTCGATATTGTCTATTAATACGAATACTCATTTGCCCTTCTCGAATTCCTGTAAGTTTTTCTAATCGGTTTCCAGGGGGCACCTTTAAGTCATTCAACGATACTGACCGGTGGATTATTACCAGCTTACGGAAAGCAATCTTTTGAATTTCCTTTGGCAGCTGGCTTATCCATTGCTGGTTCCAAACTTTCTCAGTATTTTTATCAGCGAATGACTTTATCATGTCACTATAATAACGCAACGCGTTACTATAGTCAAGTTAGTAGTCGTATTCCGGTTATGGTTTTTAGATTTAATATAGCTGATATGGAAAGCTGGGGAAAGTCTTAGTGACAGTATTTATTGGCCAGAGCTACGCCTGGTGGATTGATAATTTTAGAATGTGTGTAAACCATGGCATTATTACATTTTACATTTTACTTTTTACACCATATAATGAAGTTGGGGGTGATAATAATGAGTGAGGTATTAAAGTTAAAGGTAAGCCCAAAAGGGCAAATAACCCTACCAAAGAGAGTGCGTACCGAAATGGAGATTAAAGATTATATTTATCTTGAAGTTAAAGGTAACAGGGCTTTGATGAAACCTGTTTCATTTGAAGAAGAATTTGAAGATTTGATTGTCCGGGAACTGGAACATGAAGGCTATTCAAAAGATCAAATAGAAGGAATGCTTCCAGAGAAAAAGAAGAGTTTATCAAAAGCAATTATGGAAGAGCTTGAAAGCAGGAAAGAAGAAGACACATTAATACATGAAGAAATCATAAAAGAATTGGAATAAGCAAATGAAGTGTGCGGGTTAAGAATATTATCAAGCTGATCTGGCTGCTGCTTAAGCATGTGCAGGAATAAAGGAGAAGGCAGATGCCTTAGTGACGGGCTGGTGTAAAAGTGTCGGCCCGCGCTTTGCCTGGTGGAGTGAATGAAAATCTGCGACTTGGTTTGCTATAATAACTTAACATTACAGGAGTTTTGTTTTAAAGGGGGAATAATCATCTAACTAGCCGGATGTGGCCACAACAGGTGGCCTAATACTGCCGGAATATGCGCCAGTTTAATA
Source organism: Bacillota bacterium (assembly GCA_051748445.1). Classification (GTDB taxonomy): domain Bacteria; phylum Bacillota; class Dethiobacteria; order DTU022; family DTU022; genus T3SED10-7. Next base: position 2,413 of record JBNJHL010000232.1, read on the forward strand.
AGAAATACTGGAGGCAGAAATTAATATGGCTAAAAGCAGAAAGCTTAAACTTGATAAGAATTTCGAGCCGCTTCCAACCCGAGACGGTGATGAGATTTTCCGGAATGGATATTTTGAGTTCAACATTACCCGAATACTGGAAGATATCTCGGCAGGAAAGCTTGAAGTTGAAGAAGAGCCAATTAACATTAGCTCATGGTCCCGGCTGCACTCTTCAAACTTGGTTAATGAAGATCATTTGACCTCTGTCTGTGTTTGGCAAGTAAAAACTACATAGTTCGGCAGCTAAAAAATACAGAGGCAGGATTAAAATTTTGAGGGGGACACTATCCAGCCATTATAGCGGCAAAATTTCCACCCAATATTCTCTTTTTGGGCTCATCTCATATTTTACTTTTCTGCATCCGGTAATGATTATCCTTGTTTCCGGAGGTTATTAAGCGAACAGCTATATAAAAAAGCTTGGGTTTGTATTAATAGATATGATCACTTAGAAGTAGTACATTCATTAACTAAGTTAAGGGGTTTAAATATGTCCGGTTGAAAGCTAACTTCCTGGAAAAGGAATCAAAAGGCAGGCGGAGCCGTGGCCTGAAGAGCTGCCTGATGGTAGTCTATAATGTGCCTACTTATCATCATAACCGGCAGACACCGGCAAATGCATCAAGGCAGTTAGACTTTGTCTTTGCTTCGG
>JBNJHL010000233.1:0-3090 GCA_051748445.1 Bacillota bacterium
GCGATAATCTTGAACTGTTGCAGATGGCCGGATCCAACCTTTTTTATGCAGCTATTAACCATCAGGCAGCACCTTTTAATGATGTCAGGGTGCGCCAGGCTTTTATGCACGCCATTGATTTTGATGCACTAACAGATAGCCTCTATGAAGGTCTCGGAACCCGTGCGGTCAATCCCATGCCACCAACCATATTCGGATTTAACAATGATATTACACCTTATGCTTACGATCCGGACAGGGCAAAGGAACTGCTGGCGGAAGCTGGTTATCCTGATGGCTTCGCTACTGATATTCATGTCTTTGCCGAATCGAGAACTTACATCGGCAGGCCTGTCGACGCCGCAGAAATCTTCAAGAGCGACCTGGCCAAGGTAGGCATAGATGCCAATGTGATCGTAAATGAATGGGGAACTCATCGCAGTCTTCTCCGGGAACATGAGCACGCTGTCGGATTCATCGGCTGGTTTGATGTGCCCCATCCAAACAACTTCCTGAACCTGATGCTCTTAAGGGCTGTCAACAACCAGTATGAAAACCCGGAACTGGAGGAACTCTCGGATAAAGCTCTGGGAACCATCGACCGCAGCGAACAGGAAAATTATTACAAGGAGATGCAGGTTATATCTCTTCGCGATGTTGCAGTTGTTCCGATTGCCCACAGCGACTACACTGCTGTTGTCCTTAAGGAAGTCAACGGTTTTGAACTTGACTCCCTGGGTAATGTTATAGCACGAAATGTTAGTTTCTAATCTTTTTGAGGGGGCAGGCAAATGCCTGCCCCCTGATATCTTACAAAATTGGAAGAGGGCTTGTGACAATGATCAAAGTTTTCAAGAATGCTTTTCTTATAGATGGTACAGGCAAACCACCTCTGAAAAATGCAGTAATGGCTGTAGAAAATGAAACAATAACCTTTGCGGGAATCGCAGAAGACTTTTATCAACCGGATGGAGCCGATGTAATAGATTTGACCGGAAAAACAGTTATTCCCGGTTTAATTGACTGCCACATTCATATGGATCTGCACGGTATGGCCGATACGAATAATGAAAACTATGTCGAAGATAAGCTTAGGGCCATCAGGACAGCAAACAATATGGAGAAAACCCTGCAAAAAGGTATAACAACCATTAGAAATGCCGGCAGTGTTAACCACATTGATTTTGCCGTTAAGGCAGCTGTTGAAGCAGGTTGGTGCAGAGGCCCTAGGATTTATACATCCGGCCAAATTATCAGCATGACTGCCAGGGGCAATGATTATTTTAAGGGTATGTACCGGGAAGCTGACGGTGTTGATGAAGCGCGTAAGGCAGCACGTGAACAACTAAAAGCCGGAGCTGATTTCTTAAAGGTAATGGCTACAGGAGCCTATATGAATCCTGGTGGAGTTCCCGGAGCTTCGCAATTTAATATTGATGAACTGAAAGTAATTGTTGAAGAGGCAGATAAACTGGGCTTGAGGGTTGCCGCCCATGCCCACGGGGCAGAGGGGATTAAAAATGCTCTCATGGCCGGAGTTAAAACGATAGAACACGGTAGTTTTATCGATGACAGCGGGATAGAAATGATGATTGAGAAAAATTGTTACCTGGTACCTACTTTTGTTGCCGGTTTCCATATTCTCGAACATTCAAAGAGTGATGGTGTCCCTGAATTTATGATCGAAAAAAATCTTGAAACACGTAAAATCAGGGGTTCAAGCATCAGGAGAGCAATCGAGGCGGGAGTAAAGGTAGCTTTCGGTTCCGATGCCGGCACCAGCAATAATTTTCACGGGTTGAATGCAATGGAACTGATTTTATGGGTCAGGGAAGGTTTCATGATGCCCCTCGAAGCAATTTGCAGCGGTACTCGTATTGCAGCGGAGGCCATAGGCATCGAGGACCAAATTGGCACTCTCGAGACTGGTAAACTGGCAGACTTCATTATTGTAGACGGGGATCTCTCGGTGACCATTGAACCACTTCTAAGTAATATCGAGGCTGTCTACAAAGAAGGTAAAAAGGTAGCGCTGTTGAATTAATTAAATTGTTATTTGATGTGCTGTTTGCCTGATGATCCCGCCTGTCATTGTAAATATGAAAAGAGAGGATAGTTGGCAGTGAACAATTCTCTGTTTGAGAGAATAACTGATAAAGGGGAAATTTTATCTCCCAAACAGGCACAGCTGGCAAAATACATCATTGGCAATTATAAAACAGCGGCATTTCAAACTATTGCGCAAATGGCAAAAGAAGCGGATGTAAGCGAGGCAACTGTTGTCAGGCTGGCCATGTTTTTAGAATATTCCGGGTTTCCGGAAATGATGGAAGATTTGCAGGCTATCGTTCAATATGAACTTAATGTATTCGAAACTATTCGCCACACCTATAAGGGGGATGAGCTAAAACAGTTAAATATCCTAGAAACAGTCGTAAACAATGACCAGAGAAATATAAATAAACTTTTTGAAAGCGTGACAATGAAGGATATAGAGGTTGTTGTCGATACAATCTGTCGCTCTGACAAGGTTTATATAATAGGCTCCTACTCCTCAGGTTATCTTGCTCAGTTCTTTGGATACAATCTGTCCAAGGTTAAAAAGAATGTTATTACCTTGAGCAGGGACAGCACCGACGCTTATAATTCTTTTTTATCATGCGACAAAAAAACTGCAGTTTTTATTTTCTCTTTTCCCCGCTACCCCCGAAAAATGCAGTTGCTGGCTGAAGCTTTCAGGAAAAAAGGGGCAACCATCATAGGCGTAAGTGACAGCATCCTTTCACCTTTAAAAGCTTTTTCACATCATCTTCTCGCACTTCCACAGCAGTATACCTCCTTTTCTGATCCCGGATGTTCCATTATGCTGCTGCTGCAGGCAATCATCATGGAATATATCTCCAGGGACCCGGAACAAACAGAAGAAAGCCTTCAGCTATTTGATGAATACGTGGATCAAATTAAGTTTTTATAACCCGAGTGGTTCTTCAAGGCACCTCCCGGCAGCTTCGAATGGCGTTCTAATGCTTAATAATGTAACCTTTCATAACACAGCTTTTAGCAAGAGCAAATTCTAAATTAAATGGATCCCGGATGTAAAAAAAGAACTAA
>JBNJHL010000234.1:0-3068 GCA_051748445.1 Bacillota bacterium
CAAATCCAAAACGCCCTTTGACACAAAGACTGCCACCGCTGGCAGGGCTATTGGAAACTGCTCTAGCACTGACTAACTTACCGCCGCGCGCTCCCATAATAATGCCACAACCACAACCGCAGAAAGAACATGTTGTTTCTATCTCGTAAGCAGGTTCAACTGCCGAACGCGGCACTAACGCCCCGACCGGGCAACGTGAAACACACTCACCACAAGTAACGCAGGTTGAATCAAGGACCGGCTTATCACCTAATACACTTATCCTGGTATTAATACCGCGATAAGCAAAATCGATACACTCATCACCTTGGATTTCCTCGCAGGTCCGCACGCAAATACCACAGAGCACACATTTATTCATATTCCGCAGGTAATAGGGATTTGAATCATCAATCGGCTGGTCCAGCTCGGGAGCCCGCATAGCCTTAATTTTTTCTTCATCCAAACCAATATAGCGGGTTAACTCCTGCAGCTTGCAGTTATTATTTTGGACACAATTCTGGCAATCATAATCATGGTGGAGGACCAGCAGTTCCAGGTTGGTTCTGCGGGTTCGCTCAAGCATATCGTTCGAAGTAGTTACCACCATCCCCTCTTCCACCGGCGTCATGCAGGAAACCGTAGGACGCCGCCCCTCAATTTCAACCAGACAAAGACGACAAACTCCCACAGAAGAGAGTTCTTCGTGATCACAAAGGTGGGGAATGTAGATGCCGTTATTTAAGGCCGCCCGAAGGACAGAAGTGCCAGGAGCGGCTTTCACCTCTCGGCCATCTATGGTTAAAGTGATTAGTTCTGACATTTGCAACCCTCCTCGGAATCTTCCACTTCTTTTTGAACTGGGCTACCCTCGGAAACTATATAAACAGCTCCGACCTTCTTCGGACAGGCATCAAGGCAGGCCCCGCAACGAATACATACATCCGGATCAATTTCATGGGGCTGTTTTTTCTCCCCGGAAATCGCGGCTACCGGGCAAGCCTTGACGCACCGGCGGCAGCCGATACACTTCTCGGCGTCAATTTTATACTGGATCAGCTCTTTGCAGACCAGGGCCGGACAGCGTTTTTCGTATACATGGGCTTCATACTCGTCACGAAAATATCGCAGGGTGGTTAAAACCGGGTTCGGTGCCGTCTGCCCCAGGCCACACATGGAACCTCTCTTGACCGAAGTGGCCAACTCATCCAAAAGTTCAATATCTCCCGGTCTGCCCCGTCCCTCGGATATATCTTCAAGAATATCATACATTTGATTAGTCCCAAGACGGCAGGGAGTACACTGGCCACAAGACTCTTTCTTGGTAAAACTTAAAAAGTAGCGGGCCATATCAACCATACATGTATCTTCATCAACAATGACCAGTCCCCCGGAGCCCATCATTGCTCCGGCTTCGTTCAGGGAATCGAAGTCGATCGGCAGGTCAATGTGTTTACTGGGAATGCAACCGCCTGAAGGTCCGCCAATCTGGGCTGCTTTAAATTTTTTATTATCGCGTATACCACCGCCAATATCGAAAACTATTTCGCTTATGGTAATGCCCATCGGCACTTCTACCAGACCGGTATTGTTTACTTTGCCTGTAAGGGCAAATACTTTAGTGCCTTTGCTTCCCTCAGTGCCAACCAGGGCAAATTGATCAGCACCACGGCGCAGGATCAGGGGGACATTGGCCAGCGTTTCAACATTATTAATTACAGTCGGTTTATCCCACAACCCCTTTAATGCCGGAAAAGGCGGTCGATGACGGGGCACTCCTCTCCGGCCTTCAATTGATGCCAGCAGGGCGGTTTCCTCACCACAAACAAAAGCTCCCGCACCTTCCTTAATTTTAACCCTGAAATTAAAACCCTGGTTTAAAATATTTTCCCCAAGGATGCCATACTCTTCAGCCTGCGAGATAGCGGTCCGCAGACGCTTGACAGCCAGGGGATATTCGGAACGAACATATATGTAACCTTCATCTGCACCAACAGCATGACCGGCAATAAGCATCCCTTCCAAAACCGCATGGGGATCGCCTTCCAGCGTGCTGCGGTCCATAAAGGCCCCGGGGTCGCCTTCGTCGGCGTTACAAACAATATATTTCTTTGGCCCCGGGCTGTTGTAGCCGAACTGCCATTTCATACCGGTAGGGAACCCGACTCCTCCACGACCACGCAGTCCTGACTTTTTTATTTCTTCTATGACCGCTGCCGCTTCCATTTGCAAAGCTTTTCTCAAGCCGCGATAACCGCCCCGGATAATATATTCATCAATATTTTCCGGATCGATTACGCCGCAGTTACGCAAAGCAAGTCGTTTTTGCTTCTTATAAAACATTATCTGATCGTGACTGGTTACGGTTTCTTCCGAAACAGGATCTTTATAAAGCAAGCGCTCAACCATATTCCCTTTAATCAAATACTCTTCAACTATTTCCGGAACATCTTCAGCCTGGACACCACAGTAGAAAATGTCTTCTGGGTAAACAATAAAAATCGGACCTTTTTCACAAAATCCATGGCACCCGGACATAATTATGCGCACCTTATCATCCAGGTTATGCTTCTTGAGTTCACTGGTCAGGGCATCCTTCACTTCAACAGCTCCGGATGAAATACAGCCCGTCCCGGCACAAATTAAAATATGCCTCTCATACACTTTGGCCCTCTCTCCTTTCATCATCCTGTTACTTTGAATTATCCGAGCAACCTTACTACCCGGGATAAATTATTGCTCCCGGTAAGCAGGGTTGTGAACATATTTTTCAATAATTGCTTCCCGCATCTTTTTACAAGACTCACTCTCATGACAGAGCGGCCCTTCAAGGCAACACTCTACAAATTGTTCGCAAGGATTTTCTTTACTGTTAAAACACTTTTCACAGCAGGGATCAATAAATCTCTCCAATTAAACCTGCCTCCCTTCCTGCTCTTCCTGACTTTCCTCGCCAAAGTTTTCTATAATGCTTTTAACTTTTTCCGGATTAAGCTTGCCATAAGTTTTCTCATCAATGGTCATAACCGGCGCGAGGCCGCAGGCTCCGATGCAGGCTACCTCCTCGTAAGTAAACTTATTATCCCCAG
>JBNJHL010000235.1:0-3052 GCA_051748445.1 Bacillota bacterium
ACCTTTGGCAAGATAAACAAACCAGAATTTGCGCATGAAGAAATAGTGAAATTCAAAGTTCAGATCAGGGCTGATATAGGGGTTAGAATACTGCTCCATCGGAAGGCTGATATTTAATCCGATGGACATACCTTTAGCCTCTATCGCCCCTTTATTGGCCGCTTCCATCATACCCGGCCCGCCACCTGAACAGACCACAAATCGGTATACCGAATCGAGTGATTTCGACCATTCGGTCAAACGCCTGGCCAGTTCTACTGCGTCTTCATAGTATTGGGCCATAAACAGCTGGTTTTGGGCGAAATCAAGCTCTTCCTGCAGGGCAGGATCAGGATTGCCCGGCGATTTTGCAATACTTTCCTCTACTTCTGCTAAATTTTGCTTCGCGTCCTGCAGATTCTTTGTCCGGGCAGACCCGAAGAATACTATGGTATCGTAAATCCTGTTTTTTGCAAAACGCTGCATAGGCTCTAGAAATTCTGAAAGGATTCGAATTATCCGGGCGTCGGAGCTGTTAATAAAATCCATATTTCTGTATGCTTTTACCGGTTCAGGATGTTTCTTTTTCATGGGACCTCCTATTAATCAAGCATTGATATCATCCATTATACTATGAAAGGGTTAATTGCCATAGGGGCATACGGCCAGGCAGATGCCGCAGTCTGTGCCGAACTTATTCCACATTGAAAAACATGCCTCCTGATTGGTTTTCCAGAAACGCAGAATCGAAAACTTCGGGGTTAAGAAGATTATGCGGTTTTCTGCCTGAGAGAGCGGCACTGACACTTTCGGCGGACATCTGCGCCATGGCCGAGCGCGCATCAAATGTGGCACTGCCCAGGTGAGGCAGCAGAGTTACATTATCCAGGTCGGCAAGGCCGGGAGCCAGCAGTGGCTCGTACTCATAGACATCAAGGGCGGCACCGGCTATCTTTTTTGCCTGAAGAAGTGTAACCAGGCTTTTTTCATCTACATGGGCGCCGCGTGCAGTATTAATCAGGTAAGCACCGGGTTTCATCATTTCAAGCCGTTCTTTATTAATAAGATGTTGCACGGCAGGGCTGTAAGGCAGGTGCAGGCATAAAAAATCGGCTTCTCTGATCACCTCTTCGAGGGACAGGTAGGCTGCTTCCAGGGGAGCTGAAATTTTATCAGGCAAAGGATTACGATTATAATAGATTATCTTCATGCCGAAACCGCGCCCCCTTTGCGCTACCGCCCGGCCGATACGGCCCATGCCGATGATGCCCAGAATTTTACCGTTTAAGGAAGCACCAGTAAGAAGCAGGGGATCCCAGCCATTATAGCGCCCTTCGCGCAGGTAGCGGTCAGCTTTCACAACGTGACGGGCAGCTGATAAGAGCAGGGCGAAAGTTAAATCAGCTGTGGCTTCCGTCAGCACCCCCGGAGTATTGGTTACAGCCACACCACAGGCTGTGCAGGCCGGTATATCGATATTATCGGTCCCTGCGGCCAGGTTGGCTACTATTTTCAACTTTGGGGCCAGATCGAGCAAGGAGGCATCGATGCGATTATTAAGCATCGGTATGATGGCATCGGCATTTTTAATGCCGGACTCTAGTTCCTGCCTGTTCATCGGGCGATCATCTTCATGAACTATACACCTAAACCCATTGTTTTTTAAAATTTGCATACCCTGTTCCGGAATTTTACGTGTAATAAGGACAGTAAGCGGCATCAGGCAGCCTCCTCATATATCCGGGATTTATTCTGAGGCATTCGAAAATACGGTGGGTATTTCCTGGGGCAATTATAACATAAAGAGGGATATTCACTTTACCTAAATGCTTTAAAACCTTGTATCAAATACTGCCATACTTTAGATGGGACGATCGGCGATGATAACCGTTCGCCCCTCTTTATCATAAGACCAGATTTTGACCTGGTAGACCGGTTCAATGTTTTCCGGTTGTAAAACTTCCCGGCCACCTGCAGCAAAAATTTCGCCTTCCTGGAGCAGGACCAGCTTATCGCAGTACCGGGCAGCCAGGTTCAAGTCGTGGACAGCAACCACCGAGGAAGTTCCTTTTGCAGCTAAATCTTTAACTATATCCATTACCTCTAACTGGTGCCGTAAATCGAGGTAGCTGGTCGGTTCATCAAGCAGGAGCATTTCCGGTTCCTGGGCAATAGCCCGGGCGATTATCACCTTCTGCCTTTCCCCGCCACTGATTGAACCGATATCGCGCAAAGCAATGTCCTGCAGTTTTAGGACTTCAATTATCTCGGAAACCTTTTCCATATCCTTTATGGACGGCTTCCAATTCAAAAATGGCTTTCGGCCCATCAAGATGGCATCAAATACTTCAACCGGAAAGCGATGATCTTCCCTTTGAGGCACATAACCAATCAGACTGGCCAGCTCACTCATGGAAAAACGGTTTATCGCTTTTCCGTCGAGTAAGATACTGCCGCCTTTGGGTTTCAATAACCGGTCCATACATTTGAGCAAGGTGCTTTTACCGGATCCGTTTGGCCCGATGACCCCCATTATTTCCCCAACACCCAATTCCAGGGAAATATCTTTCAAAACAGGGCGGCTGTTATAGCTGAAAGAGAGGCCGTTAACAGTAATTTTCACCAGTATTTCCTCCCTTTAACAACCAGGTAAATAAACAGGGGCGCACCCAGAAATGAGGTAAGAATACCAACCGGTAAAACGATCGGGGCGATAACAGTCCTGGCCAGGGTATCTGCTCCCAGCAGCAAAAGACCGCCGGCAATCGCCGATAAGGGGATCAGGTAGGTTTCGTTGCCCCCGATGAAGCGGCGGACAATATGCGGAATAACCAGGCCCACAAAGCCTATGATGCCAATAAAAGAAACAATGACCGCCGTTAGGAGAGAGGAGATTAACATCCCATAAAGCCTGACTCTTTCCACGTTGACACCGAGACTTTTAGCCGTCTCGTCTCCGGCTTTGAAGGTATTGTAGTTCCAGCTATTATAAATGAAGTAGGCGATGGCTGGAATAGTAACAATAGCTATAACGGCCAGATCGCTCCAACCCGTTTTCCCGACATCGCCGAAG
>JBNJHL010000236.1:0-3031 GCA_051748445.1 Bacillota bacterium
AAAAAAATAGGTAAAAATGTTTAGAATAAGCAGGAATATTCGATAGAAAAGCGAATAAACAATTGAATAAAACTTGTAAGAGGAGGGCTTTAAGCTGTGAATAAGTCTGAATTAGTAGATCTGGTTGCAGAGAAAACGGAAATGTCCAAGAAGGATAGTGAAAAAGCGGTTAAGGCAGTTTTAGACAGCATTACTGATGGTTTGGTCAAGGGTAACAAGGTCCAGCTTGTGGGCTTTGGTACTTTTGAAGTCAGGAACCGCAAAGAACGTGAAGGACGTAATCCTGCTACTGGTGAAAAAATTAAGATTAAGGCTCTAAAAGTACCTGCCTTTAAACCAGGAAAAGCGCTAAAAGAGAAAGTAAAATAAAGCTTTATGTAAATCATATCATCGAGTTATTCTTATATTCCCCCACCTCCCACGTGGGGGATTTTTACCTGGAGGATTGTAAAGAGCACATGGTAGTGCAGGAAATTAAGAAGTAATTGTAGAAGGATCCTGAAACACCTTTAAAAGTTGTGTTGATCAATGAGTATTACAGGTAGAAAGAAAAAGAAACCAGTTTCCACTTTTCCCAGCCAGTATCGGGAAAGTAAGTATAGTACGTACAAGTTTGTCAGTTCAGTAGGCATTTTGATTATTGTTGGGCTCTTAATTATGCTTGGTGCCCAGCATTTACAGCAAAGAACTATCGCAAAGGAACTGGCGGAAAATGAAGACAGCGTTACGGAATATGAACAGCGCAAAGCAGAATTGGAAATGGAAATCGAGCGGCTTCAGGAAACAGGCTATATCGAAACGCTGGCCCGTGAAAGGTTGGGTTTGGTAAAGCCAGATGAAATAATCATTCAACTTGAGGATTGACAGGTTGTTAAAAAAAGGTATAATTAATTTAAGCAAATAAAAGCAAGGAGGAGTTTTTTATCAAGGAAGAGATTGTTGTTGGCAGCGTAATGGAAGGGGTGATTACAGGCATTACAAAATTTGGGGCCTTTGTTGATCTACCGGGAGGGACTACAGGTCTTGTCCATATTTCTGAAATTGCAGATGAATATGTAAAGGACATAAATGATTTTTTTAAGAAATCTGATAAAATAAAAGTAAAAGTACTTTCTGTAGAAAACAACGGAAAGGTTGGCCTATCAGTTCGTCAGGCTGCTGAGGATTATGTGCCCGGCAAGAAAGGCGGCAGCAAAAAAGACAGAAAAGACAATAGAACAAACGTTAACAAGGCTACATTTGAAGACAAAATGAGCCGCTATTTAAAGGAAAGTGATGAAAGACTGCTGGATTTAAAACGTAATACTGAGTCCAAAAGAGGCGGTCGCGGTTCTTTTCGGGAAGCATTTTAAACAGATAGCATAGAAAGATTGCAGATCGAAAGGCACTCTGTTTCAGGGTGTTTTTTTATCTAAATAAGCGAGTAGTGATAATGAAATGCAGTTTAACCGGGTGGAAGCATACATTAGTAAGCACCGACTTGTAAAAAATAATGATACAGTGATTGTAGCTGTTTCAGGTGGGCCTGATTCACTGTGCTTGTTGCATGTGCTGTATAAAATGCGTAATAACTATAATCTAAAGCTGGTTGTCGCTCATCTTAATCATTGTCTCAGGCCTGAAGCAAAAGATGAAGCCCGGGGAGTAGAAGAGCTGGCACGATCGTTTGCTGATGGTTTCGAAACAAAAGAAGTTGACATAAAAACTTATAAAAAGGCAAATCAACTTTCTGAAGAAGAAGCGGGCCGAAGGGCCCGTTATGATTTTTTTTATGAAATAGCAAAAAAATATGATGCTGCGGTTATCGCGCTGGGACATCATTTTGACGATCAGGCTGAGACAGTTCTGTTAAACATAATCAGGGGGACTGGCCCGGACGGCCTCGCCGGGATATTGCCGGCACGTTCCATGGGAAAGGTTAAATTAATCAGGCCGCTGTTATCGTTGAGACGCAGTGAAATAGAAGAGTACTGCTGGTCTAATAAACTTAAACCTTTTAGCGACAGAAGTAATTTGCAAACTGGCTATACACGAAATAAATTGCGCCTTGAATTAATCCCATATCTAGAGCAGCATTTCAATCCCCGAATCAGGGAATCATTATACAGCCTATCTGAACTGGCCCGCTATGATCGCTACTTCCTCCGTTACCTTTCAGAAAAAAAATTCAAAGAGCTGGCTCTGTTTTCTTCCGGAAGAATTTCACTTGACCTGGATAGATTGTTGAAATTGCCGCAGGCTATACGTGGTCGGATTTTAAAGCTGGCTCTTGCAAAATTCATTTCGGGAAAAAAGCTAACCAGGTTGCATGTGGAGCAGGTGAACAGCTTGCTTGAACACTATAAGGTGAACGGCAGGGCTTCACTGCCAAATAATGTAGAAGTGTTTTTTGCCCGAAAAGCGCTTATAATTCAATATAATTCAAAAAAACAAACTGAATCATTTGATGAAAGAAGCCTCAGTATACCTGGTAAAGTTTATCTTCCAGGGGGTAAAGTTATTACAGCCAGGATAGATGATGTTGAAAACTTAAGCTGGCCTCCTCTGCCCTGCCAGGCCTACCTGGACCTGGATCAGGTTCCCGGTAATTCATTAAAAGTGCGGTCCAGGTGGGCGGGCGCACGCTTTTGGCCCCAGGGAGCAGCAGGAAGTAAAAAACTCAAAGATTTCCTGATAGATCAAAAAATACCTGGATGGAAGCGTGATTCCCTACCTCTGGTCACTGCAGAGAATGAAATCTTATGGGTAGTCGGAGTAAGAATTGCCCACCCTTACAGGATAACTGGTTCTACAAAAAGAGTATTGCTGCTGGAGCTCAAAGTCTTGAAGAGACCTAAAAGACTTAATTAACTGCAAAGCTTTCTTGATGAGGCTGCATAAAATCAAAGGTCCGTGCAGTTGCCATAAATATATTGCAACTGCACGGACCCAGCTTCACCGGTATTTTCATGCCTGCACACTATGCTTTGTTCCAATTTTCTTAAGCAGGCTGAGTAGTGCCAGGCAATATAGCCTGAGTAAAGTTGTCTCA
>JBNJHL010000237.1:0-3012 GCA_051748445.1 Bacillota bacterium
CTACGTAATTATGAACTCGGCAAATCGATCGCAAGTAAATCGGGCAGATTGATGGTAATGGACTTCTGGGCATCATGGTGCCGCCCCTGTAAAGACATGGATGTTGAACTATGGCAAAACCCCGAAACACAAAAATTCGCAACATACTTTGTCGGAGTAAGAATCAATGCCGAAACAGAAAAAAGCCTCGTGAATAAATACCGGGCCAATTCACTGCCCAAAGTAATCATCACTACCGTAAATGGCGATATTATATGGGAAAAAGAGGGCTATGATGAAGCCAATACTTTTATACGTGTTTTTGAAGCATTACCTCCAAGTGTAGATGAACTGAATAAACATTTACTTATGCTTGCCACAAATAAAAATGACCTGCAAGCCAATTATGCTGCCGGAATTGAATTTCAGCGACTGGGAAAGATAAATAACAACAAGCAACTTAAAAATTCATTTCTGAAGAATAGCGAAACCTACCTCCAGAGAGCCATAAAACTCAGTACCGACTCACTGCTGACACAACAGATAGAACTGAAATCAATAGCCAACAAAGAACTTCTGGACCAGCTCAACAACTGAAGTTCTTCCTTAAATGGTCATAGATCATCAAATATAACTTTTCTTAACATAAAGTTCCACCAATGGATTAATCAGAATTGATAAAATCCTTACATTTTCTTATCTTTATCGGCATCGATGAATAGTTAACTTTATTACAATTAAAATGTTGATTTATTATTAATTCAATAATTGTAAAACAGATTATCAATTCATATGACGGGTAAAATGAAAACCAGATTTTCAATAGTGCTGACAGTGGTTTTCCTGCTGATATTTCCAGTAGTATCAGAGGCACAAAGACTGACGGAAGCTGAAAAGCTCAGGAGGGAAATAGACCTTATGAATACACTGGAATTAGCAAAAAACATCGACAATGTTAATTATACAGACGGGTATGACAGGACTCTTCTAATGCATGCTGCATCAAACGGTTATACAACAGCATGCAGAATATTGCTCAGGAGAGGTGCAGATCCAAACATGCAGTCGATCGACGGTGCAACGGCTGCCATGTATGCTTCCTATAATGGTCATACAAGAATAGTTAAGCTATTGCTGAAAAGAGGGATTGATTCTAACAAGCAGGAAATTGACGGATTAACTGCCCTGATGATGGCCTCACAGAATGGTCACACAAAAATTGCAGAAATGTTGATTGATAACGGGGCAAATATAAATCTCCAGACGCATGACGGATATACACCGCTTATTATGGCAGCACAGAACGGAAAAACAGAAATTGTGGAAATGCTACTCGACAACGGAGCGAAAGTCGATATCCAGGATTTTAATAATAAAACAACAGCCCTTATCCAGGCTTCCCTGTCGGGCTTTACCGGTATCGCAAAACTATTGATTGATAAAGGAGCAAATCCCGATTTGCAGGATACCGGAGGAGTAACTGCCCTGATGACGGCCTCACTCTACGGCCAGGATGAATGTGTTAAATTGTTACTGGATCATGGCGCTGATATCGACCTTAAGTGTGCTGATGGTTCAAATGCACTGTTCCTGGCTTCCCTGAACGGTCATACTAAAATTGTAAAACAACTGCTGGAAGAAGGAGCCAAACCCGACTCACAGGAAAATGATGGAACAAATGCCCTGCTAATAAACGCTAAAGATGATTTGGCAGATGCAATAATGAAGAAGTTTTATAATTCATTAAAGCCCGATTCAGTCTTTACCGAACCAATGACTGCTATGGTGGCAACATCCAAAGACGGAGACCTTGAAGCTGTTGAAGTATCCGAACGCAAGTCAGCAGAAGCCATCACATCTGAAAACTACAATAAAACCACAGCTTTTATCCGTGCTTCACAAAGCGGCCATATATCGATTGTAAGGTTAATGCTTAAAAAAGAAACAAGCTTTGATATGGAAAATACTGCAATGCTCACAGACCTGATGGTGGCTTCATCGAACGGACATACGGAGATAGTAAAGATGCTTCTTGAAAAAGGAGCGAATCCCAATCTTAAGGACAATCAAAGCAGAACAGCACTGGACCATGCAGTAGATCCTGATATCAAGAATCTGCTTTCCGAATAATCCAAATCTGGATCAATAAGCTGTTCAAGCAGCTCTGGTTATAAAATTTATTTAGTTAATATCTTTCTCATTGTTTAATGCCACTCCTCAATCGCCTTTACAAATTGATTCTTTATATTGCATGCCGTATACAGAATCACTATGCCGCGCAGAGACGATATAAACAAAGTTATGATAATAGGCTCGGGTCCCATAATCATAGGGCAGGCCTGTGAATTTGATTATTCAGGCACCCAGGCCTGTAAAGCATTACGGTCGTTGGGTTATAAGATCGTACTTGTCAATTCCAATCCGGCAACGATCATGACGGATCCCGGGATGGCCGATGCCACATACATTGAACCTCTTAATGAATATGCCCTTACCGAGATAATCAAAAAGGAGCGTCCTGATGCACTATTGCCTAATCTTGGCGGACAGACCGGATTGAATTTATCATCAATACTTGCAAAAAAAGGCATCCTTGAAAAGTATAATGTAAAGGTCATAGGTGTTAATGTTGATGCTATTGAGCGTGGTGAAGACAGGACAGCTTTCAAGGAGACCATGAACAGGCTTGGTATCGAAATGCCGAGAAGCAAGGCAGTAAACAGCATCGAAGATGCCGAAAAGGTGGCTGCTGAACTTGGCTATCCCGTTGTTGTACGTCCTGCTTACACTCTTGGAGGCACAGGTGGCGGACTTGTTTATAACCTTGAGGAACTGCAGGTAATTGCAGGCAGGGGCCTTGCAGCAAGTATGGTAAACCAGGTTCTTATTGAAGAATCCGTCCTTGGCTGGGAAGAGCTGGAGCTTGAGGTGGTGAGGGATGCCAAAAACCAGATGATAACCGTCTGTTTCATTGAGAATGTCGATGCCATGGGTATTCATACGGGTGATTCCTTTTGTACGGCACCGATGCTG
>JBNJHL010000238.1:0-3004 GCA_051748445.1 Bacillota bacterium
AGCATCAAGCCCGAATGCACTGCCCCCACTTAGTAAAACAGCCTGGACTTCTTCAATCAGCTGGCCAGGTCTCAAAAGATCAGTTTCCCTGGTGCCGGAAGCAGAACCTCTAACCTCAACTGCAGCACGAGCACCTTCTTCTACCAGAACAACAGTCAGCCCGGTTGCTGATTTTCGATCAGTTCCAACCCCTACCTTAATACCCTTAATATCTGTCAAGCCTGATACCACTATAAGTCACGACCTTAATTAGGAAAGACGTAAAAAAAAAGAGCCATGGGCTCTTTTTTCAAAGATTATTATTCCGGATTATCTTCCTTCTCAACCTTTTGCTGGAAAGAAGCCCGGCGATTCGCTTTGTTTTTTTCATCTTTGCAAGTTTCAGACTCTGAGGAGCCAGCATCAGCTTCCAAGCCGGCTTCTGCTTTTCCATACTCAGAATCAGAATTATTGCCAGCTGATTCCTCTCCTGATTTTGAAGAATCTTGTTGCTCTAACTCAGAATGGCCATCCTGATCAGCCTGATCAGAATCATCCTCACTTAAGGGTGGCAATTCCTTTCCTTCAACCAGCGCTTTAATTTCCGAGGCATCGATCGTTTCTCTTTCCAGCAGGGCCTGGGCGATTTTTTCATGCTTGGAACTTTCTTTTTCCAGGATATCCTGAGCCCGCTGAAAACAGTCATCTATTGTTTTTCTAATCTCCTGATCAATTGCCTTGGCTATTTCTTCGCTATAATCCCGATCCCGGGCCAGATCGCGGCCGAGAAAGACTTGATCTTGTTTTTTGCCAAGAGTAATTGGCCCCAGGGTATCGCTCATGCCATACTCCATAATCATCTGACGGACAATTTGCGTGGCACGTTCTAAATCATTCTGGGCTCCGGTACTGATATCTTTCAGAACAAGCTTTTCTGCCACCCGTCCACCAAGCAAAGTACTTACCCTGTCTAACAGTTCTGTCTTAGTCATATAGTAACGATCTTCCTCAGGAAACATCAGGGTATAACCACCGGCCCTGCCGCGAGGTATAATCGATACCTTGTGCACAGGGTCTGTATGGGGAAGCAGGTAACCTACCAGGGCATGCCCCGCTTCATGGTAAGCAACAATTTTCTTTTCAAAGGGAGTAATCACCCTGCTTTTTTTCTGGGTACCGGCAACTACCCGTTCAACGGCTTCATCAAATTCTTTTACCCCGATTAATTTTTTATTAGCACGGGCAGCCAATAATGCCGCTTCGTTAACTACATTTTCCAGGTCTGCCCCGGTAAAACCGGGTGTTCCACGGGCCACCACTTTCATGTTAACCTCTTCGGAAATTCGTTTACCCCTTGCATGAACTTTTAAAATTTCGGTCCTGCCATTTACATCAGGCAACACCACAGATATTTCTCGGTCAAAGCGCCCCGGTCTGAGTAAAGCAGGATCAAGAATATCAGGACGGTTTGTAGCGGCAATTATTATTATTCCTTCATTAATATCAAACCCATCCATTTCTACCAGAAGCTGATTGAGTGTTTGTTCACGTTCGTCGTGCCCCCCTCCCAATCCAGCTCCGCGCTGACGCCCGACAGCATCGATCTCATCTATGAAAACAATACAAGGTGAGTTCTTCTTAGCATTTTCAAACATATCACGCACCCTGGATGCTCCGACACCGACAAACATTTCAACAAAATCGGAGCCGCTAATACTGAAAAAAGGCACACCTGCTTCTCCGGCTACAGCCCTGGCCAGCAGGGTTTTACCTGTGCCTGGAGCCCCAACCAGGAGAACTCCCTTGGGAATACGCGCTCCAATTTCAATATATTTTCTTGGATCTTTTAGAAAATCGACAATTTCTGATAGCTCGGCTCTCTCTTCATCAGCACCGGCGACATCATCAAAGGTAACTTTCTTTTTGTCACTTTCCTGCAAACGGGCTTTACTTTTTCCAAAATTCATCACCCGGTTACCTCCGCCCTGGGACTGCTGCATAAAGAAAAAGAAGATTCCTATAATTAGCAAAAAGGGAATCATATAGGTTAAAGCACTCTGCCACCAGGGTGGGGTGCGAGTGTCATGAGGAAAATGCTCTACATTATTTTCAATTAAAAAGTCAGTCAGATTATGATCATCAGGTCGGAATGTATTAATAACCGTACCATCAGTCAATACGGCTTCAACATCCCCACCATGGGTTTCAACTTTGTCCACTTCACCATTTTCAACTTTTTGAAGAAACTCGTTATAGCTTATTTCTTCAGGTGGACTTTCTGTATTAAACATGGCCAGCAAGGCAAATACTACCAGGGCAATGACCAGGTAAAATGTAATTTGTCTTAAAAATGGGCTCAAAAATAATACCCCCCTCTCCATTAAAGTCCTTTAAAGCCTAAGGACAATTCTAACACACTGCAAATGCAGAAGCAATAAAGGGGTTTACCTTTATTCATCTAAAACACAAAGATCACTATAATTCCTGTATTCTTCATTAAAATCAAGGCCATAACCAATTACAAAACGGTCAGGAATTAGAAAACCGCAGTAATCTGCTTCGAACTCCACTTTTCTCCGGTCGGGCTTATCCAGTAAGGTTACCACCTTGAGAGAACTTGGTTTTTGGCTGCTCAGGGTATTATACAAATAATTAAGGGTGAGGCCTGTGTCAACAATATCTTCTACTATTAAAACATCTTTATCCTTAATACTTTCTTCAAGATCCTTCTGGATACGAACAATTCCTGAAGAAGTTGTATCTGCACCATAACTTGACACTGCCATAAAGTCTATCTCCAGTGGAACATCCATTTCACGGATCAAATCACTGAGGAAAACTACCGCCCCTTTAAGCACACCGATCAGCAAGATCTTTTTCCCCTTGTAATCGGCAGATATTTCTCGGGCCAGTTCTTTTACCCTTGTTTTAATCTGTTCTTCAGATAAGAGTACTTCTGGTTTATCATTTGTCACAATTTACACCACCCGTTTTATTAATTAAACTGTAACTGCTCCGCCATCTG
>JBNJHL010000239.1:0-3000 GCA_051748445.1 Bacillota bacterium
TTGATATCAATCGTCCAGGTCTTCTGATTGGAATAACAGGGTTAATATTTGTCTTGCTTGGTTTGGTAATTGTTGCCCTAAATGTTCAACAAGTTAATACAAAGCTGATGAATAGGTTTGCTTATCTAGCTGCGCCGGATAATATTTTACCTATTTTACATTTTAATGATACTAATTCTGAAAAAATTGAAGATCTATTGAAAAAAAATTTTAATTTAACTGTTAGGGAAGTAGAGGTGGCATCACATCTTTTGCTCGGTTACAAAAATAAAGATATCCAGGAAAAGCTTTGTATAACAATGAATACTTTGAAGTATCACATTAGAAATATATATTCTAAGCTTGGAGTTAACAACCGCGAAGGGGCAGTTGATGTGGTTTATAAAGTGTTAAATGATTACGAGCGGCAACAGGCATCTGGAAAAGTGAATGTTTAAAAGTTTCTTTGGCAAATATTCTTTTAAGGGTTTCATATAACTGCCAGAAAGGTTATATTTATCTCTGGGGTTGTTTAATACTTTATAACAGGATCTGGAATGGTGAATCTATTTTGACTTATAACAAGTATTTGGCAATATTATCTTATCTTACTGTTTGTGTGGTCTGGGGTTCAACTTACCTTGCTATCCGGGTTGGTGTAACCGATATGCCATTCTTGGTTTTTGCCGGGGTGCGATTTTTCTCCGCCGGTTTAATCATTTTATTTGTTTCGAGGATGATGGGCTGGAAATTTCCTGATAAGTTTGATGATTATAGAACAATTGCCACTGTTGGGATTATGCTACTATTTATCAGTAACGGACTTGTATGCTGGGCAGAACAGTGGATAGATTCGGGGTTAACTGCGCTGCTGTTGGCTGCCACCCCTTTATTCATGGCCCTGATCGAGGTGATTGTCCCTCATGAACAGCGTATAGGCAGGTTGGGCTGGGTTGGCCTGGTCATCGGGTTTGCAGGGGTTGTTTATCTTTTCAGCCCTAATCTTACTTTGGAAGGCCAAACTTTGCCGGCCATGCTGGCGGTCCTTGGCGCTTCATTAAACTGGGCTATAGCTTCGATTTACCTGAAAAGAAGAATTGTCAGCGGTTCTATGATGCCCAATGTTGGTATCCAGATGTTTGCAGCAGGAACACTGTTTTTGTTGGCTGCAGCTTTTTCTGGTGGTATAAGCATGGAAGAAGCATCTTCTGAAGGATTTGCAGCGCTCTTTTACCTGATTTTTATCGGTTCTATTCTTGCTTACTCTGCTTTTAATTACATGATTAAAGCGCTTCCTATGGCTAAGGCAGGCACTTATGCCTATGTAAACCCTGTTGTGGCTGTGATCCTGGGCTACCTGATCTTAAGCGAGGTAGTGACAACACAAACTGTTGTGGCAGCATTAATCATTCTCGGCGGTGTAGTCCTGGTTCAAGTTTCGAAAGTTAAGATACTGGAGCAGAAAGTGCAGAAAAAAGATGAGGTTAAAGCTGTAAATAGCTAACCCGATGTTTCGATACTTAAGATTCGACTCCGGCCATTCCTGGTGACAATACAGATTACCTTGTTATCAGCATCGACTATCGGAATGCGGTTAATTTTGTGCTGGCTCATTAACTGGGCGATATCTGATATGGGAGTATCTTTAAAGGCGGTATGAACTTTTTTTGTCATGATTTGCTCGACCAGGGTTCTATGCAGGTTTTCATAGCCGCTGTGGATCTTTTGCAGGTAATCATCGGTCTTACCAAATGGTGTAACCCACAGTGAGGTGTTAGAAAATGAGACTAAATTTTTCATCTGAGAATAACGCATAATATCGGCTCCGGAAATAATTCCAGCCAGCTTGCCTTTTTCATCGGTTACCGGCATTCCGCTGATATCGTTTTCGGCCAGTAGATCGAGCGCTTCTTTAACATTTTTATCTTTGTCTATGGACATTGTCGGGGAAGTCATAATATCCTCTGCCAGAAACATGTAAATCCCCTCCTTGTGATATTTAACCTTAAAATCTACCTACGGAAATTGCAATATTAAATGCCTTGAAATATGATAAATGTAATAATTTAAGACTTAACCCAGTGGTTTTTAAGTAACAGGAGGGAAGTTGATTTTAAAATGAATTTTTGTTAGTATATATGTATAGTTAATTTATAAGATTAAAACTATACTACACATTAGTTAATTGAGTAAAACATTGATTTGCAGAAATAAGAAGCCCACCAATAATGTACCCTTAGTTTTTGAGTTGATGTTTGTTTAAAGGAGGATCGGTTTAATGGCAGAAGTTAGCGGCTTGATGATGGGAATAATTACAGTTGCTTTTGGCGTGGTTATCATGATATTTCCCAAGATCATTAATTATCTAATTGGTATTTACCTTATCATTGTCGGGGCTTTCGCTATTTTCCAGAATATGTGACCAAGCATTAGTTTCCCATGTGACCAAGTCCCTTGAAAGCAGAATTTGTGAGCTTCTAACAAATAAATGGAGGAGGTTTTATTTATAATGCGTTCCATTATATATTTGATTGGATTGATCGTAGTCATATATGTAGTTCTTAGACTTCTTGGAATTGTTTAATGAAGGCAATCGCTCAAATCTTAAGTATTGAATAAACAACCAGGTTCCCTGTAGAACCTGGTTGTTTATTTGCAATGAACGAGTAAACGATCTGACCCAAATTAAGTCTACTCCGGTCCCCTGGATATGATAATATCAACTTTGTACCCGTTCTCCACGGTTGTCCCCGGATCAGGATCTTGTTCGATTAGCCGGCCGATTGGAACCTCGTCATGATAACGTTGTTCAACTGTTCCAACCTCTAGACCAGCCCGGGCCAATCTCATTTCAGCCATGCCCTGTGATGAACCTGTTACATCTGGAACATCCACCGGCCCTTCATCTTCTTCTCTATTGAAAAGATTTAAATCCGAGTCTGGCTTGGAAGGCATTTCCTCGGCATCTTCAGGTCCTCTGTCGGGACCACCTTTCGAAGACCACCTTTCATCGGTTTCTAT
>JBNJHL010000240.1:0-2969 GCA_051748445.1 Bacillota bacterium
TATAATCGCTGGAGCGAGCAGAAAGGTTACCAGGTTGAGCTGGTTGACCTGCTTGCTGATGACGAAGGCGGTATTAAGAGCGCCACAATTATTGTCCGTGGTCATGCGGCATACGGTTACCTGCAGGCAGAGAAAGGAGTTCACCGGATGATCCGAATCTCTCCTTTTGACACTTCAAAACGGCGTCACACCTCTTTTGCCTCTGTTGATGTGATCCCCGAGGTGGAAGAAGACGACGAGATTGTTATTAATGCTGATGATCTAAAGGTGGATACTTTTCGTGCCAGCGGAGCCGGGGGGCAGCACGTCAATAAAACTGATTCAGCAGTGCGAATTACCCACCTGCCCACCGGAATTGTTGTATCTTGCCAGAATGATCGTTCCCAGCACAGCAATCGGCAGCAGGCAATACGTGTTTTAAAAGCTCGTCTTGCTGAACTGAACAGGCAGGAACAGGCAGACGAAATTAATTCTGAACGCGGCCACCAGCGGGAGATTGCCTGGGGAAGCCAGATCCGAACTTATATTTTTCATCCCTTTACCCTGGTTAAGGATCACCGAACCGGTGTGGAGATTGGCCAGGTGGATGCCGTCATGGATGGGATGCTCGATCCTTTTATAGAAGCTTATTTGAGCTGGAAAGCTCGCGGTTCTATTCCGCTGAAGAAATAGGAGAACTAATGAAACTAAAAAAACCTCAGTTAAAAAAAGGTGATATTAAACAGGTAGCAATTGATTTTGTTGGGATAACTATTGGTACTATTGTTCTGGCCATCGGTATGAACGTTTTTATGATTCCTAACCAGCTGGCGCCTGGAGGAGTGAGCGGCCTGGCTGTTTTTATTTATCATATCTTAAACATTCCCGTCGGTATTACCATTATTGTTCTTAATATTCCTCTATTTATTGCTGGATTTTTAATTCTTGGACGCCGGTTGGTAGTGCAAAGCCTGCTCGGTACTTTTCTCTTTTCACTGGCAGTGGAAATAACTGCTCCCATCCTTCCTTCAGTAACAGAAGATCTGATGCTTGCTGCAGTTTATGGTGGTGTGGTTATGGGAATTGGTGTGGGCCTGGTTTTTCGGTATCGTAGTTCAACCGGGGGGACGGCACTGCTATCTCTGATCCTGGCGAAAACTACCGGTATCACGCCAGGCCAGGCCCTGCTCTGGGGTGACCTTGTGGTATTATTCCTGGCAGTTTTTGTTTTTGGTAGTGAACCTGCTATGTATGCGGCACTTTCACTTTTTATTTCGATCAAGGTTGTTGACGGTATCCTGGAGGGGTTTGGTATGTCGAAGTCGGCTATTATTATAACCCGCTTTGGTGCAGAGATAAATGAGCGGTTGCTTTACGAGCTCGGGCGTGGTGTAACAAGGATTGAAGGACATGGTGGTTACACCGGGGAAGGTCGTGAGGTGTTATTATGTGTGATTACTCGCCAGCAAACCGCTCGTCTTAAGACACTCATTTATGACGTGGATCCCGATGCTTTCCTTATAATCGGCAATGCTACAGAAGTGCACGGTGAAGGCTTTAAGAAGATGCAGCAGCATTGATTAACAGCATTGCAAGTCCAAAATTGTATTACCTGAAATTTGCAAAATAAGTAAAAATAGATTAGTATTATTGGCAGGATTCGATTTTATTATGTCGAAATCGAACAATGTCAACATTATGTTAAGTATGCACAGAAAGGTCTGACTGCATGGTCGAAGCAAAAAATTTGTGCATGAGATATGAAAAAGGCGGCCGTTATGCCCTTGAAGATTTAAATTTTTACATCGACCGCGGAGAATTTGTATTTTTTGTCGGGTCCAGTGGAGCCGGCAAGTCAACTATTTTAAAGTTGATTATCAGGGAAATCAAGCCAACGAACGGGGTTTTAAAAATATTTGGCCGTGATGTTGGTCGTTTGCCAAGGCATCGCCTGCCATATCTGCGCCGTAATATTGGCATGGTGTTTCAGGATTTCCGGTTGATGGAAGAAAGAACGGCCTTTGATAATGTGGCTTTTGCCATGGTCGTGACGGGTTCTTCCCGTCGTGATATCAGGAAAAGAGTTCCTCACGTTCTTGGCCTGGTTGGTTTGCATGATAAAGCCAGGGCCAGGGTATGTGACCTTTCCGGCGGAGAACAACAGCGGGTCGGGTTAGCCAGGGCCATTGCTAATCGGCCTGCAATGATTATTGCCGATGAGCCAACCGGCAACCTGGATCCTGGCACTACTTTGGATATTATGAACTTATTGCGCAATATAAACCTTCGTGGGACAACAGTGCTGGTAGCCACTCATAACCGCGAGGTCGTCGATCGCTTTAAGAAAAGAGTTCTTTACCTGGAAGACGGAAAATTGGTCGGTGATGAACAGAAGGGGATTTATGCCCATGTTCATTAACGGTTTTTTCTATATTATTGCTGAGACATTTAAGGGATTATACCGTAACCGCTGGATGTGTATCACTTCAACAGGGGTGGTTATGGTAACCCTGCTGATGTTGGGGCTATTTATGCTTGTTAACTTGAACATCAGTCATATCACTGAAACAGTCAAAGAACAGGTTGAAATTGTTGTATACATTGATGAGCATGCGGATCAAGAAGCGTTGAATGAGCTGGGCCAAAGGCTATCTTCACACAGCGGTATTGCAGAAGTGCGATACGTTTCCAGTGAAGAACATATGGATCGTCTGCATCGACAGCTGGGTGGAGTGCTCGAAGGATATGACACGGGACTGGATAATCCCCTGCTGGCCTCTTATGAAATAAGAACTACCAGGCCTGAATCGGTAGTATCTATGGCCGAGGAGTTTCAGTCTTATCCAGGAGTATCGAACGTTTTTTACGGACAGGGTTATGTGGAAAGCCTGTTTGCTGTAACCGGTGTTATCCAGATGGTAGGCTTGGCCCTGATGGCGGGGTTATCCATCACGGCAATATTTTTAATTTCACACACTATCAAGCTTACG
>JBNJHL010000241.1:0-2953 GCA_051748445.1 Bacillota bacterium
GCGGCTGCATCAACAATCCCCTGGTTGGTGGCAGTGCCGTTTGCTTTAAACCTTGTTTTTAACTTTTCCTTTACCTATTTCCAATTCGGACTCAAGAACAACCAGCTGGCCTCGGTTGATATTCTTTTAGTCCTCTTAACTTTAATTTGGAGTTTAATCGTTATTTTCCCTTATTTAAACTGGGTAAGTTTTGTTAACCTGCCATACCTGGCCTGGGTATCGTTTGCCACTGTATTGCAGCTCACGATTACATCCTTGAACCGGTAGTATAGTCCGGTGTGATATTTGAGTAAAAAGTTTATACGGCAGACTATGGTAGGAGCAATCATTAGATACCAAAAAATTCGAAGAAAGAGTCTATGACGACTTGATCAGCTACGATGATATGAACAAAAAGCTAAATATGACAATAAGGTAACTGCAGATCAAGCAGTGCAAGGAGGTTTTCTGACATGAAGCCAAAGATTTTAAGCATATGCGGCAGCCCGCGAAAAGACGGCAATACGGCTGTTTTGCTCCATGAAGCATTAAAGGGCGCCGCTGATGCCGGCGCGGAAACTGAAGAAATATTTTTGCTCGACTACAATATCGGTTTTTGTGATGGTTGTGAAAAGTGTTATGTGAATGACGGCAGGGAAATCGGGGAGTGTTCGCTTAAAGATGATATGACCGGCTCCCTGGTGGATAAAATATATCACTGCGACGGTCTAATCCTGGGGACACCCAGTTACTGGTCTAATGTGTCCGCCATAATGAAGAATTTTATTGACCGCATGATTGTCTTTACTTACGACCGGGGAGATTGCGGACCTGCCCCGCGGCTTAAGCCGGGCAGGAAGGCCATGCTATATGTGGTCGGGGCGGTATCATACCGGGTAAGCTCTTTCGGTGGGGTGCATTACCTTCCTTTCCAGGCCATGAACTCTATCTGCACCTTTGCCAACATCGAAGTGGTCGATTTTTTAACAGCAGCAGGCATCGTTCAACCGGGGGATATC
The DNA here is from genome assembly GCA_051748445.1 of Bacillota bacterium. Taxonomy (GTDB): domain Bacteria; phylum Bacillota; class Dethiobacteria; order DTU022; family DTU022; genus T3SED10-7. The sequence goes on from JBNJHL010000241.1 coordinate 999, forward strand.
AAGCAGCAACCAGAGCTTATAAAGCAGGCTTACGCCCAGGGCAAGAATTTTGCTGCTATGTTTGTTTGAAGTTTCCAGTGAACCCGGGTTAAATTTTTGTCCCGAAATTTGAAATTATTTATACCCTCTACCCACCCTCACCGAAAGGATGATGCTGGCACGTGGTGATAAGCTGTTTTCAATACCCTGTGCCCATGTACCGATTACCCGGTGCCCTTTTACCGGTTGGTCATAGGGCTTCCAACCCTTGCCAGGTTAACGGAATCGCATTTGTTGCGATTACGGCCGGTTTGTACTCCACCGGCAGGGAGATGCCCTCAGCATCATTATATTTTCGGCTACACCTAAATATTATTCAATTAGATCTATAGTCCAGTTTGCTGCTTGGATTTTACCATCAAGTTCGCGGTATTCTTTAGCCAATTCATCAGTTTTTTTACGCCACCTAGAAATATCTATGGTTGGTTTGAATTTTAATTCTGAACGGGTTATACGCCAGGCATTTCGCTTGGCTCGTCGCCTTCTTGAACCCGGGCATCTTTAAGCGCTCTTTCTTTCAGATTATGAATCTGTTCTTTGATGCTTTTACGCTCCAAAAGTGCTTCAGCAAGTTTCATTTTATCCCCCCTCCCCCACCCCATGTTAATAAGTAAATAGCTTAACCTGGCCGGGTGACATATATAAGTCACCGGAGTTTGGTAACCTAAAAAATGATTAGCTGGCAATATAAAGTATTTTAAATTTAATATACATTATATCATAAATGTAGATGTTGATTAGTCAACAAGTCGAATATTGGATGATATTGTGGTGTTACTTTGAAGAATTAGTAGATAGGAATGATTAATATGGTTTTAGAATCCCCGATAAGAATCCTCTAGATCAATTGCCCCCGAGATGGGATAATTTCGGGACACAGTGAAAATTATCATAATGTAGGCACTTGTGTTAATACAATCAGAAGTTGATGTTAATATGGGGAGGCTTGCTTGTGTTTCTTAGGCCTTTTCGTCCTCTATTTTGCGAAGCTTCTCCATGTTGTATAAAGTGATGGAGTGTGCCTGGGTCAACAACTCTGGCTAACAGTAATAATTTTCATTGTGTCCCGAAATTTTAAGTGTGGTTTTACAGATAATCCCAATCTGGAGCAAGTTCAGGAAGTTCGCCCTTTTGTTCTACCACAACCGGGCTATGCGGAAGAGGTTCATCGGTGTCAATTTTGAGCAGAGTTATATCAAAGAGAATTCGGCCGCCAAAATCGAAAAGATAGATCATCGACTGTCCGGGGTAAAAGCCGCATATGCCGATCACGGCATCCTCAACATTGAAGACTTCATCTTCAAATTCACTGCAGTAGATGCCGTATCTTCCCCTTCGCCTCTCCAACTCCCCGATATCAAGGTAAAAAGCATACAGGTGTTCTTCGTCAAACTCAAAGGCGTCCTCGATCGCCAGGTGCAGATCGTAAAGGCTGTGGGTGTGGGCCAGTTTAATGGTGCGCCACAGTGTTTTCCTCAAGGCCACCTTGAAGTAGTAAGCTCCCGGTTGTTTCATGACCGGTTCATCCTCTACTGTTTTGGCGATAGCTCCTGCGGGAAATGCTTTGGCCAGGACTTTGTGGAGGCCTTTTTTCGGTTTATACATACCGAGCCTGGCAGCAAGAGGTCTGTAAGGGAGGGGGTAAAGCTCTTGCGGCCGGTAGCGGAATCCCTGCTGCAAGAGGAGACTGCAGATTTCAATACCAAAAGGTGTCGGGGTAATTGATTTGAGCCTGCCGTCGTAGGGGCTGCTTGCCTCCTCGTTTAGCTCGTAGCTGCAGATGTCAAAAGTGGCCAGCTGCAAAATGACCCGGTGATCGAAACGAAATAGACAGCGCAGTGAACTAATGGTGCGATAATCTTTGCCGGTAATGCTGTTTCCCGGACCAACCTGTAAAAATGCTTTGAAGAGTTCTT
>JBNJHL010000242.1:0-2946 GCA_051748445.1 Bacillota bacterium
TCGGTAGTAGTCCATACTGCTGAAACATTGAGCGGTATAGTTCTCGCTCAATGTGTTAACCCCGGAGCACCGGTTGTTTATGGAGGCGCACCTGCTCATTTCGATATGCATCATGGAACTACACCACTTAGCGCGGTCGAAGCGTCCATGATTGCCGCCGCATACTCACAGATGGGCAAATATTTTGGCATGCCAACTCATACTTACGCGGCATTGAGTGATTCAAAAGTAATCGACATGCAAGCTGGCTTCGAAAGCGGCATCAGTGGTGTGATCGCCCAGCTGGCAGGAATTAATATGATCTCGGGTGTCGGTTCACTCGACTTCGTCGGTTCTTTCAGCCTGGAAAAACTGGTCATTGATAACGAAATCTGCGGAATGGCCCTGCGCCTGCACCGAGGTATCGACTGTTCACCTGAATCACTGGCTGTAGAAGTAATTAACGAACTTGGTCCCGGCGGGGCATACCTGGAATCAGAACATACCTTCAAACACTTCAAAACAGAACCCTTTATGCCCTCCACAGTAGTTGACCGCCGCGAACGAGGAAACTGGGAGGCTGAAGGCGAAAAAAACATCTTCCAGCGGGCCAGGGAGCGGGTTAAAGAAATTCAGGAAACACATAAACCTCTCCCATTAGACAGCGACCGCAATGACAAACTGGACCAGACAGTCCGTGAAATCATGCAAGAACTGGGAGTAGAAAACCTGCCCCAGGGACCCGCGTAAACCTGTATTGCAAAAAAGGTGAAATTTTAGTAAACAGGTGCCCCTTCCCTTACCTCCAGCTAGAGGGGAGGGGCACTTACTTAGGTTCCACACCGAGTATCAATACCAGTTTCTCTAGATGAAAATTCAGCCCAGCTTCAAGATCTGCCAGGGACTCTTTAAATCACCACTTTTACAGTGACGATCACTGGGGAGCCTCTTTTTAATTTGTAAACATGGTTATTTACTTGCATTTACTTTTCCCATTTCTATTTTCTTTACAGTGCCTTTTGTCCTTTTCCCTGTGCTTATCATTACAACTTACTTCTTTGCAATAGAATGACTACACCTCTGTATTTGTATATTATACTGAACTTAAATGATAGTTATCCCAAAAGGGTATTTCGTTGCAGAACCTTTTTGAAGCAATAATTATCCACAAGGAGTTTATAAAAGCAAAGGTTTCCAGCTGAATTGAACCTACTTGCAAAATTTAGCGGTTTACATTATAATATTATTATATTAATTTTTACTGGGGGGTGTTTTCCATGAAAAGAAACCTGTTAATCATATTAGCCGCTATCCTTATTATCGCTTTATTTTCGGGTATCCTGTGGCAGGATAAGCTTATCAACGCTTATAATGATATTTTTACCAGCGAAGAAATATTTGAAGAAGCAGAGTATAAAAGCCTGAGCCCGGAAGAAGCTAAAGAAATGATGGAAAATGAAGATGTAATTGTAGTTGATGTCCGAACTGAAGAAGAATTTCGTCAGGGCCATATTGAAGGGGCAATCTTAATTCCCGATTATGACCTGGATACACTTGCCTCCGAAAAATTACCGGACAGGGAAGCAACTATTCTTCTATACTGCCGTTCGGGAAACCGCAGCAAACTATCTGCTCATTTGCTTAATGGCATGGGATATCAAAATGTTTATGATTTCGGCGGAATCTTAGACTGGCGCTACGGAGAAATACAGGGAGAACCGGCAAATTAACAATTTAAGCAACAACACAGCCTGCTGAAGAAAAATGAAGTTAAGCACAACTTGGCAGCTGCTATTGTTTTTTCACCTGCTCGGTATAATCAAGCATAGCTTGAAATGCATTCAGGTTGCCGAGAAAATTAATATGAGGATAACCGGCCAGGACGTTTTTGTAACGATATCCGCAGGTCCATCCGCCCTCACCCATTGCCTTGTTGATGGAAAAAGCTTCTTTCCCTCCGGGAAAGCAAACAGACTTGTGAAACTCATGTGCAGTCAACTTATCACCAGCCCGGCCCAGCAGGCAGTCCTCCTGCAGGGTTATTTCGATATATCCAAAACGCTGCAGCCTGTCAGTCAGCCTACTTTCCCCCTGGAAAATTCCGCACATTGCACTTTCTTCAATACCTTTATTTAAGTAGAGCATTCCGCCGCATTCTGCGTAAGTACAGCCACCCTGTTCGGCGTAAGACTTTACCTGCCGGAGCATGGCCCTGTTTGCAGCAAGATCCTGCCGAAATACTTCCGGGTAACCTCCGCCCAGGTAAAGCAGATCACACTGCGGTAAATACTGATCAGTTAAAGGTGAAAAATATTTTACCCGGCAGCACTCTTCTAAGAGCTTTAAGTTTTCCCGGTAATAGAAAGAAAAAGCTTTATCGCGGGCTACGGCAACTTGCAAGTTTCTTGGCTGAACAGAGGGAAAGGGTTCACCCTGCACATCTGACGTCAGGGTTTTAAGCTCCTCCAGGTCAATGGTTTCTTTAACTACTGCTGCAATCTTGGCAATTAGCTGGTCAAGTTCTTCAATTTCAACGCTCTGGACCAGGCCAAGGTGCCTGCTTTTTAAACCGGCACTTTCAAGCGGGGGCAGATAACCTAGCACCTTAAGGTCTGTAAAATTCTCAACCTGCTCCTTTAAAAGCCGGTAATATTTTTTACTGACGCGGTTAAAGATAACCCCCTTAATACTCGACTCTTTAAATTCGGCCATTCCCTTAATTTTCGGGATTGCTGTAAACATCTCTGCCTGGGGAGTATAGACCAGCACCGTATTTATGCCCAGTATTCTACCAATATCATAGCTGGAACCAAGATATGTGTTGGCAAGACCGTCAAAATAGCCCATTGCGCTTTCGATCACACAAAAATCACCTTCAGCCAGGGAAAAAGCCTGCTTTAAGCCCTCCTGACCCTGGAGGTGCAGATCAAGGTTGCCCGCCTCGTTACCGGAAGCAGCCTTTAGAAA
>JBNJHL010000243.1:0-2929 GCA_051748445.1 Bacillota bacterium
TCGAAACCTTCATTTTGGACAATGAATCCATTGTCCATTAAAGACTTTTCAAGCGTTTCGCCCTGGTAAATGATGTTTGCATTGTTGATGTTAAGCATTTCGACGATCAGTGAATCCGCGATATAATCATGGGTTTCCACAAAACCATCAAACGCTTTCTGAGCATAGGTTCCCTTGTGCATCTGTAGGTAGTCGGGAGGAACAGCCAGCTCATTTAACCCATCCAGAGAGGATTTCATTGACCCTGCTACCCTTAAACCACCTGCCATTAAAAGCGCTGAAAGAATTAAGAATACTGCCAGGGCAGTTGTGATAACCCTGTTTCTATTAAAGTCCTTTCGGACCAGGTTCAGCAATAGCTTCACTTGTGTTTGGTCTCCTTTTTAAGCTATCGCTTTTTAGCCTGCGAATGCCCTTGTTCAAATGGTTAATACCAGTTTCGGGCTCTGATAATAGCTCAAGACTGATCCTGCTCTATTATAGCAGATTAGAAAGATAATAGTTTGTTTTTCTGCTAGTATTGCCTTAATACTATGCACAGCTATAACTGCGCTACCGAGAAACAAGATGATATAATTAGCAGGTGAAAATGTTAAAATGCTAAAAGGTAATGGCACGGGGTAATCTGATCAACAGGACAGGCAATCCAAGAAGCACTTCATGTATAAAAGATATTGAAACATAAGGATAATCATAGATACAAGGTAGAATTGATAAAGGTCAAGTCCAACTGGGTGTATACATATGATATTGCTGACCTATATCAAAATAATACCGGCTTATAGAATATAAAACCAAATAACCCATACCTGTAGTAGCAGTTAAGGTTTAAATAATAATCTGCTATATTTTAAAGACGTTCAATAACAATCTCATGCGAACCGCTATAGGTGCCATCTGGTATCGTTGAAAGATCAACATCACCTATAGATATTTCTTCCACGGTCTGGCGGTAACTGCTCAGATCAGAGAAATATTTGGCGGCAAATGCCCCAACGATAACCAGAATAGCCGCGAGGATTATGATTATACAACAAATAATACTCCTGCTTCCCGATGGTCAAGTGGAACACTTTAAAGGTGTGATGTTCTGATTGGAATTACCCATCTATCACCCATGATTTATTATCTTTATTAATGGGCAGTTCATTTTTTCTTGATAATGTCTGAGCTCCAAATATCATTATAATAATCAAGGCATATAGTGCAAAAACAACTGCTAACAATGGAATTGCTTTAGGATCGATCATACTTACTCCAAGATTTAAAAAGAGGTGAAACAAACTGGCGATAAGCATACTGCCCCGGGTATTATTGCAGGCCCAGGTGACCAGTATGGAAAAAGAGACGCCGATAATCGTATAAGCCCAGAATGGCAAATACTCGTGACCGATTCCGGCGAACCATAAGGGAATATGCCAGAAGGACCAGATCAAGCCTAAAATAATACTGGAAAGCAGTGCACTCATTTTAGTTTGCAGCCAGGGCAGTGCAAAACCTCTCCAACCCAGTTGCTCTCCGGTAGCTCCGGTAAGAAGAAGCATTAATAACAGCGGTAGCACTAATGTTGGATTTGTAAAGACTTCTGAAGTTGGAAAGACACCATATAATTTTCTATATATGCCAAGGGTAATAAAGCTTAATAGAACCGGGGATAATGCAACCAGGTACCATAGGGGGCTAACTTTCCACTTAGTCCAGCCCAGGATCAGGTGTTTTATGCCGTCACTTCTTTTAATAATCAAGCCCATAACTAAAAAAGCTGCAATATTCGGCGTCCAGGATCCAAGAATAATGAATGGTTCTAAGGGAATGGGAATATGTGCTAATCCGTAGTTTTGAACGACCCCAATCGACATAAGCATCCAGGCGAGAATAAAGCTAAGAATGAAGAAATACACCAGGGGTTTATTTCCATTGCTTTTAGTTTTCAATTCGTTCCTCCTCATTTATAATCTAATCAACACCTGTTGGCAGGTATTGATTCATTTGCATAAATTATAGCTTACGGATCAAAGTGTTAAGCGTCTGCGCTAATTCAACCAGCTTTTGGCAATCAACAATTTCCGGTTTATCCTCGGGTGTATGAGTAATAGTCTGGCTATCTATATGATCAGCAAACCACTGCGATGTAGCAGCTATGGCCGGGCATCCGTACTGTATAAATATACTATGGTCGCCCTGCGACCACTGTGTTCCTTCAATTACCCCTTCGCCTGAAGCCAGTACTTCTCGCGCTTTATTCTCTATGAAGGAAGGCAACCCGTAGAAAGATAGTGCCGACGGACCATCCTTATAACCTGCTCCATCAACATTAATATTAAGCATAATCTGGTTAAAATTGTCCTGGTTTGCTGCGATATAGTTCATTTGCCCTGGAACAGCATAGTAGTCCTCCCCGTTAAAAGCAACAAGCTCAATTTGCAAATCACCGCTATAATCATCGAGCAAACGAGCTAAAAGCAGCAGGACAATAACCCCGGTGGCATTATCTATCGCCCCGGGCGTTCCTATCTTGGCATCCAAATGCGCAGTGACCACTATTTTGTCTGCAGAGAGAGCACCTTGTCTGCCGATCACATTACAACCTTTGGACTCTATACGCTTAGCATCGGATCTCAACATCACTTTCTTTCCGACAAAAGGTAAAAGCTTCTTGCCTTCCTCTTCGGTCATATACACTGAGGGGATGTCGAAATCACCATCTTCTATCAAGGGGAAAGGGTATACCCCTCCTGCCAGGGCAGCATTTCTTCCTGTTGCACAGATTATTGCCAGGGCGCCGCTTTGCTCCAGGAGGGCAATGATTTCTTTATGCTCGTCGGGATTGAAAAAGACAAAGTTTTTCGGCATCAACTGTTCAGCAGCTATAGCACCGTGCAAAAAAAGTATTTTCCCGGCCGCATCGACTTTAGATAGTTCAGTAATA
>JBNJHL010000244.1:0-2545 GCA_051748445.1 Bacillota bacterium
ATTTAAAATCTCCCCTAATGGAATAGCTAAAGCTCGCAAAACAGCAATTGAAACTGAAAAACATTCTGATATTATTGACAAAGAAGAAAGAAACAGTTTTACCTTAAAAGATGAGGATGGAAATGAACATATAATTGATAGGGGACGTACAGTAAAAACTGTAAAGATATCTGTTAATAAAGAAATATATGATCTAATTACAGGCAAAGGTAGTTTAGGCACTATGGTTTTTGATGCGAATAAAATTGAGAGTATACCACATAGCTCTATAGAAAAGAACCTTGACTATATTGTAGCTGCTAAATGGTTACAGAATAAACTCAAGGCCAAAGCTGGATTTAACCCGCAGGACGAAAATGTAAATCTCTTTACAATTAGAGACGGTAATAATAAAGATCAATACTGGGTATATGTTTCAAAAACTTAAGACTAATAAATAATCGTTATCTTGCAAAACACCAGCTTAATCAGCTGGTTTTTTTTATGCCCAAAATGAAAGGAGGGGTTGATAATGAGAAAAATTACCTGCAAAAACTTTGAAGAGTTGCCGTTTGTCTTAACTGTTGATCAAATAGGAGAAATATTAGGGATCTGCCGTAAACTAGCTTATGAAATTGTAAAAACAGAAGGGTTAGCTCTGAGGGTAGGTGAAAAAAGGCTTGTTGTGCCAAGAGAGCGTTTCCTTGACTATCTTAAAAAGAAAGAAGTTATTTAAGCGATTCAAAAAAACAAAGACCAGGGGGAATCCTGGTCGGAAAGGATGAAAACTATGTCTTATATAAGTATAGCAGAAAACAAAATCTTTAGACAAGTCAAAAAAATCCCCTACCCTGAAATTGTTAACCACTTCTATGGGAAAAAGGCGGGCAGAGACGATAAAGTTCCCTGCCCTTTCCATGATGATAGAAACCCGAGCCTACATCTTTATAAAGAAAAAGGTCATTGTTTCGGATGTGATTGGTCTGGGGATGGAGTTGATTTTGTCGCTACTCTTAAGGGAATAGAAAAAATTAAAGCAGCACAGGAAATAGCAGAAGCATTTAATATACAAATCATCAATACCGCATTCGAATCCGATGAATCGGCTAACATCGGAACAATAATAGCCTATGACTATCTCGATGAAAAAGGTGGTTTACTATATCAGGTTTGCCGTGTTAATGGTGTTGATAATAAGAAAACCTTCTATCAAAGAAGACCCGATGGTAATGGTAGTTACATAAATGGTTTGGGAGATATAGAAACCATTTTATACAATTTACCAGAGGTAAAAGAAGCCATTAGCAAAGGTAAAACCATTTATCTTTGCGAAGGTGAAAAAGATTGCAACAACCTAATTAAACTAGGCCTCATAGCAACCACTAATCCAATGGGCGCTGGCAATTGGAAGGAAAGTTACACTGAAACTTTAGCAGAAGCTAATGTAGTTATTCTTCCTGATAATGATGATGCAGGCAGAAAACATGCTGACCAAGTAGCTAAATCACTTCAAGGAAAAGCCAATAGTATAAAAATGCTGCAACTCCCTGGCTTACCTGAAAAAGGTGACGTAAGTGACTGGTTAAATGATGGCGGGGATGCTGATATATTGAGCAAGTTAAGCCAAGAAACGCCTGAATGGAGGATTTCTGATATATTGGGAAAATGGCCTGACCCTGAAGATTTAAACATATGCTTAGAACCTGTTGAAACATTGCCTATCAGCTTATTGCCTGACCCTTTCCAAGAATGGGTAAATGATACTGCATATCGTATGCAGGTACAACCCGACATGGTAGCAGTGAGTGTAATGGTAGTAGCAGGGGCTATTATAGGTTCTGGTTGCGGCATTCGCCCCAAGAAGAAGGACGACTGGCTTGTTATCCCCAATCTGTGGGGTGCTATAGTCGGTGATCCTGGCACACTTAAAACAACAGCATTAAGCGAAGCATTAAAACCTATAGAAATGTTGGAAAACGAAGCAAAGAAAGAATATGATAGCGAACATTTGTTTCATGAAGCTGAGATAGAAGCCTATAATGCAAAAAAAGAAGGGATCAAAGCTCAAATGAAAACGGCCGCCAAAAAGGGAGAGCAAGAGACTATCGAGACTTTAAAGGATGAGTTCTCTCAATTAGAAAAACCAGAAAGTCCCTTTTGCAAACGCTATAAAACCAACGATTCAACAATAGAAAAAATGGGCGAGTTGCTTACTTTAAACCAAAGAGGCATCCTGCTTTTCAGGGATGAATTGATAGGTCTTATGAAGGGTTGGGATAAGGAAGGCCGTGAAACAGATCGAGCCTTCTATCTCGAAGCATGGAACGGTTTCGGCTCAATAACCAGTGACCGTATTGGCCGAGGCACAGTACATGTTGATAATCTCTGTATATCAATACTGGGTGGAATACAACCAGCAAAACTGCTAGGTTATCTATACCAAGCCTCTTCAGCATTTGAAAATGACGGGCTAATCCAGCGGATGCAATTAATGGTCTACCCTGATAAGTTAAAAGATTGGGAACTCATTGATGAGGCACCGAAAGCAGAAGCAAAAGAAAGAGCT
>JBNJHL010000244.1:2555-2892 GCA_051748445.1 Bacillota bacterium
GCTTTTCGGGTAATAAAAGCTATAGCCGAGATGAATTTTACGGACCACGGCGCACATGATGATAAAATACCATACTTTCAATTTGATGAAGAAGCACAAATATTATTTTATGATTGGTTAACTGAGCTACAGCACAAGCTAAGTTTAGATGATGATCCAGTGATGATCGAGCACTTAACAAAGTATAGATCCCTAATGCCCTCTTTAGCCCTAATTGACCACATTGCAACTATCGCTGACAAAGGGAACGAAGGCCCAATTACGATTAATTCTGCAAGAAGGGCAGCAGGATGGTGCGACTACCTTGAGAGTCATGCCAGACGTATTTATAGCATGG
>JBNJHL010000245.1:0-2883 GCA_051748445.1 Bacillota bacterium
TTACGATGTCACCGGTATTAATCTGACCTCGATACTCGTAGCAACCACGGGTGCAATTGTTGTCTTGTTTATCGCCGGTTTGTTCAGGCGCTAACTGCTTCATGACAGGCTGGTTTATTAAGGAGGGAAAATATGGCTAGAAAAAGGAACTCAACAAAAGGCCTCGGAATGCTTTTACTGGGGATCTGGCTGATCCTGACTGGACTTATGCAGGTGGTTACCCTGCCAATCCCGGAAATGGGTCTTTTGATGGCAGTGCTTGCTATTGTTGCCGGAGTTTTTATCCTGCTGGGGCGTTAATCTTTCCGGTTTGTTTACCGCAGTCCTGCTTAAGACATACTGCTGCAAAGGTTTGCCAGGTTAAAGTAATTTTTTCAAATTAAACGGCGGTATTTAACCGCCGTTTAATAATACCCACAAGTATCTAATCCCGGAAAAGGTTAGAAGGTATATTCCGCTACTACAGAAACCCTGACATTAACTTGGCCTGGTTCAATCGGTGTCGGTGCCCCGGCGTCGGCTTCGTCCGCCATTTCTTCCTTGCGGACGCGGGAAGGAGTATAATCGCTTCTTTCTTCCCGGATACTGAAGATCCCGGTAATAGATTCTCCGGCGCCCTCAGCAATAGCCTCGGCTTTACGGGTAGCCTGTTCTGTTGCTTCGGCCAGGGCTTCTGTTTTTAAGTCTTGCGGGTCTTTCAGATCAAAACTAATCTGGTTAACTCGGTTAGCTCCTGCATTAACGGCAGTGTCAATAATTTCACCAACCAGATCAATTTGATCTATGGTGATTTCAATTTCATTGGTAGCCTCGTAATAAACCGTCTCTGCGCTTTTAGCCTCTTCCTCTCTTTCAGGTTCCCTCATCTCACGTTCCGGATCCCGATCTTCCTTGTAACTGTGAAGGCGGTAAGAACCGGTTTTGATTTCATCTTCCGCCAAACCAAATTCCAGCAGCGCATCTCGCACAGCATTGGCCAGTTCGGCATTTTCATCGACAGCTTCTTCGGCAGAGGTGCTGCGGGTTTCAATTGACAAACTTATTTCTGCCATATCTGGTTCTGCCGAGATTTCAGCTTCTCCGTAGGCTTGAATAACCTGCGGTTCTTCACTGTTTCCGGTTTGATTTCCTTCACTGCCACAGCCGCCGACTAGCAGGGCGAAGACCGCCATGGATACCAGCACTGGGATGATAATACTTTTTTTGCCAAACATCATTAAACCTCCTTACCTGTTAGCCTGAAATAGTTTCATTAATATAGACAGCAAACAGTCATAAAAAGTTTCATTAATGCCCAACCAGGTTTTTCTGTCCCTGATTTCATTATGAGTTTTTTAGTTATGGGATGCAAGCAAAAATTATTTGTGCATTTTGCATTAGATCTTCACGACCCTGTTGAACTGACCCCCGCAGTCGGCGGACTGATCCTGGTTAGCAGTAAACCGGGGCGCAGAACGGAATTCTATCTCCCCGGCAGGTAGTATTAATAGCAGGAAATTTATAGGTAGCATACCAGCTGAAATATCTTTCTGCCCTGTAAACTTCAGTGTTATCAAAGTTTTCAATAACCATGCTCTTGTCATGCTGGCCGGTACATTGATCGTAGCTTTAAATGCCCGGCTTTTACGCCGCGTTGACCTGAAACCGGAACTGATCTATGGTTTATGTTTACTATTATTAAAGGTGTCGTTCTTAGCTTACTCTCCCCTTCCTAGTTAACCTGCGGTAAAGCTCTTTCCACAGCCTGGTCTTCCCGACTCATCTTGCCAAGTGACAGGCGGTATTCCATTGGAAAGACTTTGATGAAAAAGGGCAAAGACTCTTCCCAGTTTTCCAGGAGAGACGCCGCTTTTTTACTTCCTGTATACAGGAGATGTCGTTGAAGCAGGGTTTTTAGCTCCAGGATATCTTCTTCCTCGGTGACCGTTTCCAGGTCAATCATTTCCAGGTTGCAGTTTGTGTCGAAGACACCATGACGGTCATAAATGTAAGCCAGCCCTCCGCTCATTCCCGCTCCGAAGTTAAGACCTGTGGGACCCAAAACTACCACCCGGCCGCCGGTCATATATTCGCAGCCGTGATCGCCAATTCCCTCAACCACGGCCAGGGCGCCGCTGTTGCGAATGGCAAAGCGCTCCCCGGCCATACCGGTGGCATAATATTCTCCCCCTGTAGCCCCGTAAAGGTTAACATTACCAGTTATAATGTTTTCGGAAGAATCGTAGCTGCTTCCACTGAAGGGTTTTAGCACAATCCGCCCCCCTGACAGACCTTTGCCCACGTAGTCATTGGCTTCTCCTTCCAGGTTCAGGGTTAGCCCCCGGGCGGCGAAAGCGCCAAAACTTTGCCCGGCCGAGCCCTTGAAATTAATGGTGATCGTTCCTTCGGGCAGGCCCTCATTGCTGTATTTGGAAGCTATGCGGTTTGAAATGATTGTTCCCACGGTACGGTGGTGGTTATAAATAGGCGAACTGACTGTAACCTTTTGTGCCGTTTCAATGGCCGGTTCAATCTCTGGCAGCAGCTTATAATCCAATGATTCCTCCAGCTGTGACGGTTGCGAAATGGTGCAGCGCGTTTCGCTGTCCGGGGCATCAGTTTTGAGAAGAATCCGGTTTAAATCCAGATTTTTTGTTTTCCAGAAGCTTATTTCCCGGTTTTGTTCAAGCAGGTCAACTCTGCCGACCAGCTCATCCACGGTGGCGATACCCAGCAAAGCCATAATTAAGCGCAGTTCTTCGGCTACGAAGAGCATGAAATTGCGGACATGTTCAGCTTTACCTTTGAAACGTTTGCGTAACTCGCTATCCATAGTGGCCACTCCTACCGGGCAGCGGTTGGTATGGCAGCTGCGTGTCATAACGCACCCGCAGGCTACCAGCG
>JBNJHL010000246.1:0-2866 GCA_051748445.1 Bacillota bacterium
TGTATAAATGTTAATGACGACAACTGATCTGAAAGTAGAGTACGAGGTATTGGGTATTGTCAGGGGCAACCGGGTCAAGGCTGCCCATCTGGGCAGGGATATCCTGGCAGCTTTGAGAAATCTGGTAGGGGGTGAAGTGAAGCAGTATGCCGAACTGCTAACCAGCGTGCGTGAAGCCGCCACCGGTGACATGGTCAGGGAGGCCAAAGATATGGGCGCTAACGCCATTATCGGGATCCGCTACGCTTCTTCCCAGGTTGCCGCCGGCATGGCTGAAATTGTAGTCTACGGAACAGCCGTAAAAATCTAATAATAGCGCCTTTGCTATCGATAACCCCGACGGTATTGAGACCCCGGAGCAAGCGATCCTGGGAGAGGATGGCATTTCCCCTGCTGTCAATCGTGGCAGTGCTGGCTCCGGGCCAGGCAGCAATGACTATAAGCCAGATATAGGCTTAAATAAAAAAACGATAATGGTAAAGGTTTATTCTTTCTGCTTAGGGTCGACCTTTAAACCGGCCAGGCATAAATATATCAAATCAACATATTTACCTTAGAACTTTTGATTGGCTTTTTTATACTTGAAAAGCCTCTACTTGAACCGGGGTGAACATGATGAAACTATGCCCTGCCTAAACCCCCGATCAATAACTGCAGCAATTCCCTGGTTTTAAGAGTATAGTTGGTAGAACTGTTTTGCCGTCTGAAAAAATAGATGCTCACTATTACGGTTCCAAATGGATCTGACAGGTTAGTTTGGAACTAAAAAAAGATTTCGTTTGCGGAATACCTGAAGCAGGGGTTATTTAAGTTGTTTTCAAACAAACATTAATCTATCGCTTTAACCAGCTTATTGTTATCCCACAACCCTTTATAAACTTTTCCATCCGGTCCGGTATAAATGCCCTGTCCCTGCCGTTTGCCTTTCCTAACCTCACCGCGGTAAATACCACCCCCGGGATAATGTAAAGTGCCCCGGCCATGCGGTTTTCCTTTCAACCATTCACCTTCATAAGTTGCTCCATTCGGCATAACCAGCTTGCCTGACCCCTCAGGCACGCCATACTTAAGCTGCCCTTCATATTTCCCTCCAACCCAGTGAATCTTGTGTTTGTAATTTTTTAAGTCCTCTTCTACCATGGTGGTTGCCTGATCTCCTTAGTCTGTGATCTGTTCAGCGGTACAATCGTTCTTACTTTAGTTTAAACAAGCACTGCTAATCAGTAAAGTCCTTGCGGTTCAGCAGAACTGCTCCGATCGCCACACCAACAAGAAAAACAAGCGGTAATACAATTAAGCCTGCAACCGGCACCTGCCCGGAAGATGCTCCCGTTAAATCAGCGTAGTAGCTAATACTGAGGTATTTCATAAACCGAAGCGGGTCATACATGTTTCCGAGACTGTTTAAAATAAAAAAGGCAAATCCAACGCCGATCGCAATGGAGGTAGTTCCCTGAACTCGGTTAATTAAAGGTGCCACGGCAAAAGCCACTCCGCCTGCAGCAAGGCAGGCCAGCAGGCCCATCAGGTGCGCCAGCAGTTGTGCACCCAAATCAAATTCATTTGGCGCAACCCAAAGCCGACCGATAACAGCGCTGAAGATGTAAGCAATAACCCAGAGAAAGAGCATCATAGCCAGGAAAGAGAGCACTTTGGAAAGCATAATAGTAGTGCGGGTAAGCGGCCTGGTGTAAAGAAATTCAACAGTACCCAAATCAGAATCCCTTGAAACCATACTGCCGGCGAGCATCATTGCATAAATAGAAGCTAGTAATAACCCGTATAGCATTACCAGGCCGCCGTGGTAAACATTAACATCACCAAACATTTCCGGTCCCATGCCGAGGCCGGTAGTAAATATATCAGGATAGCCTTCGATCATTTCAACGACATTCATTTCTTCCATAAATGTAAAGGAGCTAAGGTAAACAAGAATGACAATCGCCAAAACTGCTGTCCAGATCAGTAAACTGCGCTTATTGAGGCGTATTTCAGTGAAGATGATATTGAGACTAAACATAGCTGTTTTGCCCCCTTTTTGCAGCTGGTTCGTAAAGTTCCATAAATATTTCTTCCAGCGTAGGATCACTAATCCGCAGGTAATCCAATTTATATTGGCTGAGATTAGCAACAAGCATATTGACAGGCTGACGGCTTAAAACTCGGTAATATTCAGGTTTTGCCGGAATTTCTTCAGCTTCGCCTATCCGGGCTAATTCAACTTTTGATGGCTGTTGGCCGGCAATTTTCATGACCACTATATGGATGTCACGGCCGGGCAGTTTATCGACCGGCCCAACCTGCAGCAACTTACCTTCTTTAATCATGGCAACCTGGTGGCAGATGCGCTCTATCTCTTCCAAAACATGAGTTGAAAAGAATATGGTTACCCCTTTCTGGTTCAACTCTTCCAGAATGTCAAATAGTTCTTTCCGAATCAGGGGGTCCAGTCCGCTGCCCGGTTCATCAAGAATAACCAGTTGTGGCTGATGCATCAGAGATTGAATGATGCATAATTTTTTCAGGTTTCCGTGCGAATAAGTGCGAACGTTTTTTTCAGGATCGAACTGTAACCGCTCTGTTAACTCCTCTACCCATCGCCCTGATTGAAGCTCATAAAAACCGCTTGCGTAGTTAAGCAGATCGCGCCCTGTCATTTCTGGATAATAAGTAACCTCAGATGGCACATAGCCGATTTTGGCGTAGAGCTTGCCGCCCCCAGCCGGTACCGGCTGGCCGAAGAGACGGGCCTCTCCGGAGGTAGGCCTGATCAGCCCCAACAAAAGGCGAATGGTAGTTGTTTTCCCGGCGCCATTTGGGCCAATAAAGCCAAATATTTCGCCCTCTTTAACCTGCAGGTCAATAT
>JBNJHL010000247.1:0-2861 GCA_051748445.1 Bacillota bacterium
ACCAGCAATCTTACGCTGGGAAGTAAGCTCATTCTGGGTTAAATAGGAAAGAAGCTTATATTCCATCGCTTCATGATTATCTAGTTCACCGTTTACATCCTGAACGTTCATCATGCAAACATTATACCTTTGCAATACTGGTTAGTCAATATTTCTTTCAACCCAACCTGTCAACTCCGATAACAACAAAGATCAAAAATATAATCTTCTCACAGGCAAGCAAATTCCACCAATTAAGCTGGGGACAAGGTTGCAATTTTTATTTTTTACTAGATCCAATCACCTCCCTTGACAGGTGTATCTGCTAAATGGTAAAAAAATTAATCCCGACTAAACAAATCTCGTGTATAAAGTTTATCTGCTACATCCTTTATCTCATCAGCTAACCTGTTGGCCACAATAACATCTGCAATATGCTTAAACTCTTCCAAATCCCTAACAACCCTGGAGCTATAAAACTCTTCTTCCTTAAGAACAGGCTCGTAAACAACCACTTCTATGCCTTTCGCTTTAACCCGCTTCATTATCCCCTGAATGGCAGACTGCCTGAAGTTATCGGAACCGGTCTTCATCGTCAGGCGGTAAATACCTACAATCTTCGGTTCTCTCCTGATGATCATATC
Organism: Bacillota bacterium; assembly: GCA_051748445.1. Taxonomy (GTDB): domain Bacteria; phylum Bacillota; class Dethiobacteria; order DTU022; family DTU022; genus T3SED10-7. The sequence continues at coordinate 624 of JBNJHL010000247.1, forward strand.
GGACACATGATCTTTTCTCGTTCTGTTGGCATCCACGATTGCACCGATGATATTATTCGGAACATCGGCATAGTTAGCCAGTAGCTGCTTTGTATCCTTGGGCAAACAGTAACCACCATAACCGAAGGAAGGGTTGTTATAGTGATTGCCGATCCGCGGGTCAAGGCAGACCCCATCAATAATTTGCTGAGTATCTAACCCCCGCACTTCGGCATAAGAATCAAGTTCATTAAAAAATGCTACCCGCATCGCCAGGTAGGAATTGGCAAAAAGCTTGATCGCTTCTGCTTCTGTGGAACTGGTGAAAAGTACCGGAACATTATCACTCATAGCCCCCTGCACCAGTAAATTAGCAAACACCTCTGCTCTTTTGGACTTCTCCCCGACAACAACCCTGGACGGATAAAGGTTATCATAGAGTGCTTTACCTTCTCTTAGAAACTCCGGGGAGAAAATAATCTTGTCTGTATTAAACTGCTCATTCCTTTTTTCAGTATAACCTACCGGCACAGTTGATTTAATAACAATGACTGCCTCTGGGTTAACGGAAAGGGATTCTTCAATAACCATTTCAGCAGTGCTGGTATCGAAATAGTTTTTAACCGGGTCGTAGTCTGTTGGCGTAGCTACTATAACATACTTTGCATCTTTATAGAAACTCTCCCTATCAATAGTAGCTGTTAAGTTTAAATCTTTAGTTCTTAAAAACTCTTCAATCTCCGCATCCTGTATAGGTGATTTTTTACTATTGATCATCTCTACTTTTTTGGGAGTGGTAGTTAAGGCTGTCACTTCGTTGTGTTGCGCTAATAGCACCGCAATAGATAGCCCCACATAACCTACGCCTGCTACGGCAATTTTCACTTAAATGACCTCGCTTTCCTGGTAGCTAATAACTATTATAATTATTACCATTTAAAACAACTCCGGCTCCAAAAGGATCCAGTTCAATAAACTCTTTTGCCCCTGCTTCTTGCAAGGTTTTTTTTGTTCTTTCAGGCTCAAGCGTCAAAGCAATGATTGAGCCCCCTTCACCAGCGCCAGCCAGCTTGGCTGCCAGAGCCCCGTTACTTTCCGCCACCCGGATTAAGTGATTATTCTGCTCCCCGCAAAAAGCTAAGCTATCCTGGATTTGATGGTTTTCTTTCATCAATTTAGCCATCTCCAACCATTCTTTCGCCAGCAAAACCTTTTTTCCCTTCCTGGCCAGCCCAGCTATTTCCCGGTAAGCTACTATGACCTGCTGATATCCTTCCAACCAGCGCTGCCGCAAAGGACGGTGAAACTGCCCGGAGTGGTGCTTAATCCCGCTGTGTACAATAACAAAGGGCAGCTCATCAATAAAGCTGCCCAGGGGTACTACTTTTGCATATGGTTCCTTATTCAGTTCCCGGTAATATTCCTTACCTTTAAATTCTATATAGTTTAAACCGCCAAAAACTGTCATATAGGCATCCTGGTATCCACACTGTATGCCTAAATAATTGTATTCAAGATAACGGGTTAACTCTGCCAGGTAGTAATGATCATATTCTCTTCCGGTATAAGCCAGAACTGCCTTTATAACTGCTGCCAGGGCAGCGGTTGAACCGGCTAAACCTGCTTGCTCGGGGATCGTAGTTGATACTGAGATATTAGCCCGCAAATCAAAGAGCTTTAAAGAACGCAGCACAACCCGAAAGTGATCGAAGTAGTCACCCTGGTTCTCAAAATCAGCTTCCTGCTTTAAGACCCTGCTGCCGTAACGGTTGGTGACAACAAGTTCAGTGGCCGGTTCAATGGTAGCAGTCGCCTTGTTTTTAATGGCGCAAGAAATGACTGCCCCGCCGTAACCATCACTGGGGTTGCCGATGATGCCTGCGCGACTGGGTAAGTGGGCAGTGATCATTTTACCCCCCCCCCCCCACTAAATTATCAAAACTAGATTAACCAAAAAATATAAATATTAGTATTAGAAAGTTAACGCTTTGTAGTATATGTTAGTATTTCTATAAATATCTGCTGTTTTGTATTTTGGTTCGTTTAACTTAAGAACCTATTGCCAATGAAATAAAAAATATCTTTTCCTCACTTTCTTGCTTTCATTACCTGCTAAGCAAAAATTAAAATGTCTTTTAGCTTTGTTAGTTATTTTTTACTTTATTTACAATTCTTTTTTTATATTATTAAATAAAGCTATTAACTTCCTTAAAGGTGAGGTATATCGCCAGGTGCGCCTTCCTGTAACTTTTTTATACC
>JBNJHL010000248.1:0-2860 GCA_051748445.1 Bacillota bacterium
GTACAATACGCTGTATTACGTCGGACTGTCCCTGCCCCTTGGTACGGTCTTCAGCCTGAGCTGTGCGCTTCTGCTGAACAGCAAGGTGCCGGGCATCGCGCTCTTTCGCACCTTCTACTACCTCCCCACCATCGTCCCCGCTGTCGCTCATGAAGTAAATCTCCTTTATTAAAATATAAATATAATTCATAATAACTGATTAACAAACTGTCCGCAAGTGTTCGCGATCACTCATTGAAAATATATCTGAAAATAAAATTTAATATAAAAAAGGAATAATGAAAATAAAAGCGAATTATTTAAAAATTCGATATCGAATTTTTAATAACATTACAAAAAATTAGAAGTGGCAAAAGGGCGTGATATTTTAATATTTATGTTTGTAGTTATTAAAAAGCTTGATTATCAAAAAACCTGAGAGGTGCTCAACTATGAAAAACAAATATTTAGTATTAATAATGGTTTTGATGATCGGATTATTGTTTGGCGGGTGTGGTGAGCCAGAAGATGCGGGAGAAGAAGCAGTAGAAACTGAAGAAGAGGCAGTGGAGGCTGATTGGCCGAGCCAGGATGAAGTTACTTCAGCTATAGATGAAGTAATTGAAGATTATTATGACGATGTTTATTCAGATGATGAGGTAATAGAAGCATTGCGTGAAGTAATCCCTAAACCAGAAGGGTACCCAGCTCGTTCGATTGAATATATTGTACCCTGGGGAGAAGGTGGCGGTTCCGATAATTATGCCAGACACATCGGGCGAGATGCCACCAAAATAATGGATGAGGATATTGTTTTTAACAATATGCCAGGTGGTGGTGGTGAGGTAGGCCTCGCCTACCTGTTAACACAACCTGCTGATGGCTATACCATTTACGGTGCAATTGCCAACCAGACTATTAATGACGCTCTTGGCACCCAGCCTCACTCATTCACAAACGATGTTGATTTTATAATTCGTAACCAGGGGGCTACGGAAATATACTGGGCCCGGGCAGACAGTGAATTCGAAACTATTCAGGATGCGCTCGACTATGCTGTTGAAAATCCAGGTCAATTGACAATTTGTGGCGCAGGAGCCGGGGGTGATGATGAATTCCGTATTGCCTCCTTATCCAAAGAGTTGGGTACAGATATTGTTTACGTGCCTTACGATGGAACTGGTGAAAGGGTATCAAGCCTACTTGGCGGTCACGTTGATTTAATGCATGAAACTGTCGGTGTTGTGATCGATTTATATGAAGTTGGAGATATTAAGCCGCTGGCCTATGGTGGCGAAATTGTATTCGAAGAACTTGATCCAGATGTCCCTTGCATTGCTGATCTTGGCTATGACGTGCCTGTTGGACGTTGGCGGGGTATGGTTACTGTAAAGGGTGTTGACCGGGAGATCATAGACTACTTGCATAACTGTTTCTATGCCTCCTCCAAACTTCCCTATTACTCCAATTATGAAAAAGAATTCTTCCAGCATCTTCCCCAGGCTTACCTGAACTCTGATGATTTTAAAGCTTATGCGATCGACGAAGTTGAGAGATTAAAAGTTCTGGCAAAAGACCTGGGCTACGTTGAATAGGTGATGGCAGAATTTCAAAAAGGGGAAGCGTGACAAGGGCGTTTCCCCTTTTTATTGATCCTTTGCTTTGCTCCAGGAAAGGTGGTTTGTAATTAATGCCAAACATTATTGTAGAAAAACTCGATTTCTTAATGAGCAAATATAGAAAGTACGGCGAATTAATAGTAGCAGTAGTACTATTTATATTTTTTTCTGGCATGCGCATTTTTATCGGAAATTTTATGAATCTTAGTGTTGAACGCTGGCGTTTTGTTAGTCCTGCTTTCTGGCCGGGATGGATATTGCTATTTGGGGCGATTCTATCAGCGTTTTTTATTTATAATGCTTATAAAAGATTACAAGCCGAGCAGGAAAATGATTTTCTTGATAAATTGCCAGAAGAAGATAAGACCGGCAAGCGGGAAGAAGCTTTGCGGGAAAGATTTCAAAAAGAAGGTAAAATTTTATCTTTAAAAGAGTTAGAAATTCTTGCTGATGCAAAAACTAAAACTGAAGATGAGCAAGCAACATCATCGGAAATTATTAGAATGGTTAGCGTAATAGGATCAGTTTTTATTTACCTTTATTTGATTCGCATAATGGGCTTTATAACCAGCACACTTATTTTTAGTTTCCTGTACCTTATATTACTTAAAGAAAGGCGTCCGTTATTATTAGGCACGGCACCAATTGTGCTGGTCGCAGTAATATATTTTATGTTTACTCAACTGTTAGTTGTTCCCCTACCTAGAGGAGTTGGAATATTTCAGATGATCAGTAACTTTTTCTATTAAAATATGCAATATAATTCTACTTTGTAAGCACATTTAAGAAACCAAGGAGGTATAGACATGCTGGAATATTTTTGGCTCGGACTTGAAACTACAATGATGATCAGCAATTTGCTGGCAATTGCTCTCGGGGTTCTAATCGGCCTGGTTTTTGGTACTGTGCCGGGGTTAAGTGGGGTTACTGCTGTAAGTCTTTTAGTTCCTTTTACTTATAGCATGTCACCGATTACCGGCTTGTTATTAATGGTTGGCGTTTATTGTGCAGCGACTTATGGTGGGTCAATTAGTGCTATCTTGTTTAACATGCCAGGTGATGTGATGGGTGCAGCGACTGCAATTGACGGGCATGCTATGACTGTTAAAGGCGAAGCTCAGCGAGCGCTTGCCATGGCAATATTTGCATCTTTTTGCGGAGGGATCATCGGGACTATTCTACTTAGTTTTGTGGCCCCGCAATTTGTAAAAATCGCTCTTACTTTTGGTTCACCGGAATACTTTGCCCTGGCAATATTAGGG
>JBNJHL010000249.1:0-2858 GCA_051748445.1 Bacillota bacterium
CAAATTCTGCCCAGCTATGACGGCAGCCGGCGAGTGAGCCGGAGGTCATATTCCCACGCTGCGGCCTGGCAAACCCGATTACCTCCCTGGCATTGATACCCATTTCCCCACACTTATTAATAAAAGCGCGGGCCAGGTTGCGGCAGTTACCGCTGCCGGCATACATTTCATAAGCCTGGCGGGCTTTTTCTACTGTTTCATTGCTTGAATTTATTGAGACAGAGTTAATCCTGATATCAAAGTCTGCCCTGATTGTTTTCGTTTCACCGGGACCAAGATCACCAAGGTCAATAGTACTGACCCGACCTGAGGTGGAAATAGTATTATAATTTACTGACTTTAAAGAGGTTGTCTGGTATGGGGAGCTGTTCTCCAGCAGAGGTACCGCTACACTGACATTCCTGGAAGTTTCGGAACCACTGTTAGTTACCGATACTTCAATTCTAAAGGTATAGTTACCAGCCGAACCCCAGTTGTAAGTTACGGGTGCTGAAGTTGATATTGATTGAACTTCCGGTTTTGGTTCTTCCTTCTTTTCTGCTTCAGGCTCTTTATTTTCTTCCTGCACAGCCTTATGATCTACAGGTGCGCTGGTAGTCTGAACAGCTGCGGGCTCTGGTTCTGGTTCTGGTTCTGGCTCTGGTTCTACTTCAGGCTCTTCATTGGCACTTGAACTCTCGGCGCCATCACTTCCTGCGCTGTTGCTTGCTACGCTGTTATTGTTCAGATTGCTTTCATTTTCTTCTTCAGCAGCTGAATCTTCCTGCTCCTGGTCAGCGTTACTATAGTTATCTACTTGTTCAGCAGCTTCTTCACGTGCTTCCGCTTCCGTACTATCTTCTTTGTTCTCTTCGTTACTTTCCTCAATTGCTTCTTCTTTGTTTTCTTCAAAGTTCTGTCCATCCCAGGCCGCTTCCACTTTACCACCTGTTTGGGTGCCCTGGCTTTCACCGGCCAGCAGGAATACTCCTGCACCGGCCATTACCATTACCACTACCAAGCAAATACTTAAACTTTTTAGCAATCCGCCTTTCTTCTTCATCAAAAAGTCCCTCCTTCTGAGGGACCGACAAAGTTGAAACATATAAAAATCCTGTTTCGGTAGCCAGGCTGTCTTAGCTCCTGTGAGCTTTAGACCCTTTAGCTTTGCGTCCCTACCTTTCGGTAGGTTTGCCTTTGTCGGTCAGGTTTTTTTATTTGCCCTGCGAGTTTACCAGGCTCGCCGGGCAGTTCTCCACTTCTAACTATTCCTTCCAATAAATAAAACCTGTTTCGGTGGCCAGGCTACCTTTGCTCTGATGAACTTTAGGCCCTTTAGCTTTGCGCCGCACCTTTTCAGGTGTTTTGCCATTATCGTTCAGGTCTATCTACTATTTCTCTGTTAACAGTATAAACTATTTATTCTGTTGTGTCAAATATTTTTTTGAAAAGTCAGGATAAATTTTTAGTAAATTCCCAAAGTAAGTTCTACAGTGGACGACGGGGTGGCATTTAGTCTGGGAATTTACGGATAAATTTTTCCGGTAATGGTGCACCCCTCTGACCTGCGTAAAATGGGCCCGTTATTCCTACCGAGCCCCTCAATTCTCATCTGTTTTATCAACGCCTTTATTCATTTCCGGCTAATTGCCTGCTGGTTTTGGAAACATCCTCTAATGCTATCTGCTCTTCACTGGTCAGAATCCTGTTTAGGTCCAAAATAATCAGCATCCTGTCATCTACTTTGCCAACCCCGGTTATTAAATCAGTCTTTCCCCCGGCCACCTGGCTGGGTGCTTCCTGGATCTGCTCACTGGAAAGGCTGATTACCTCACTGACAGAATCCACAATTAAACCAACCATGCGCTCTTCCACTTCAACGATAATAATCCTGCTGTTATCAGTTCTTTCGGCATCAGGCAGGCCAAAACGTTTACGCAGGTCGATCACGGGTATTACTTCACCGCGCATGTTAATCACGCCCTCAACAAAATCAAGCGAACGGGGCAAGGGGGTGACCTTGATCATTTTCAGCACTTCGCGCACATTATTAATACTGCAGGCGAACTCTTCGGTTTCCATTACAAATACGACAAGTTGGACTTCACCATTTTCAGCTGCTTCAGCCATCGGGTCTCCTCCTTTCTTAAAAACTTCATTTATTTCTAATCTTTTGCAGTCATAGCTAAACGGCCAAGTAATTATTATTACAAAAAGACAGGTTTATCCATAATTGCCAGCCATATACTTCTAATATTAATACATATACATAAATCAAACTTTATTGCTGCTTATCTTTCTGCTTTTGCTGCCAGATCATGTCATCTATGGTACCGGGCTTATAGGGGCTACCCGTAGGATTGTGCCTGTAGTTTGAGCTGCTGCCGCTATTTGAAGAAACATCTTCCTTTTCTTCATCTTCTTGATCATTTTCTTCCGCTGCCTTCTCATCATCGATATCTAGCGGCTCATAGTCAAAATTCAAAGCGCCTGACTGGCGGTGAGACAGCTTCAACCACCCGGGAAGCTCTGAAGCTTCTAGGTCTGACTCAGCATTACCGGGCCTATTGATTAAGCCACAACCGCCAATTAACATCAGGAAGGCAAGTGATATAATCAAGGACAGGAAGACTTTAAGCAAAATCAAGGTGCTCCCCCTTTCCTTCCAGTTAACAAAACGAAATTTACTAAATCATCTAGCTAAATTATATCACGCAATCGCCAGTAAAAACAGGTAAACCACTTGCCACGCTAACAGCTTTCAAGAATAATATAGCAGCATTGCCTTTTAATCTTGTTTAACCGGTGATATTTATCCAACCCTTCTGGGTTTTAACAGCTGCCTGACTTTTAACAGCAAACCGCTAACCAGGACTGCA
>JBNJHL010000250.1:0-2849 GCA_051748445.1 Bacillota bacterium
TGAAACTGAGTATCCGATTCAGGATGAAAATAGGGAAGTGTTGATGGAAGAGCCTATCTTTGATCACACTCCGCTGATTATTACCGATTGGCACATGGAAAAATCCTTGAAAGAATTCAGGAAGCCTGAAAAGCCAAAGGAAAAGCTTTTCTATATCGAGGGCGGAACGGACTATGTTGTGGCCAAGCTGGTCGAATATTTTTTACAGGGCAAAGAAATTGATCTGGGAAAAATCAACGCCGAATTAAATGAATTATAATAGTAATGCAAGGTATGAAAATATAATGATCCGGCTCCGGCTTCACAGGGGGCAGTGGTTTGCAGCTACTGCCGTGTGAAGCCGGTTTACCGGTTAGGAAAGGTTTGCAGAAGAAGGTCCCGATCAGGAGGCCAGACTTGACTCCAGGGTTTCGGCAAAAGCTGTCTTAAGGTATTCATCAAGTAGTTCTTCAGAAAGCTCTTTGTTTAGCTTGCTGCTTATAAAGGTATTGCCGTCATCTTCGAGCCTGTCGATCAGGTTTTTTTCGCCTGAGCCTTCAGTCGAGATGTAAACCTCAATGGCACGGGGCACAAATTCAAAGCCGAGCTCGATCCCGCGCAGTTTGATCTTGTCATAGTCAAGGTCAAATTTTTCGGTGGCTGCTTCACTTTCGTCATAGAGATATTCCATCAACTCGTTCACGTAATCGTAAATTAATTCCTCTGCCTTTTCTTTGCGAAGGTATGCTGCGGTTTCCGTTTTGAAAAGCTGTTTGACGTTTTTAATGAACTGTTCCCTGTAACTGATTTTCATCATCCCCTTTTGTTTTAATCAGAATTATTCATGGTTTAACTTTAGCCGAGAGCAGTGACAGATATGTGTCTCTTAAAATTATTTTGTATTTGGTGACTCATTAGGGGTTCTTTAGGTATAATTAGCGAAAGAGGTGATCAAAAATGGCTGCTTATCCGCGCACCGGTAGATCGCCGGAGGCCCTGGTTAAGATTTTAGTCACTCTCCTGGAGAAAACCCCATATGGTGGAGCAACCCTGGACGATATTAAAGAAGCTTATGTCGATGCCAAGGATGTTATACCCACCGACAGGACAATCTACCGCAATATTCGCAGGATCAACGAGCTGTTAAGCCCTGCCGCCTATGCTTCAAAACAGCTTAAGCCCAAAAGAACAGGGCAGGCGGGGAGTCGGGAGAGCGGCAGTGTCACTTTGCCCCTGGCCATCCGCTCCAGCCGTGACGGTTCTGGACAGACGCGTTATTTATACAGCGGCAGAAGAAGTGTCAGCAATGTTGAATCGAACCAGGCCCTGATGATCATTTTGGGTCTCTACAGCCAGCAAAAAGGATTTTTAAAAGGTCATTTTGAAAAGGTGATCAGTTCGCTGCTGCAGGATGTTATGTCCAGGCAAGACGGCGACCAATCCTTTTTCAGTGATATTGAAGATCATATTCACGTTTCGGGCCACGGGCCGACAGAACCAAAGAAACTTATAAGAAGGATCAGCGAAATTATCAGGGCCATTGAAAACTGCAAGCTGGTCAAGATTGAATATGTCCGTATTTATGACGGGGTTAGGAGAAACAGGGAGGTAGAGCCGTACGGTTTGGTTTGCCGCCATGGCAGTTGGTACCTGGTAGGTAAGTGTCGCTGGCAGGAAAAGCGAAGGATCTACCAGTTAGATCATATCAAGCGCCTTGAAGTTTTAGAAAACAGCATTTTCAAGCGTCCAGAGGGTTTATCCATGACCGGCATTTTCAAGGATGCCTGGGGGATATGGAATGTGGATGACGACCAGGAGGCTAAAGTTGAGACGGTCCGCCTGAAGGCTAAGAAGGGTGTAGCCGAGCGTTTCGGGGCGGTCAGCTTTCACAGTTCGCAGAAAGTGATGCCCCTGTCCGATGGTGAAGCAGAAGTAACTTTCAAGGTGGCCGGGGCCGGCGAAATGATTCCCTGGTTGATGAGTTGGGGGCCGACGGTGGAAGTGCTCGAGCCACTGTGGCTAAGGGAAGAGCTGCATGATTTTTTGCAAAAAACTGTGAAGACTTATAGTAAGTAAAAAAGCAGTATTTTTTTATATCAGCCTTAGTTATGACGGGAAAGTTTGGTCGTAAGGCTTCATCGGCAAAAAATACCTGGTCTCTGCATCAAGGCCAATAATTTCACCTTTTGAGACATATATGTGTCTCATGCCCAAGCTATAATTAATTCGGGAGAAAAGTTCTGCTGTTTCTGTGTGGAACAGGGTATGGGTCGCATGTTGTCGACTAAGGCTAAAGAGGTTAAAAGCCCTGAGAGGAAAATGGGAGTTTGTGAGGTGGACACTTGAAGATGAATATGTTGATGCAAGCTTTAGCGGAAGCCTGTCGTAATAATAAGTTTATTGAAAAGAAACTGGTTGCTGACAACTATCACTGTGGGCATCAGTTGCTTGAGGCGTCGGCACGGGGCGGGGCAGCCTGGTTGAATGTAACCCCGGTAACAGCGGCCGGAATGGCTGAGGAGATTGTCGGGCAGGTTTTTGCTGATGAGAGGATCAGGATTATAGATGAAGGTGAGGTTTTATTTTTAATCGGCTCCACCCTGGCGGAGATGAGAAGCAGGGGAGAGCTTAAATACTTTGCCGAACTGGAGGGACTTTACGGGCCTGAAGGGATATTGAAGGGCGCCCTGGTGGAGCTGCGTCTGGCCGGGGTAGAAGCGAAGGATATCGATCCCGCCGTCTTCGTTGACAGGCAGAAGGGCGAGGAAATAATAAAGCTTTTGGCCGGTTACGAACTGAAACTGCGTGATGGAAAGCTGGCGGATCAGGCTTCTGTCTATAAAAAGGCGCTTGAAATACTGCAAAATAAA
>JBNJHL010000251.1:0-146 GCA_051748445.1 Bacillota bacterium
TTCAGAAAGCTGTGCCTGCTTCAATATTTTTCGAAAAGTACCAACAGGAATATCGCCGGGATGCATGGCAATATAGGTTTGTCTGCCATCAGGGTGACGCATTATAACATGAGAACCACTTTGCCGTTTTTCATTGAACCCGGCTT
>JBNJHL010000251.1:156-2828 GCA_051748445.1 Bacillota bacterium
CCCCACAGGCACACTCTTGTTGTTCACCTTGTGAACAATAATACCTATAGCAGTTTAACTTGTCAAGGGGAGCGAATTAAAACTTATCCTCAACTACCCCAGGGGGTGTTTTTTCCAGTTTTCTCAATAATTCCCTTGCTTTATAAGGCATTAATTATTTCCAGCCTGCTGAAATAGCTTTCATTTTCCTGGTGCACAGGTTCGTTGTTTTCCGACTTCTCCTGAATCCAGAGTGTAACTAGTTCAAGTGCGGCCTTTTTAGCTCCTTCTATTCCATATCCATGTGTTGTTAAATCCAGTGAAGGAATATGGGCATAATAGTAACCTTCCGGGAAACTTTCCTCGGTTATTTTTTCAATGAGAATTGAATACTCCATTACTATCCATCCTTTCAGAAACAGTCCTGTTTTCAACTGTCTTTTATGCCCATATATTATAACATAATCAACAGCTTGGTGATCTATTGCGGCAGTATATGAGGATTTCGCTGTTATTACGCTGGGCCTGGTTGCTGCCCTGTTCAAATATGAAAAGGGCAAGTGATGCTTCCGCGGTTATGGCTTCGGCTCCAAGGCTGGATAAAGGCCGCTGGCTAAGCCTTATGGTGGTTTCAGTCAGGGACACCAGGTGCTCTTTATCACCCTTGCCCCGTGCCCGGACGTATTCTTCTTCTAAGTTGATATCGCCTTTTTCAAGCTGAGTCACTCATCCAAGCGCAGGCCTGTTTGCAAAAATAGCTCCATCATGACGTGATCCCGGTAGGGGCGGAAAGCATAAAGCCGGGCGCCAGATTAAGACAAGTCAGTTGTTACCGGCCAGTTCAGTTAGTGATATTGCATCAGGAAAGCAGGTATAGGAAATTTTATGCTTTCTTAAATGCTCAATGATAATATTCATGTGGATCATTTTTTTTAGCAAAAGATTTACGGATCCTAAAGAAAGCCCGGTTGCTGGTAGATGCGGCGCTGAGTGATGGCTTTGATGTGAGCCAAGGTGATGTGGCGGCTGTAGCTTCGGCAATGGCAGCGCCTATGATCGTGCAGCCGGTGGGAGCAGTTCCAGTGGCTTTCCTTTCGGCCCTACGCTACGCTTATATATATCTATTGATATCGTTTTTTATCTGAATTCCAGTTCTTGTATAATTCCTCTTTATTGATAATAGCTTGAAACGGCGGTTCTAAAAACGAAACAATCAGTTGAACAACTTCACTAAAACTTAATTCATACTTCAATACCTTTTTACAAAAGTTATCCCATCTAATCATAAATACCTCGTTTGCAATTAATCTCTCAATAACTAAAACTGAATCTTTTTCAAAAGGAGTTCCCCTTGTTGAAAATGTTTTTTGTATTGCTTCTCGAAGTTTTCTACCTTCAAATTCAAATGAAGTCGCAAGAAAATAAATATCATAACCACTTCCCAATCTGTGATTGAACTTTTTTGGTAATATTAAACACTTCTGCGTATTCAAACAGATATCTGATGTTCTTTCTTGGATCTTTTATGTATCTCATCACTGCATTCGTAAACACTTCTTTTTCAATTTTTTTCTCATAGCGCATAATATCACACATGGTACGATCTCGATCAAAGATTCTAATGTCGAACCCTTGAACTTGAAATGTTGAGACACCTATATTTAGATATTTAGGATCCTGATAGTAAGGTTCAATTAGTGGGTAATCAATCTTATATTTACTTTTTTCACTATTTCGGTCAACAGCTATCTGCCAAGCCTTTGGTATCCTGTCTGTATAGTTGTAATACAGAAGCGCACTTTCAAGAAATATTACCGCTTCAGGAAAAAGTTTCGCAATAATAATTTCTTCTGAATTCACTTCCCCTGCAAGTTCGTAATAACCTTGCTTTATTTTTGATATTTCTCCTTCGGCAAGCAGCCTTTTAATTTGACGACTACTTAGCCCCAGTGCATGTAGCTCTGAGGTTTTTAGGATTCCTCCCTGTTTTGTAAATTCCTCTATTATACTGATAATGTCAGCCATAACTGCACCTCGTTACCCACATTGGAATTTTAGTGCGGGTATTTAAATGCAATTATACCTTTGTTTAGAAAATCAATCAAGCTCGTGCTATTTTTAGCACTCATGGTTTCCTCTGGAGTCACTCCGCAATCCTCTAATTGATCGGGTTTAATATAAATCCCTTTTTCAACCCTTTCAATTTCACCAGCCTGATTCATCCGTTGCAGAGTCTTATTGTCAACTCCTGCTTCGGTAGCTTGCCTGGATTTCAATATACCATTATTTTTTTCATCAATTCAAAAACGTCATCTCTTTTTTAGATCAAATCAGCACTATTACCATTATTTTCTTTATCGCTCGTATACATACAATCATATACGAACAATAAAGACAATCACAAAGAGCGCACCTTAGGGAGTTGCTTCGGGAATTTACGGTGGAAATTCTTCAAGGTAAAGTTCATTTGCCTCACGCAAATTATATAAAGCTTCTTCAACCGTTTCACCTTGTGTTGTCGTTCCAGTCTCAGAGTTAGAAGCAATATACCCACCTTCTGGTGCAGGTGTCAATTTGGCAGTGAGTTCCGTTAACGGCATTCCTTTTTCTGCACGCACCTCAAGACATTCCTTGATTGCTTCCTGTATATTCTTTTCTGCTTCTTGCTCAGTGCTACCCTGGCTGAAACAACC
>JBNJHL010000252.1:0-2818 GCA_051748445.1 Bacillota bacterium
TGTAAATGCGGTTGCGCCAGGTTTCATAGAAACTGAAATGACTGATAATTTATCAGGTGAAATGAGAGAACAGATCCTATCTCGTATTGCCCTGGGGCGTCTGGGCAAGCCGGAAGATGTGGCCGAAGTTATATTGTTCCTTGCTTCATCAGCAGGTTATGTGACCGGCCAGGTTATTTCTGTAGATGGTAATTTGGCAATGTGAAAACAAATGTTGTGACATCACATCACATTTATGGTAATCTTTATAACTGGGGAGAGGAGGTGAGTCGGTGAGTACTGAGAGCAAGGTAAAAGACATTATTGCCGATCAACTTGAAGTTGCTGTTGATAAGCTTACGATGGAGACAACTTTCGAAGATATTGATGCAGATTCACTTGATATTGTTGAGCTGGTTATGGCTCTGGAAGAAGAGTTTGACCTCGAAATTTCCGATCAAGAAATTGAAAACATTAATTCAGTAGGTGACGTGGTTAAGTATATAGAGTCGAAGGTATAGTTCTTTCTTAGAGGTGAAAAAGTGCACAGAGTAGTAATTACAGGAATTGGGCTGGAATCGCCGATTGGATCTGATCAATCTACGTTTTGGAAAAACCTGATAAGCGGCAAGAGCGGTATTTCAGCTGTGGAGAGCTTTGATGTTAGTCAGTATCCATGCCGCATAGCAGGAGAAATTAAAGATTTTGATCCTTCCATCTGGATGGAAAAAAAAGAAGCCAAGCGTGTGGATCGTTTTACCCAGCTTGGTGTTGCAGCAGCTCTTAAAGCCTGGTCTGATTCAGGACTGGATAAGATCGAGCTGGATAAAAATGAAGTTGGAGTATTAGTTGGTTCGGGAATTGGCGGAATCCAGACCATTGAGGAGCAGCTGAAGATATTAGCAGAGAAAGGACCGCGACGGGTTAGTCCCTTTTTGGTTCCGGCTTTAATTGCTAACATGGCATCCGGTTATATCTCCATGCTTCTTGAAATAAGGGGCCCGAATTCCACCGTAGTAACTGCCTGTGCAACATCAACTCATGCTGTAGGCGATGCCTGGCATATTATTAAACGTGGTGATGCCGAAGTAATGCTGGCGGGAGGAGCCGAAGCTGCTATCAGCCACCTTGCATTTTCCGGTTTTTCGGCAGCACGTGCGCTTTCGACCAACAATGAAGAACCCGTAAAAGCTTCACGTCCTTTTGACCTGAAAAGAGACGGTTTTGTTATGGGAGAGGGTGCAGGCGTTGTGATTATGGAAACCCTGGATCATGCCCTGGCGCGAGAAGCAGCCATTTATGGTGAAGTTGTCGGGTACGGAATGTCAGGTGATGCTTATCACATGACCGCTCCTGATCCTGAAGGGCAGGGAGCTTATTTATGTATGCAAAGGGCGTTAAAGAGCGCATCTATCAGCCCCGACGAAGTTGATTATATTAATGCGCACGGAACTTCCACTGAGTTCAATGATAAAATTGAGACCATGGCAATAAAAAAAATATTTGGAGATCATGCTTATAATCTATCAGTCAGTTCAACCAAATCAATGACCGGGCATTTGCTTGGTGCTGCCGGTGCTATTGAGCTTATTGCCACCTTGCTTATCATGAAACATAACACTATTCATCCTACAATTAATTATGAGTATCCTGACCCGGAATGCGATTTGGATTATGTCCCCAATGAAGCCAGGGAAGGGAATGTTAATATGGCTATATCCAATTCATTTGGATTTGGTGGGACAAATGCAACCCTGGCTATTAAGAAATATCGGCCTTAGATTAAACGGAGAACTGTTATGGACAGTTTTAGTCAAATAAAAGACTTCTTATCTGATTTGGGTTGGGAAATTAATGATGTAAAGCTTTACGAGCAGGCTTTAACTCATAGTTCATATGCCCATGAAAAAGGTCGTCGCAAGAAACATAATGAACGACTGGAATTTTTGGGTGATGCTGTATTAGAACTTATTATTAGTGATTATTTGTATGAAACTTTCCCGAACCTGCCTGAAGGAAAGCTGACAAAACTTCGTGCTGATCTTGTTTGTGAAGCATCGCTGGCACGGCTGGCTTTCGAATTAAATCTCGGTCAGTACCTTCGTTTAGGAAAAGGTGAAGTTATCGGTGGTGGCAACACACGGCCATCACTGCTGGGAGATGCTGTAGAAGCATTAATTAGTGCACTTTATCTTGATCTAGGTCTTGAAAAATGTAGAAATCATGTTTTGGTCTTATACAAACCAATATTACAGGAGTTGCAGGAAGGTGTACTGCGCCGCGACTATAAAACTTTACTGCAGGAATTTTCGCAGGCCCGCTTTTCCGCTACTCCTGTTTATGCAATTATCGATGAAAGTGGACCGGATCATAACAAGGAATTCCTGGCAGAGGTTGTCTTGATTAGAGAACCTGTTGGCAGGGGCTGGGGGCGCAGCAAGAAGGAAGCTGAGCAGGCAGCAGCGAAGGAAGCCTGGAGTAAACTTACATCTTAGAATTACAAGAGAGTATTCCCTGTAATTAGTTACGAGCAGGATGTTTATTTGGCCTGTATATTTTTTTTTAGGGGTTTTTCCGTGTGTATTTAAAGCAAATGGAACTTTTTGGATTTAAATCTTTTGCTGAAAAATCCGAGCTAAGCCTGAGCCCGGGTATTACTGCTGTTATCGGCCCTAACGGATGTGGTAAAAGCAATATAGTTGACGCAGTGCGCTGGGCCCTTGGAGAACAAAGTGTAAAGTCGCTGCGGGGTACTAAAATGGAAGAAATCATTTTTTCCGGCAGCGATGTTCGTAAACCGCTAAACTTTGCTGAGGTATCTCTTACTTTTGGGAATGCT
>JBNJHL010000253.1:0-2789 GCA_051748445.1 Bacillota bacterium
ACATAAAGGTATTACATTGTAAGTATAGTTGCAATAGCCTACAATCTTATGTTTCACGTTTAAGCTGATGGTATACCGCTCATACCAAACACCATAGCCAACAGTGCAACGGTTTCAATAATACCCATAGCTGCAATATACATACCAGCGCCTTGCTTACTATCCACCGCTAAATTGGCGCATGCGGCTGCACCTGCTTTACCTTGCATTATTGCTGATGCTGCAATAGCAATTCCTACGAACAGAGAAACGATAATCAGATTCAAATCTGCTTCTGCCGGCAGATTAGCACCGGATACCACATTCATAAAGATCATACCATAGATGATCTGACTTAGTGGCATACCTATGATTGCAAGTGCCAGCGGTGGCATTTTCTTGTTTTCTTTAATAGACTGTTTCCACAGCCCTATTGCCCCTGATGCAGCTATTCCGGTTCCGATAGCAGAACCTAAGCCGCCTAATCCAACTGTTATGGCATGACTGCCAAAACCTAAAACTGTTGATAATAAAATTGTTGCTGTCATGATTTATAATATATTAATTATTAAAAACTTCTTTTTTCAATTTAAATGGTTTGTATTCATTACCGGAAAAAGTAACTCCTGCATGACCGGCATATTCGAGCATATTAAGCCTAACGCCATGAACGATTATTGCCATAGCTGCCAGAATCATGTTCAGGGCATGGCCAAGTACCAGGATAAGAACAGCGACAATACCCGCAAAGAAAGTTGTGATTCCGTCGCCAACAGCCATTTCGTTGAAGCTTGCAGCCATAAGAACTGTAGCAAGCCCAACCGCGTAAAGCCTTATGTAAGAGATAATGTCTGAGAAGCCACTTATTACATTTAGCGGCAAATCAGCCAACGATGATACCATCCCTTTAAAAAAGTTTTTTTGTGGCTGTGAGAAGAGGGCCACCAAAACTATTCCACCTACAAAGAGCCATATCATATAGGAAG
This sequence comes from Bacillota bacterium, assembly GCA_051748445.1. GTDB lineage: Bacteria > Bacillota > Dethiobacteria > DTU022 > DTU022 > T3SED10-7. Next base: position 966 of record JBNJHL010000253.1, read on the forward strand.
GTGCCGGTATTAGTAATACCATCTGGTTGATGAACAAGTAAAGTCCCCATACAATAGCAATCCAGCCAAATTGAGCAATGGCTCTGACACTATTGTTGTATTTCCATGCAGCCTGCAAGTGTCCAATGGTCAGATGTATTGCTCCCAAAATAAACATGAACTTTTGCAGAAATACCTCATCGCCACCGAAACTGGCAATTTTTGAAATTACCAATTGACTCAAAATTGGTATTTCGGCTATTTCCTTAACTCCAAAATAGGTTCCGGTAATAACTCCCCACAGCATTATAGAGCCTGAGAGTGTGTATAGCAGACCAAATTCAATTTTCGGTTTAAACTTCTGTTTATAATGTACAAGAAGTGTGATAAGGAAAAACACCAGGCCGTAACCGGCATCACCCACCAGAATACCTGAGAAAAAAGTAAAGAATATCATGAATACATGCGAGACATCTATTTCATTATATCCTGGTACAAGTCCCATGAAATTCATTACAGGCTTAATCCTTTCTACCCATTTCGGAGAGCGTAAAACTGTTGGCACATCTTCCAATTCGTTTTGAGAAGGATCTTCAATGACATAGCCCCAGTTATTTTTTTCGGCAAGTTCTGTAAATTCCTTCGTAGCACTATCAGGCATGTACCCTTGCCAGTAACTGAATACTTCATCGACCGATTCACCGGTATACTGAACGGATCTCACACCGTAACGCCTATAACGCTCGTCGAGCGCATCACGTAATAAATCAATCTGTGTATGAAATTGTTGTAGGAGTGTTTTATTGTCGCTTAACTCTTCTTCCGTATTCAGGATGTAATTATCAATAGAATCTTCTTTATATTTTGGAACAGGAACCTCTTCAAATTGTAGTTTTTCATTTTCATTATCGGAAATAAGCACCACCTTATACAAATCATCTTTTTGCCCTGCAATTACAACATCAGATCGATTATCAATGTGTTTGAGTTCTTGCTTATTTACCAGGTAAATTCTAATAAAAACTCCGGCATTTGCCAATTCTTTTATAACCGGGGAATCAACTTTACCCCATTCGTCATACCATTCCTTGTTTTTCCTGAGGGTTTCAAGTTTTTCAATGAGTCGTTTTCGTTTTTCATCAGCTTTAATAACCTGTTCCATGAGGGTTACTTCGCCATGTATTTCTTCAGTTAAGTTTATTTTTTCATTGTCAGGCAAAGGATCTTTTTCAAACTCCTCAAGGAGTGAAATGGCCTTTTTCATTGATTCAATTCTTGCCAAAACCCTGTCAATAGACTCATCTATTGCTGGTTTAAAGGGAGTTATATGCATTATCCCCAGTTGCCCCAAAAGTGTTAAATCTGCATCAATCTCTGATTCTGCAATCAGGAGTGTCACTTTTTTCATTTTCACTATCATAATGTTGCCTCCTCCGCTTTTTTCATTTTCACAACTTTTGCTGTGGCAATCATTAAACGTTCATCATCCTGTAACTTTTGACCGATTTTTCTAATGGCCTTTTTAGCATTTGGTATGCGCCTGTTTTCAAATAATTTTACCCTTGCTCGTACTTCGAGCAATTCTTCTTCGAGCAATTCTATTTGGGCTTCAAGGGTTTTTATCTCTGCGATCAGCTGAACCTGCTCTTGCATTAATTCAAGCGCATAGTCTACCCAGAGTGGTGTGTCGTCGGTTAAAGGTGTAACAGTGAAATCTACTTTTTCATATTGTTGTACACGAACACCTGCAATATCAATTGGTTTAGTAATAGTTTTATTAACAGATATATATGAGTTTATATCAACCCACGAGTCGCTTAATACGGCAATCCATGACGATGCTTC
>JBNJHL010000254.1:0-2781 GCA_051748445.1 Bacillota bacterium
GGTTCAACCAGGATATAACCAACAGATAAAGTTTCCAGATCAAGACGCTTTAATATTGAAGAAATCTTGGATTGGGTTCCACAAACAAACTTTGTGTTACGGGAATTAAGGAGACTTAAAAATAGGAATGCATCAAGATTTAGACTAATCGAATCGGTGCCAGTCGGGAAAAAAAGTACCGGGATAGAAGCCCGTTTTTTAACCACATTCGCTGTTTCCGTCAGGGTATGTTGTGCGACACCTGTTGAGCCGCCAACAAATATCAAATCACTGCCAACCTCCTGGGCAGTCTCGGCCAGCCTGCCAGCTGCTTCAGGGACCTGCCTGGAGGGATCAATCAGGGTGACATGAACGGCACCCTGGGCCAACTTTTGATTGATGTAGTTTTTAATTTTCATGGCCTTTACCTTCTCTAATTGCTGAAGAGTAGCCTATCTTTGATAATAGCATTTTAAAGATAAGGTTATACATTTTACTCCGGTATTCTTATTATAAGTTAGTTTTGTCAGTTTGACAACTGAGCAAAATAAAACCCACCGGTTAATTATAACCGTTGGGTTAAATTTATATACTTCTTGAGCAAGACTTTTAGCGCTTGGAAAACTGAGGAGCACGGCGAGCTTTTTTCAAGCCATACTTCTTGCGCTCTTTCATGCGGGGATCACGAGTCAAATACCCGTTTTTCTTTAAAACCGGTCTGTATTCGCCTTCAGTCTGCAACAGGGCACGGGCTATGCCATGCCTTATTGCTCCTGCCTGCCCCGAAAAACCGCCACCTTCAACCTTGGCGATTACATCAAAACTATTTTCAGTTTCAGTAGCAACCAGCGGCTGCCTGACAATCAGCTTTAAGGTGTCAAGACCAAAATACTGGTTCATCTCTTTACCATTGATCATAATCTTGCCGCTGCCGGGAAGCAAGCGAACCCTTGCTATCGACTCTTTACGGCGGCCGGTTCCAATATACTGCACTTCACTCACGAGCCAGCCCCTCCTTCCATCTTATCATCCTGTTCTTCTCCCCAGGGTTGAGGTTGCTGAGCCTGGTGAGAGTGCTGGTCATTTTTATAAACACGTAACTTTTTAAGCATAGCCCGCCCGAGGCGATTGTGAGGAATCATGCCTTTAATTGCCTGGTAAACTGCTTTTTCGGGTTTCTTTTCCATCATGGTGGCATAGTCTATCTTAGTCAACCCACCTGGATAGCCCGAATGGCGGTAATAATACTTTTGCTCAAGCTTGCGTCCTGTTAAAACAGCTTGAGCTGCATTCAAGACTATAACATGATCTCCGCAATCAAGATGCGGTGTAAATTCCGGCTTGTGCTTTCCTCTTAGCAACCGGGCTGCCTCTGTGGCCACCCTGCCCAAAGATTTGCCAGCAGCATCTATAACATACCAGTTGCGCTTGATTTCTTCAGGTTTAGCCATGTATGTGGTACTCATATTCTACCCTCTCCTTTAACCTCATCCAATAAAGCCACAACCCTCATTTTAATATACCGGGCAGGGCCTGTCAAGCTAATTTAAAGGCTTTCTGTGCGGTTCAAAAAATTTTATAATTAACTACAAAAACTGGTTTGTAATTGTCCAGCTAAATAAAAACTGAAGTGAGCCATAAAGTGCAGGCGTGGAAATGCCGGTGGGGCGAGGGCTTGAGCTGCCTGGCCTTCAGTGAGTCGTTCACCAAGAGAGAGATCTGGATAAAATTGTCACGGGAGCAGCCCAGCCGAAAGGTTAAAGCCAAGCCGATAGGGCTTCAGCTTAAACGATCAGGGAGCGCATTTTTCTTTAGTTTGTGACCACGGCTGAATTGGAGAAACAGAAATAATACTTTACTAATAATCATAGGAAACCTTTTCCAGGCAAAGTCCGTGAGCCGGGACGGTAGGCCCGACCGCTGAAGGATTGATGCCCAGCAAGGCAACCTCAACCTGGTCTGCTTCAAGTTTAGCTTTGCCAACCCGGATTAATGTACCGGTCATCAGGCGAACCATACGGTATAGAAAACCACTGCCTTCATAATATAAACAGAGCATCTGCTCACTTTGCTTTTCAATCAGATCAATACTGAAAAGGGTACGCTTAGTATCATTGACGGTACTACCTGAAGCCTGAAAAGCTTTAAAATCATGCGTGCCGACTAACATATCAGCTGCTTCTCGCATAACTGCCAGGTCAAGCTGGCCGGGCAGGTGAAGGCTGTAAAGCCTTTTCATCACCCGGGGATAAATACACCGGTCAAGGGTATAGCTATAGACTTTTTTATCTGCTGAAAAGCGGGCATGAAAATCTTCAGGGACTTCCTCAGCCCCGATGATAACAATATCTGAAGGCAGCAGGCCGTTAATTGCCTGCGGTAAATTTTCTACGGCAATCCGGAAAGGAGCTAGAAAGCTGGCTGCCTGACCAAGGGCGTGGACTCCGGCATCCGTCCTGCCTGCTCCAATTATCCTTATTTTTTGCTTGTAAATAACTCCCAGCGCTCTTTCCACTTCTGCCTGGACAGTAGGTGCATTAGTCTGGATCTGAAATCCGCTGTAATTGGTTCCATCATAACTGATCCTGATCAGGGTGTTAAGCATAACCGGCAGCCCCTTTAGTGTTATCAAATAATATATTTAATAATATACTTCAGACCTTTGCATAAAATCTTAGAGACCAAGGATCAAGGCCGCTGCCAGCATTGCTGCAGCTACCAGCAGTACTGCCAGGTCCAGCGGCATTATAGCATCTTCATACATACGAGTGCGAACTGCGCCAACCCGGTAACCCCGGGCTT
>JBNJHL010000255.1:0-2775 GCA_051748445.1 Bacillota bacterium
TGGGAATTAACACATTTACGGAATGCCTGACATCTTGGTAAGTTGTAAAATAAACTGCCGCAGATTTTAAAATATATAGACTCATGGTAAATCCAATGTATAATGTTTAGTGCCTAAACAAAACAAATACAGAGGAGATACCATGAGCCAATCTAATAATATCGTAGAATTGAGAAGAAATAAACATCTAACCCTTAGAGAACGATACACAATTGAAGTTTTGTTAAAAGCAGGCCTGCGTTCCCTTGAGATAGCTACGAAGTTGGGAAAAAACAATCGAACAGTTGAGAGGGAAATTTCAAAAGGCACGGTCAGGTTTCAAAACAGCGATTTAACATATCGGAAGGAATATTGTGCTGATGCAGGTCAGCGGGTTTATGATAAGAATGGGCAAAACAAAGGGCCTGGACTCAAGATAGGCAATGACCATAAGTTAGTAGAACACATCGAAGGGAAAATCATTGGGGACAATTACTCACCGGATGCTGTGATAGGTGAAATTAAGGCCAAGAATCTGAAGTTTAAAACAACCATATGCACCAAAACTTTATACAACTATATCGACCAGGGAATTTTTTTAAACATCACAAACAAGGATTTGCCTGTTAAGAAAGACAAGAAAAAAAGGCCGTACAGCAAGGTTAGAACCCACCGGCGGCTCAAAGGGACCAGCATAGAGGATAGACCTCCTGAAGTGGAGACCAGGGCAGAGTATGGGCACTGGGAGATGGACTGTGTGGTAGGAAAACGAGAAGGGGGTGGATCTGTTCTACTCGTATTAAGCGAGAGGCAGCGGCGGGAAGAAATCATTTTAAAAATGTCCCAAAAGACCCAGGAATCGGTCAAAGAGAAGCTTGATTATCTAGAGCTTCTGCATGGGGATGGTTTCAAGGAGAAGTTTAAATCAATCACAGTGGACAACGGAAGCGAGTTTCAGGATTTTAAATCATTAGAGAAATCACTGCTATCACCGGAAGTTCAAAGAGTATCTGTCTACTATGCTCATCCACAATTGTGTTTGGCAAGTAGGAATTACATAGTTCGGCAGCTAAAAAATACATAAGACATAATGGAAGTACAACTGGCCTCACTTTGTAACACGTGGGTTATAATGATGATAGAGCTCGTCATTACAGAGCCATAATACAAAGGAGGCCAGTACAATGAATTATAACACAACTTATGTCGGAATGGATGTTCACAAAGCAACGATTTCTGTAGCGATAGCTGAAGAGGGGCGTGACGATCCAGTCAGTCTTGGATTGATACCGAACAGTCATGATGCTCTTTTGAAATTGCTAAAAAAGTTAGAGAAGCCGGGGAGAAAGCTTTTATTCTGTTACGAGTCAGGACCTTGCGGTTATGAGATATACCGCTTTTTGACAGGGAGAGGAGTTTCATGCATGGTTGCGGCGACATCGCTGATTCCAGCAAAAGCAGGTGACAGGGTTAAAACGGACAAACGGGATGCGAAAAAGCTGGCCAGGCTGTTTCGCAGTGGAGAGCTCACCGCTGTGTGGGTTCCTGATGAGGCCCAGGAGGCACTGCGAGACATGGTTCGGTCAAGAGAAGATGCGGTCAGAGACCTGCAGCGAAAAAGGCATCAATTAGGCAAATTTCTGCTGCGTTTAGGTATCCGCCCACCTGAGGGTGTCAGAAACTGGTCATCAAAGCACCGCCAGTGGTTGGATGCTTTAAAGATGGAGCAAAGCGCTCATCAGGTAGTGTTAAGCGACTACCGCAACGTCATGATTCAAGCTGAAGATAGGGTAAAACACCTTGAGAAAGAAATAGAGCACTATGTTCAGGGTTCTGTTCATGAACCGGTAATCAATGCTCTTAAATCCTTGAAGGGGATTGACCTGATTACCGCTGTCGGTTTGGTAGCAGAAGTAGGCGAGTTTGGTCGTTTCAAAAACCCTGCTCAGCTGATGTCTTATGCTGGTTTAGTTCCAAGTGAGTATTCCAGTGGGCCAAAGAGTCGCAGGGGTTCGATTACCAAGACGGGCAATCATCACCTGCGCTGGCTGGTTGTTGAATCGGCTTGGCACTACAGGCATACGCCTAAGGTCGGTTACAATCTAAAAAAGAGACAACAGGGACAACCTGACATTATTAAGCAGATTTCCTGGCGAGCGCAAAACAGGTTGAATATGAAATACCGTAAACTGGTCGGAAGAGGCAAGTTGAAACAGACAGCAATAGTTGGTGTGGCTCGTGAACTGTTAGGTTTTATCTGGTCAGTAGCAATAGAAGCTGAAAAAGAAATGAAAAAGGCAGCCTGAGCTTTACAGTATAACCCTTGATTGTTACGTAAATGATACTTTATGAGTAGTTTGTTTTGAAAAGAGAAATGGCAGGAGCAGCCGCGGTAAGGAGAACCCTCGCTTTCTACTTTGTGCTAAGGGCTTTTAGCCTGAACTCACGTCCTAAGACCGAGGTAGCTCCCGACGGATCCAGGTCCTGCGGTAACCAACCCGCGTATATCAGTCTGATCAATCGTCGTCTAGCTGTCCCTGCCTTCTCATAATATTTGCTTGATGTCTGAAAGAAAATTTTGGGCAGAAGTCTTATCCGTCGCGCCTTTTAAGGGGCGCGCCAGGGCTTCTGCTGGCCATAGTTTTAATTTTCTAAAGGCAGCAAGGTAGAAAAACGGTAACTGTTGATCTGGAAAAGCTTAAAAAACCACCGTTGCAAAGTGGGGGTTGACATGCACTTCCATATCAGTAAAGGGGAGCTAAAATGGAAAACAAGAATAACCACCATAATACTCAA
>JBNJHL010000256.1:0-2773 GCA_051748445.1 Bacillota bacterium
CCGGCATAGATTATGAAAACCTGGTTGTCAAAGATAGTGAACTAAAAATGGCATCCGGGCCATATTATTCATTATTTATAGATGATAACAAAGACCTTTACTATCTCGGAGATGACCCCCTAATTGATATGTTCGGCATAGATTTTCTCTCTTCCGGGGAACCTTCGCCGATGAAAATCACCGGGCTGTCAGAAGTTCGTTCTGTGACAGCGGGCATAGATAGTTTTTATATTATTCTCGAAAACGGTGATCTGTACTTCATGGAAGCAGACCGCTACACTGGCAAACTGATTACAAATAATGAAAACCCAATTCCTGCTCCGGAAAAAGTAAAAGGACTTAGCAAGGTAAAAGCAGTAGCTGCCGGTTACTGGCATACCCTGATTCTGCTTGAAAATGGCGATCTCTATACTTACGGGTTTAACGACATGGGGCAATTAGGTTTAGGCACTCTTACCGATTACCATAGTCCTGAAAAAGTTGAGGGCCTTAACGAAGTAGCCGCAATCTCAGCCGGCGCCCATCATTCACTGGCTTTATTGGGCAATGGAGATTTGTACACCTTCGGATACAATAACTCCGGGCAGCTTGGTTTGGGCGACCGGGAAGATCGCTTTACTCCTGAACTGGTCGACACCCTATCCGGTGCCGTGGCAATATCTGCAGGCGATTATCACTCCCTGGTGCTGCTTGCTAACGGAGATGTTTATTCCTTTGGTGAGGGCTCATCTGGGCAGCTGGGTCACGGGGATAATAAGAAATACCTGTTACCCGCCAGGGTCGAAGACCTTTCAGGAATTACAGCAATTTCTGCCGGCGATGTATATTCACTGGCACTTTCCGAACAGGGAATAATTTATTTATTTGGCTATACTTATCAAAATGGACAAAGCATAGCATCACCCGCAATTATTGCGGGGTTAGAAAATGTAACCACTGTAACTGCCGGCTTTTATCACTTTCTGGCAACCACCAAAAGCAAAGACCTATACCAGTTAGGCCTTATTACACCTGACAAACTTAGCACTTCTCCAGAGCTAATTGAATTCATAAACAAAGGTAAAATAGCAAATCTACCTGTTCTGGAAGACAACCTAAATAATAACCCTACCACAATATCAGGATACTGGCAGGGCATAGTTAATTACCACGAATATAACCATGCCCAGGTTTTATTACACTTTAGTGAAGAAGGCATCTTCACCGCTGCCTTTCCACAGTCAGGTTATCTTTGCCTGTTTAACTATTTTTATGCTGAAGAAAAACTATATATCTACAACCCCTTTTTCGACCAGTGGCAGGGGCCTGTCATGCTGATTGAAGATGATGGAGAAATGATAACCTTCCCAAACGAGCAGTTAAAAGACCTCCCTGATCAAGAACTGCAGGGTTTTGGTCTTTTTTACCCTGTTGAACAAAATACATACCGAGATCTAACCGGAGGGATGGTGATACACGATTTTACAAAATGATGAGCTTTAAGCTACCGTAAAGGATAGGTGAGAAAGATGGATGATAATAAAAACAAGGATAATATAATCAGCGCTAAAAACAATATGGTTGAATTCTCTATTGATAACACAGACCCGCCTTCATTGGGCAAACGATTTTCTGCTTTTGTAATTGATGCTTTGATTGCCGGAATTCCTTTTGCCGTGTTAGCAGTGTTTCTGCTTATTCCCATTTTCTCCATGATGGCATACGCTCCGCTTCCTGCAATATATGAAAATGAATTACTTTATTATTCAATGTATATATTATTTGCAGTTAGTCTTTTCTGGTTTATTCTCTACAGCCTGCTCAAAGACGGATTTAGAGGGCGCAGTATCGGTAAGCGTATATGCAGGCTAATCGTTGTTGACCTGGAAAGCATCAGTCCCTGCTCTATGAAAAAATCTGCCCTGCGCAACCTCTACCTGTTTTTAATCACAATATTTAACTGGATTATTCCTCTATTCGGCCTGCTGGCCTTTTTAATTGAGCCGATTGCTGTTCTAACCAGCCCCCAGGGACTACGCTTTGGTGATCGTCTGGCCAAAACCAAAGTAATTAATTACAGAAACAGCGAGGAAATAATATGAGTATTATCATTGTTTGGCCCGGAGATTAGGGTTATAATTATTTTAGCCCGAATGCTGGGAAAAAAGAACAATAATACAAATGGAGGTTCAGAAAATGACAGAAGGTGTAGTTAATGCTGAAAAACATGTTAGTGTTGGCCTGCGTTTTGTAGCTATTATAGTTGATAGCATTATTCTATTTATTGTTGCTTATCTTATTGCCATTATTACCGGCGGCACTACGGCTGGTGGATTTGAATTACAGGGTGCCCCCTTCTTCTTATTTTCTATCATTGCTTTGCTATATTACTGGCTGCTGGAAGCATTCCTTGGTGGAACCGTTGGGAAGCTGGTCCTTGGAATGAGGGTGCAAATGGCAGACGGAAGTCCCTGCACCATCGGGGCCTCCTTGATTCGAAACTTACTGAGGATTGTAGATGGGCTCTTTTTTTATCTCGTAGCTGCAATCCTGGTTTGGACTTCACCGACCAGACAGCGGCTGGGTGATAGGTTAGCCGGAACTGTGGTTGTAAAAAAATAAGACTTGCCTAAGAATATAGCCAGCAATTAGGGCGTTTTATATATCAACATAATCAACATTGCAAATGAACTCCAAATGGGGTCAGGTCTTGAAATGAAGTCAACTGGCAACAGTTATAATCAAGACCTGACCTCAACCTGGTGCGCCACTTTCCAGCAAGATATTGCTCATG
>JBNJHL010000257.1:0-2766 GCA_051748445.1 Bacillota bacterium
GCTTGAGCTTGCCTGCCATCTCTGGAAAACGAGATTCCATGGCCCTGATCACCTCTTCACCGATACGGTTCTTTTCCTTGTTATAGACTTCTCTATCTTTTACAAGTTCCTCCCACTTTTTCAGCTCCGGTTGGAACTGGTTAATGGCAAAAGTAATAACAGAATGGCCTTCCGGGGCAAAGTCGGTCTCGTAATCGTAATGAGTCATCTGTAAATACTCTGTTGGTTTCCGGTTCTGGTCTATCGCCAGTGCATCAACAGGGAATTTTAGGGTCCGGGGGATATCCTGCATACTGCCCTCGTATCCAATACCCACATAAATGTTTGAAGCCAGGGGGTAGGTGTCCGGATCGCTGAATCGCTTTTGAAATTCCGGGTCGGGATACTGCCCCTTAAGCAGCTTTTCATAAAGCACATTAGCATCACAGGCTGCAATAAAGTAATCGGCCTCAAAAGATTTACCGTTACTGCAGGCTACCCGCCGCACAGAATCTCCTTCGATCTTCAGCTCCACTGCTTCGCAGGAAGTCTCAATGTTTCCGCCCAGGGTAAGATACTTTTCTTCCATCCGCCTGGCCAGGGCCCTTGAGCCCCCTAAGGGAATAGAAGACTGGCCCCCGGTGAAAGTTCCGAGCGGAAATATTATCGATACAGCACTGTAATCACCTTCCGGCATAAAAGAGGCCAGAGCTTCTTTAAGGGCCGGATGCTTAAACTTACCGGCCAGGTCCTGCACACTGAGTTTGCTGTATTTCTGCATGACCGGTCCAACCTCTTTCATAGAAAGCATATACTTAACCTTTTCAATCAGATTCATCATATCCATCGGTTTCCCAACAGGAAAAGTAAAAGAGTGCAGTTTCCCGATATCATCGCAAAACTCTTCGATAGCTTCTTTATCCTCCGGTGATATTTCCAGCCAGCTGGATTTTAGCCGACCAAGATCGCGGTAAAAATGTACCGCCACCCCTTCATGTTCAACAGCCATGAAGCTTTCAGGTTCATGAATTTCCACTCCGTCAAGGGCCCCCACTGTATCCCACAATTCCCGGATGGGGGTTCCTTCTTTCGTCCCCACCAACCAGTGAATACAACCATCAATGTGGTAACCCCGGCGATCCCAGCCAGTGCACTCTCCGCCTGAAATGTGATGTTTCTCCAGGATAGTACTTTCAAAACCATTTTTTTGGGCAAAAATACCCGCGCTTAATCCGGCAATACCTCCGCCAACTATTACAATTTTTTTCATTGTTTATCTTCCTTTCTTTTAACCTGCTCTGCCAGCAGTAATTGTTCTCCAGTTTCATTTAGCAGTTTTTCACATTCCTGATCATCAAGCCACGAAGGTAGATGACCGTTGGCCACCATGGCCGAAAGCCCAAGCTGAAAAATCCGCATTTTCAAAAACAGCCTCCTGCGCTCTTCCACGTTCCAGCCTTTCATCTCTTCATTTTCTTTAAGCGTTTCTATCATGGCCTTCTCAGTTTCTTCATATGAGGTCATGTATGGATTGGGTTTTAAAACCAGTTCCCTGAACAATACCGGGTAATCACGGGCAAAGGCCAGGCTGGCCTTTCCGATATTTTTAAACAAGTTTTGTCCTTTTTGTTTCGCCAGCAGCTCTTCTGACAGGGCAAAAACCCTCTGTACCACTGCCTGAACCAGCTCATCAATCGTTTTGAAGTTTACATAGATTGGCGCAACCGATGATTTTAAGCGGCCGGCCACGCTGCGGGCTGTTATTTTCGAAAACCCTTCTTCCTTAGCAACCTCGAAGGCCGCTTCTACTATTTCTTCCCTGGTAAATTTATTTTTTGGCGGCATCTTTTGCTCTCCTTTATATAACCTAAGTTATCTAACTTTTGTTATATAATAAGACATAAGTTAACCAGCTGTCAATGGGTAATTGAAAATTTTTTTGTACGATAATAACCAGCTTTTGTAAAAGGGTAATTTTAATCCCGAAAACCGTTATAAGGCTGTTCATTATAGACTCTATTTGCGGAAAGTAAAGCACCCAGCGGATTGACCTATGAATACATAAGAATACATAAGGAATAAATCCTCGGTCATATAAGACATTTATTAAAGAGCTGACCAGTTATGAAGCATACAGCTAACATGCCCGTTACCATCTGCTTCCCGGCAGCAAATTATCTTCACCGTCACCGACAGCAAGCTGGTTTTGCAGGCACCAGGTCTTCCGACCAATTAGCACCTTTCTCATGCGCCATTTTATTCCTTCTTAACATGCGCTAACTCTTTTGCCTCTTTACCGGTTACATACTCAATATCAATGACAATGATATGAGACCTCTGGCACCCGGATATTTTGTTCTGCTTTTCCTCTGCAGGTCGGTTGCCTGAATATTTTTCTACCAGAGCTTGAAAGCCTTTGTTCCACTCTTCGCCTTCAGTAATCCTGGCTATGCCGAAATCATGCTTTTGCTGAATGAAAATAAATTTTACCTCCAGAATAAACGTAGTTTAACGGAACTGCATAAGGATAATCTTGATCACCACAGCAGGCCATGACACCACTTGAACATCTATCCAAAACCGCCACGCTGTCATCCATCGATAAAGATTGTTTACTCCTCTTCATTTCCCTGAACACTAGATTCACTCCTCGCTATCAAGTTATAGTCATTCAGATCATAATAATTAATAGGGTTTCCAGGAGATTGCACAAACCTGAAAACCCTAATTCTACACTGGTGCGCCCGGCAGGATTCGAACCTGCGACCTGCTGATTCGAAGTCAGTT
>JBNJHL010000258.1:0-2765 GCA_051748445.1 Bacillota bacterium
CTTTATTTAAAGGAAGACTGCATTAGCAATGGATGCTGATAAATGGTTCCGGAAGAATAATAAAAGCTTCCGCGAGCCCTCTTTTCTTTAACTCTGACTCAAAAATAGGAGCCATAAGCGAAAATAGTTTGCATGTTAACTGTTTTTTTGGTATAATAGTTAACATGTTAACTAAAGGTGGGATTGGAATGCCGGACATTGACATCAAGAATATTTGGAGCTACGCTAACAATATTATCCGTACTTCAAGGCAACTGGTAAACGAGGGACTGCATTCCCTTGATTTGAGCAGCTCCGAAGGAAATATCCTGCAGCATCTTTTCACTAAAGAGCATGAAGTCCGGCAGGAAGATATCGTGGAAGAACTTGATATCAGCAAGCCTGCTGTATCCCGGGCGATAAAGTCACTGGAAGTGAAAGGTTTTATTACCAGGAATAGAGACGGTGATGACCGCCGGGCCATCCGGATAATACTTGCAGATAAGGCAAAAAAAATCAGGCCGGAGGTTGAATCGGTTTATAATCAAGTTTACGCCATTGCTGCCCGCGGGGTGTCTGAACAGGAAAAGGTTTATTTTATCGACCTCTTTGCCAGGGTTTCCGATAACTTTTACCGGGCCAGCAGTGAAATGAAAAACAGCAGGAGGAATATGTTGTGATCAATGATCTACTGGGCGCTGTGATATTGCTTGCCTATTACATTTTATTTGCAGCGCTTTTACCGCTAATTTTAAAGGTAAACCTGGGTTTGCCGACAGAATTAGTTAGAAAAATGCATCATGTCATCTACAGCATGTCAATATTTCTGCTGCTGGAGCTTTTTAGTACCTGGTATATAGCTATCACCGCAGCATCGTTACTTGTTGTTCTGGGCTATCCATTCCTTTATTTCCTGGAGAAAACGGCTTGGTACAGAAGGACTTTTGTGGACAGAACGGAAAAAGGCGGAGAACTGAGAAAGCAGCTCATTTATGTCCAGTTATCCTTTGCCCTGTTAATCTTTTTATTCTGGGGTTTATTCGGGATTGACTGGCGTTATGTGGTAGCGGTTGCGATTATGGCCTGGGGATTGGGGGATGCTGCAGCCGCTTTAATTGGAAGAACATTCGGAAGGCACCGGGTTATTCATTACCTTGTTGACTTAGGTAAAACATATGAAGGTACTGCAGCTATGATTGGTTTTGCAGCGCTGGCTATTTTCATTACCTTAATTGCTTACGGCGGTCAGTCCTGGTATGTCAGTCTGCTTATCGCCCTGGTTGTGGCGCCAATATGTGGTATCACCGAGCTTTTCTCCAGGCGGGGCAGTGATACCCTGACCGTTCCCCTGCTGGCAGCATGTTCAATAATGCCCCTTATTTATTTTTTCTACTGGTTGGGATGGTAAGTTGAGGAACTTTACACAGGATCAATCTGCTTCCAGGCAAAAAACCCTCCTGATTGCCCTGCTTCTCAGCATGTGGGCACCGCTGGTAACCGGAATAGCTGTAGTTATGAGCACTTCGACAACCCAGCTGGCAGATTTTGTCCGCCGCACAGCTGAGCTTATAGCTCTTTTTGTATCGTGGTGGGTTTTCAGGTATATTGCCCGTAATGAAAGCTTGGACCAGGGCAAAATAGTAGCGCTGGAAAAAATTTCTGGACTGTTTGTTGCAGCTGCTATCGGGACTTCAGCCTCAGTCATGCTGGCGCTAATTATAGTCAGAATGGGTACCGTTGAGCCCGGGGGAAATGTCTATCCAGGTTTGATTATTGCCACTCTCGGTGTGATAGTAAACACCTGGTTTTGGAGACGGTATGCCCGTTTAAACCAGGAACAGTACAGCTCGATTATAAATGCCCAGAGACAGCTCTACCAGGCTAAAACCCTGGTTGATCTGCTGGTTATTGCCGCTCTTGGTGCAGTGGCTATTGCACCGGATCACTATTTGACTTACTATATTGATTTAATAGGTTCCTTTGCACTGGTCGGGTATCTTTTTTGGAATGGTCTCCGTACAATCGGCCAGACAATCAAGCATTCCAAATAAGTAATCTTTCTGTCAAGATAAAAAAAGGTTTTTTGCAGGATATGCCGAATAGGGGAAAATAGCTAAGTGAGATATATTCAAAACTCATAATATATGTTTCTGGGGGTTAATATTGTTGCGTACAGTCTATTTATCCGGCAAAGGCAGTAAACTGCTGTTGTTAATATGCCTTTTGGCGGTTCTGTTTTTTATTTCAGCTTGTACTGAAGAAGTAACGGTAGCAGAAGAGCCGGAATCCGAAGTAAAAGAAACAGTTCGTATTGCTTATGTGGATTGGGTTTCAGAAATTGCCAGCGCCCATGTTGTAAAAGTTGTACTGGAAGAGAAGATGGGCTATAATTGTGAACTTCTCTCAGTAACCGCTGTTTCCATGTGGGAGTCAGTTGCTGCTGGAGACCAGGATGCCATGGTGGCTGCATGGCTGCCTACACTTCACGAACAATATTATGAATCAGTAAAAGATGATGTTGTACACCTGGGTCCTAACCTGGAGCGGGTGGAAATGGGCCTGGTAGTACCCTCATATGTTCCCGTAAATTCTATTGCGGAACTAAGTAAATATGCAGAAGAATTTGATTCTAAGATTATTGGCATCGATCCCGAGGCCGGTCTCATGGGCAGTACTGAAGAAGCAATGGAAATTTATGCGCTTGATCAGCAGTTTGAGCTTATTTCCGGCAGTGACCTGACCATGACTTCTGCCCTTGAAATTGCACACAGGGAAGATCGCTGGAT
>JBNJHL010000259.1:0-2764 GCA_051748445.1 Bacillota bacterium
ATTTCTTAGAACCTAGCTTTATAACTATAGCATAGGTTTGCTGAAATATCAAGGGAATGGGAAAAATTTTTCAAACTTTTCAGAAAGGCAATTTGCATCAAAAAAGTTACAGCACAAAAGGCTCTCTCATAATGTGCGTGATATTTTCACTTTAAAATTGACATAACCATCAATATAGCGTATATTTTGATTGTATAAGTGATTTTTTCACTTAAGGAGGCATAACAATGATTATCAGTTTCTCTATAGAAAACTGGATGTCTTATTTTGAACGCTCCACACTTTCCATGGTTGCCAGCCGTGAGCGGCAGCATAATGAACGTGTGCCCAGGGCAAGCAAGTATGCATTGCGTTTACTGCCGATTGCATCAATTTACGGAGGAAATGCTTCGGGCAAAACAAACTTATTTATGGCATTAAACTTTGCCAAGAAGTTTGTTGTTAAAGGCACTGCTCCTGACAACTTAATTCCTGTTGAACCATTTCTGTTAGGTGATCATGAAAACAAACAGCCATCACGTTTTACCTTTGAACTTTTTATTGATGAAATGATATACAGCTTCAGCTTCACAGTCACCAGGAAAGAGGTTTTAGAAGAAAAGCTGGTATTAATAACCAGCAGCAGTGAAAAGGTGCTTTACGAGCGATCTAAGGGAAAGATAAGTTTTGAATCCTCTTTGAAAAATAATCTATTTTTGGATTTTGCATTCCAGGGCACTCGTGAGAACCAGCTTTTCCTCACAAACTCTGTTTCTCAAAACGTTGATGATTTCCGCCCAGTTTACAATTGGTTTAAAGACACCCTACAACTTATTGCCCCGGACTCACGGTTCGGACCTTTTGAACAATTTATCGATGAAGAACAGCCACTTTTTAATTGCATGAATGAAAAGCTTATGCAGCTTGACACGGGTATTGTGCGTCTTGGCAGCGAAGTGCTATCCTTTGATAACCTTCCCTTACCCGAATCTGTGAAAACAAGGTTACGGGAAGAAATTAAAGAAGGCACAACCGTAACAATACATGGAGTTCCAATGAAACAACGCTACATTGTTACCAGAAAAAATAACAAGTTAATCGCTAAAAAGCTCATTACTTATCACTCGAATACGGAAGGTAAAGAAATTAAGTTTGATATACAAAACGAGTCAGACGGTTCACAACGAGTCATTGACCTTTTGCCTGCTTTTTTAGATTTGCTGAATAAGGAAACAAGCAGGGTTTATGTGATTGATGAAATAGACCGCAGTTTGCATACACATTTAATAAAACACCTGCTTGAAACTTATCTGGACAGTTGCTCTAATGAGAGCCGTTCCCAGCTACTATTTACAACACATGATGCTTTACTAATGGATCAACAGCTGCTGAGGAGGGATGAAATATGGGTAACTGAACGTGACTATTTTGAAAAATCTACCCTGTTTTCATTTAGTGAATACAAGGATATTCGATTTGATAAGGATATCCGCAAAAGCTATTTGCAGGGGCGTCTCGGTGGAGTACCTAACATAACCTTAACCGGCAGCTTGGATAATGCTTGTATTGCCAAAGACGGGGAGGAAAATGATTGATGCCGAGAAGCAGAAGGCATTTCAGCAGAGCTCGTGGTCAGCGGCGCTACCGAAAGTTTTTAGTTGTAGCAGTAGAAGGAGCAAAAACTGAACCACAATACTTTAGAACTATCAATAAAATGCAGAAAGAAGTTCATATCCATTGTCTAAGCAGCAAGAATGATAGTTCTCCGCCCCAGGTATTTAAAAAAATGGAAGCCTACCTTAGCAATAATCCGTTAACACGCAAAACAGACGAAGCCTGGATGGTGATAGACAAAGACCAATGGACAGAGGAACAACTTAACCAGTTGCACCAGTGGGCGATTACCAAAGACAATTATGGTTTATCAGTAAGCAATCCTAATTTTGAATACTGGTTGTTACTACACTTCGAAGAGGGAAAAGGTGCAAACAACTCACGGATATGCTCGAATCGGCTAAAGCAGCATCTTCCCAATTATGATAAAAGCATTAATTCTAAAGCTATTAATTTGGAAAATATCAAAAAAGCAGTTCAGCGAGCTAAAGCTAGCGATAAACCCCAATGCATAGATTGGCCACGCACTCCTGGCAGCACAACAGTCTACAGGCTTGTCGAAAAAATATATTAAAAATAGCAATCATATGCACAAAGGTGCACAAAGGGACGGTTCTTCTGTGTTCCCATTATATTGATACCCCGTGGAACTAATTGATAGATGCATGTGCAGCTTTTCCTCCTAGCCCTTCTTGGCATAGAATTACTCTACATTAATGAAGTAAAATGAGGCTGATGGTACAACACAAAAGAACCGTCCCCCTGTGTTACCCCTGTGTTATTGGGGGACTGCCCTTGCCTAAGCTTCCCGAGAAAGCCTGTGAAAAGGCACGTGAATTCAACTGTCTTGGGTTGGGATATTTATGCTGGCAAGAATTGCGATTATAAAGGTATCTCGGCCACCAGTGCAGAAACAGTATTTTGTTTTCTGTTCTTGATGCTGAGGGGAGTTACAGATGGAAACAAATAAAGCAGTGGATATTCTAAAACCAATTATCCGTCCGGCGGAGACTAAAGACTATCCCTTTCTACGGCAGATGCTTTATGAAGCAATTTTTATACCGGAAGGGGAAACAAAGCCTCCGCTTACAATTCTTGATGCACCCGAACTTAGCAAGTATATAAGTGGGTGGAAGAGAATAGATGATGTTGGTTTTATTGCCGAAATTGA
>JBNJHL010000260.1:0-2763 GCA_051748445.1 Bacillota bacterium
CTCTTCTTCAAAATAACTTCTGTTATACAGACCGGTTAAATTATCGTGGAATTTTATACATCTTAATTTTTCCTCGGCCTTTTTTTTATCTGTTATATACGGGATGACTTTTTGTGGATTGTATTACTTTCTGAATTGTTTAGGATTTTAAAAGGGAAAAAGTATTTTAAATAGCCGGTCCTGTAAAAATCTTTTCTAATGTCTAATTTATCGTCATTAAAACAGATGATAAAATTTTTTGATAATTAATGCACAGATTAAGGCAAATATACCTGGGAAAATTATTGCTTTTCGCCACCCAATAGAATTACCCAAAAATGGTAATGTGCTTGCTGCAATAATTCCTCCGATAGGAAATGCAGTACTCACTAAGCCTATTGCAGTAGCACGTAAATTTTTAGGAAACCACTCTGAAAGGGCTTTGTTAGCAGCTGGCATATTTATACTGACCGTTATGCCTGTAAAAACAGCGAGAATAAGCAAAATAATGAAATTGGGAATTAGAGCATGAAGCATTGTTAAAACACATAATGCTAAAACCCCATAAAACAAGCCCCATTTTGCACCTTTGATGTCAATTAATCTGCCACACAATATGCCTGTAAGCATGTTAGCTAAGAAAAAAAAGGTAGAATGCATACCGATTTGTGTCTTAGTTAATTCAAATTCCCTTTGTAAAAAAGGAAATAGAACACTAAAGCCATCTCGATATATTCCGACAGCGATGCTTGATATAGATATAATAAATAATTTTAGCCAATCGAAGCGATCATTATTTGCGTGTTTATTACTTCTATCAATCATGATTGTTTATCCTTTTAAGATAGATTTTTTCAATAATTTTCTGTAGTATAGGCCTTTGTACAATATGATTGGCTAAATATACCAGTAATATAAAGAAGTCCTTTACGACCACATAACTGACTTTCCGCACCCTTGATCTTTGAAAAAATAGTTTTCTCTTCCCCATTTTCAGGGAGGTACTATGACCGCCCCTGTCGAATAAGGTAATAATCTTTAAAGACAGGAGTGCCTGAAATGGATATCGATGTCAGAGATGTCGGCCCTGCGCCGCTGATCGCTGCCTTAGGCAGGGAATTGGGCATTGTTCAGGCCATCAATGAAACCGTTCAGTGGGACGAAAAGCAGTGCTTTATCGATCCCGGCACTCATGCTTTAGCTATGGTTATCGACATTCTTCTCGGCAGAAGCCCTCTTTACCTGGTTGAAAAGCACTATGCCGAGATGGATGTGGAGCTGATCTTCGGCAAAGGCTTTAAAAGCAGCGACTTTAACGATGACGCTTTAGCCAGAACCTTAGATAAAATTTATGCCGCAGGGGCAAAGAAAGTATTCTGCCACGCTGCTCTAAAGGCTCTTCTTAAGGAAGAGCTGCCCTTAGACATTCTGCACGCTGACACCACCGCCAGGCTGGTTTACGGTGATTACCCGGCAGAAAAGGGCCTTAATATTACCTATGGCTATAACAAAGAGCGAAGAAGAGATCTTAAGCAGTTCAAATTAGGGTTACTGACCAACGCCTTAGGCTTCCCCCTGTCAGGGGAGATCTTAGACGGTAACTTAGATGACAAGAGCTGGAACCGGATGCTTTTAAATACCCTGCCGGAACACTTTACCCCTGAAAAGCTTAAAACCCTGACTTATGTTGCCGACTCTGCCTTTGTCACTGATAAGAATCTTCTCCTTGCTGAAAAACTTAAGCTAAAGTTTATCTCCCGCCTTCCTGCCACCTTTGACCTGGTAGAGGAATTAACCTTAAAGGCCTTCAGTGACGATAAGTGGGCCAACCTGGGTCAACTGGCCGAGGGCAAGGATAAGGCTGTCTACCGGCTAACCGAATATCCCGGGCAGATCCATGATCAATACTACCGCTTCCTGGTGGTCCATTCCTCCCAGCTGGACAAACGAAAGCTGAAGAAACTGGATAACCAGGTCGAGCGCGAACAAAAAGACCTGGAAAAAGAGATCACCGCTCTTCAAGCCAAACAATTTGCCTGCCGTCCGGACGCCGAAGCAGCCCTTGAGTGTTTCACCAAAGTACATAAAGGCGGCCTGTTTAAAATAACCGGTTCGGTAGACTTAATCGAGATTCCTGAAAAAAGGCTTAAAAAAGGCCGCCCGCCGAAAGATGAACAGAGAACCTACCACAGCTGCTATTCTGTGACGGTAACCATTACCCTTGATCAGGGTTGCTATGACAAGATGAAAGAAAAACTAAGCTGCTTTGTCATTATTACCAACCATCCTGACCTGAGCCCAGAGGAGATATTAACCGAATACCGTAACCAGACTGTGGTGGAAAACCGCTTCAAGTTCATCAAGGATCCGATCTTTATCGGCCCGCTTAATATCAAGCGTAAAGACAGGCTGGAAGCGCTCTGTTACGTTGCCCTGATTGCCCTGGCCCTCTATATGGTTCTGCAGATCAGGGTTCGCAAGGCTTTATCAAATGAAACTGAGCCGATTCTATTGGCCGGGAAAAAGAAAAGTTTCGAGCCAACGGCAAAGAAGATCCTCGATATGTTTGCTGCAATCAAGATTATTTGGTTAAGTGACGGTAGATCCATAGAGCGTCAACTGCCAAAACGCTACAGGGAAATAACCAGGTTGCTCAAGATGGCCGGGTTTGATTTTGATATCTTTACATCACCTCCGTAGCTGTAGTAAAAAAATGGACAGAGAAAACATTTATTGGTAACAGCAAGGGTGCGAAAGGTCAGATATAAATAACGGCAATTTTTA
>JBNJHL010000261.1:0-1449 GCA_051748445.1 Bacillota bacterium
ATCAGGCTTCTACCAGTGAATTATATGGAAAAGCTCAAGAAGTGCCTCAAAAGGAAACAACACCATTTTATCCGCGTAGCCCTTATGCTGTTGCAAAGCTGTACAGTTACTGGATAACCGTTAACTACCGTGAAGCTTATGGTATTCATGCCAGCAACGGTATTCTTTTTAACCACGAATCGCCGATTAGGGGTGAAACATTTGTTACCCGAAAAATTACCAGGGCGGTGGCAAGAATTAAGCATGGATTACAAAATAAGCTTTACCTGGGTAATCTTAATGCTGAAAGAGACTGGGGTTTTGCCGGAGATTATGCAGAAGCGATGTGGCTGATATTGCAGCAGGAAAAGGCTGATGATTATGTGATAGCCACGGGAGAAAAGCATTCAGTAAGGGAGTTTTGTCAGTTGGCTTTTGCTGAGGCTGGTTTTGAGCTTGAATGGATAGGGGAGGGTATTGATGAAAAAGGGGTGGAGAAACAGACAGGTCGGGTTTTAGTAGCAGTTGATCCGACGTATTTTCGCCCCACTGAGGTTGACCTGCTTATAGGTGATGCAACTAAGGCCAGAAAGGTTTTAGGTTGGACACCAGGGGTCAGCTTTGAAGAACTGATTAAAATGATGGTAGTAAGCGATCTAAAAGAGGCTGAACATGAGGCCCTTTGCCAGAAGGAGGGCTACTGTTACAATGGAAAAAACAGACAAAATCTATATCGCCGGCCATAGAGGGCTGGTTGGAGCGGCGATCAAGCGCAAACTGGAAGGTGAGGGCTACAGTAATCTAGTCTTACGCAGCAGTGGAGAGCTTGATTTGCGGAACCAGGGGGAAACGGCTTGCTTTTTTGAGCAAGAAAAGCCAGAGTATGTCTTTCTTGCGGCAGCGAAAGTGGGAGGTATTTTGGCCAACAAAACCTATCCGGCAGATTTTATTCACGATAACCTGGCCATTCAAACCAATGTAATTCATCAGGCATATTTGAACAGGGTAATAAAACTATTATTCCTTGGTAGTTCCTGCATCTATCCCAAGCATACTGCTCAGCCAATGAAGGAAGAGCACCTGCTGACCGGTCCGCTGGAACCGACCAATGCACCGTACGCTATTGCTAAAATAGCAGGGATAAAAATGTGTCAGTCCTACAACTATCAATATGGCACCTGTTTTATATCGGCCATGCCTACCAATCTTTATGGCCCTGATGATAACTTTGATCTTGAAACATCTCACGTGCTGCCTGCTTTGATCAGGAAGTTCCATGATGCGAAGGTAAATAGAGATTCTTTTGTTACAATCTGGGGTACCGGTAAGCCACGCAGAGAATTCCTGTATGTAGATGATCTTGCGAACGCCTGCCTGTTTTTAATGCAAAACTACCGGGATAGTGAGATAATCAATGTGGGTGTTGGAGAAGATGTGACGATAATGGAACTGGCTCTGTTGATAAAAGAT
>JBNJHL010000261.1:1459-2732 GCA_051748445.1 Bacillota bacterium
TGGTTATGACGGCGAAGTAGTTTTGGATAGGACTAAGCCTGACGGAACTCCAAGGAAACTTTTGAGTGTGAATCGAATATCGGCCATGGGCTGGGTGCCGAGTTATAATCTTCAGCAAGGAATTGAAGAAACGTATCGCTGGTTTTTGGAGAGTAAGATCTATAGTAAATGAGCAGCATAACTACTTTAGCGGGTAAACAGATCATTAAGATGTGAAAGGCAATACCTTGAGATGAAGATGAAGGACAAAAATAAGCAGCAAGCAAAAGATAAACCCCTGGTAACAGTGGTAACCACAGTTTTAAACGGTGCTAAGCATATTGAGCAGGCAATACAATCTGTGCTTGATCAAACATATGATAATATTGAGTATATAATTACCGATGGTGGATCAACTGATGGCACTTTAGATATCATCAATAAATATAAAGATTATTTGAGCCATTACACATCTGAACCAGATAATGGTATTTACGATGGCATCAACAAAGGTATCAGGTTAGCAAAAGGTGATTATATAATAATTTTAAACTCTGATGATTATTATGTGAAAGATGCCGTAGAGCTTTTAGTTCAAAAAGCTTTAAAAACCGGGGCAGATATAGTAGCTGGCCACGCTCTAAATTTAAGCGAAGAGGATAATATTTTAAAAAGAAAAAAATCCCGTTGGGGTGCAGATATTTACATACGGTCTACATTGAGACATGAAGCAATGCTGGTTGCAGCTAAAGCTTATAACTGCATTGGCTTGTATGACATAAGTAAAAGGGTTATATCAGACCGACTGTGGATGATTAAGGCTTTTGAGCATAACCTGAAAGTAGTAATATGTGATCACGATATTCTTTATTTTAGGACGAGCGGCATATCTTCGGTTGGTGATAATGGTTTCGATGTTCGTTTGAAAGAGTCTATTGATCACTTGCATTATTTAGATCCAACTCTACGTGAAAAAGATTTGCTTAAGTTAGCAAACCCCTGGAAGCTTACCACAGAGGAGATAAAATATTATTTAAAAGTATACAGTTCCAAAAAACTTAGAAATGCATTAGCCGGTCTACCGAATTCATCGTCTAGCAAACGGCGTAAAAAAATATTTAAGACTATCAGTGTTTTCATTAAAAAGTAATAAAAATCAGCTGAAGGTTAAAAAAAATAAATGTTTAGGCTGGTTTTTCTTTGCTGGTAAAAAACAAATGTTTAATATGTATTCTTTAAAAGTGTTACTCTGGGATTTGTGAGCATAATATGCTAATATAAATGTGACAGAATA
>JBNJHL010000262.1:0-2730 GCA_051748445.1 Bacillota bacterium
CGAAGAGCTTACCCAGGAAACTTTTGAGCGGGTTCAGCCGAAAAAAATTGCCGGGGTTATACAGGAAGACAAAATTGAGGCGTACTATTTTACTGCGGCGAAAAACCTGATTGCTGAAACCTGGCGCAAGAAGGTCCGCCAGCCTGTGACGGTTTCTATGGATCAGCTGGTCGGGCAGGGCTGGGAACCGTCTTTACCGGAACAGGATACGGGTCTGGAAGATGCTTTAACCATTAACAAGGCTTTACAGGATTTAAGTGATGATTACCGCCTGGTTTTGACCTTACGGATTATCGAAGGGTGGCCGGTGAGGACAGTGGCAAAAAAAATGAAACGCAGCCCGGGGGCGGTCAGAAGCCTGCAGTTCAGGGCGGTTCACTCCTTGAAAGAACTGCTGGACGAAGGAGGTTATTTTCTTGAGTAAGTTTGATTCTGACCTGAACAATAAGGAAATCGTTATTGATCAATTCATAGATGACCTGAATGAAGAGAAAAGGCCGGCCGCGTATCAAGCCGGGCCGGTAGACCCTGAAATGGAGAAACTGTTTGAAACGGTCAGGGCTGTCCGGAGGCTTGAGCAGGGCAGCCGCAGCAGAGAAAAAGCATATAAACGTCCCCGGGTAAAAGGTTGGCTTGCTGTGGCGGCGGTTCTGCTGCTGGTTGTGCTGGGTTTAAGCATTCTGCAGTTTCCGGGACTGGATCTGGCGCTGCCCGGGGTTAAGCGCGGAGGCATCGTCGAGGCGTCTGCTATAGCCTACGAAGAGCTGCACAGCTACAGCGGGATCTTTGAAATCAGAAGCGAGCGGGACGGGACGGTAGATTCTTTGGAAACGATCACAATTCAATACCAGAAGCCCAACAAGTATGTTGCCGTTCACAGGGTTAACGCCCTTGAGCAGCGCTACGTCAGCGACGGGGAGAAGATGATTGCCGATGAGTATGGAAGGGTTACAATCGAGAACCTCTTTCCTGAAAAAGAGCTTTGGCGCTACCATATCGGCACGGTTATCCACGAGCTGGGCCAGGCTGAAACGGTTGAAACGCTGGGATCTGATACGCTCTTCGGCCGTGAGGCCGAGCTGTTAAGATATTATTACCCGGATAGCGGCCCAGGTGAATATGTGCAGGTCTGGATCGACAGTGCGACCTATCTACCGCTGCGCAAAGAGTTGTTCCACCCCGACGGATCTGTGCTGGTGGTGGAATTCAAAGAGCTGACTGTTAATCCGCAGCTTGATTCAGATGTGTTCTCCTGGATACTGCCGGAAGGTAAAGAGGTCACCGAGCTGAACCGGACGGGCACCTTGGAGCAGGTTAAGGAAGTCTGGCCGGAGGTAGAAGCGATCCTGCCCGTCGTTTATGCGGAAATGGAGCTACAGAGAGTTGGCGTGCTTAATTATGATTTATTCGATTATGTGCTGAGGTTTAAGGGTGAATCGGCGTATGATTTTCTCGACATTTATTATACCGCTGTGCCGCAGGAATTTTACTTCTATCGCCAGGGCAAATTCGGCCTGCTGGGTGAAGGGTATGTCGAGCTTAACCCTTCCGCGTGGAATGTTTTCGAACGCTATCTCGGGGCCAGCCGCACCGCCAGGTGGTTCACCTTAGATTACGAGATCTATATGGTATCCAGCCGCAGTGTCGACTATTTACAATCACTGCTCGAAGAGCTCGCGCAAGAAACAATCCAGCTCAAGACTGCTGAGGAAATGATCGAGCGAGGCCTCGAGCCCGTAACTGAAAAAGATGGCCACTAACACCAGTGCCAGGTGCCTGGCAAATGTTAACAGGCATTGGGCATCGATGGGGAAATGGGTACAGTGAATTAAACTAATGACAGTTGTGGTCACAGTAGCTCGAGAGGGTTTATAAAAGTCCAGGATTCTTTAAAGCGTGGATAATAACAACGATATATATGAATATAAGCAAGGCTGCCAATAAATTTCCAAATAAACTTGGGCTCCTATAAACAGAATTTTATCATTATTTACGCAATAATATCATAGCAGCTCTGAAAACTAAAGTTATCTGCTGCAACTCCAACAAAATAACATGGTTAGTCGAATGATTTTAATTTCGACGACCAACCCTGTTATACAGATATTAATATAATTTTTGCTGCATGGCCACTTCATAGTGTTCTGTTTCAACAGGCCACCCGGTTATTTTTTCTATTTCTCTAAATATTTTATTTGCTGCAGGCAGGGAAGATTCCGCTTTTTCTTTTGTTTCCCAAAGAGTGATTGTCATAATCTTTTCTTTCTTTTCATCAACTTAAACATAGCCACCCTTGATTTCTTCAAGCCCTTCATCACTTCTATCGCCCAGGTGATCAAGAACCTGCTCTACGTGATTTCCAGGAATTTTTGCTAACTCTTGCATACATGATTTTGAACCTCCTTCCCAATATCTGTTATTTTTATTATAATATATGCAAAACTTTTAATCAGGTAGGCCTGTAGTTTTAGTATAAATAAAACTTGCTACATTGAACACAAGGGGAGTATCTGAGCTTTGCCAGCTGAAAGGCAAGCAGAAGTGCAAAGATCCCGGGGCGATTAAGATGGTTAAGATTTACATCAGGGACTATAAGAATTATGGAAAATGATAAACCAGCAAGAAGCCTGCCGCCATAATTAACGACATTGCGAAGACCCGAACAACCACTTGCGCAAATCTTGAAAGGACTGAAATGCCGGATTTAAAATACAAATATTTTAAGCAAGA
>JBNJHL010000263.1:0-2728 GCA_051748445.1 Bacillota bacterium
AACAAAGCCTCCGCTTACAATTCTTGATGCACCCGAACTTAGCAAGTATATAAGTGGGTGGAAGAGAATAGATGATGTTGGTTTTATTGCCGAAATTGAAGGTGAAGCTTTAGGCGCTGCCTGGGCCAGGTTGTTTGAAAATGCTGATGCCGGTGGTTACGGGTTTGTTGATGATGAAACGCCCGAGTTATGCCTGGCGATAAGTGAAAAATTCCGGGAAATTGGCGTTGGAACAGCGCTGATGCAAGCCCTGATAGAGGAATTAAAGGTGCTTGGTTATAAGAAGCTGTCACTTAGCGTGGATAAAGCAAACCGGGCGGTTACCCTTTATAAAAGGCTTGGATTCAAAGTGATTAAGGAACAGGAAACCGACTTTTTAATGACGAAGGATCTGCGAAACGTAAATTAGGAGACAGAAAAATGTACGCAATTGAGCATAAACTGCCGCTTGCCCCTTTTGATGTGATGGGCATGCACGCCAAATAATCGACTATTTTTTGCCGGGGTTCCGCTTCGCTATGTTAATACGCTGGAACAAGATTACTTCAATGCAGCTGATTAGTCTTCACGCACAAAAGATTTTAGAAGATCGGAGTGAATGATATGAAGTATGAATGGTTGGACGTTTACCTGCGCTCAAAGAAAGGCGCAGAAAAGGATTACAAGGAAGAATGGGAAGCAACCCGCTACATGCTGCAGGGGAAAATGTTTGCCATGCAAGGGAATCATTAGGAGGCTAATAATATTGTATGATGTGCTTATAGTAGGTGCCGGACCGGCTGGTTCCACTCTGGCCAGAATGATTGGCGAAAAGTATAAAGTACTTTTAGTTGATAAAAGATTTAACCCTGCAAACAGATCTATCCGCTCAAAATGTTGTGGTGGTTTGCTGGCGCCTGATGCACAGCACATATTGGGCATATTAGGGTTAGCTCTACCTCGCGATATACTTGTCGGCCCACAAATATTTAAAGTTCGTGCTATTGATCTGCAGTCGGGCTTAGATAAATACTACCAGCGTTTCTACATAAATTTGGATCGGGATAAGTTTGATCACTGGTTGATTTCATTATTGCCGCAAAGCGTTGAAACTAAATTTGGCAAACACTTAGTTAGAATTGAACCGGGAAACCCTATCCGGGTACATCTTAACGGAGATAACCGCCCGGAAACACTGGAATGCAGAGTACTGGTTGGAGCAGACGGCGCTGCTTCGGCAGTACGCAGGCAGCTATTCACTTCAGATGCGACTCCGCGCAGCTATCTGGCCATCCAGGAGTGGTTCCCAACCACAGAAATAATGCCTTATTTTTCAGCGATCTTCGAACCAGCGATTACCGATTTTTACTCCTGGATCATACCCAAAGAAAACTATCTCATAATGGGTGCGGCGTTAACGCCTGGTAAATCTACCCGGCATAGATATTCCAGATTAAAGCAGGCACTAAACAACTATGGGTTTAACCTGGAAAACAGTATAAAACAGGAAAGCGCACTGGTCTTACGTCCTACTGGACCTGGACAAATTGTTACCGGAAGAAACCAGGTTCTTTTAATAGGAGAAGCAGCAGGGTGGATCAGCCCCAGTTCGGCAGAAGGGTTGAGTTACGCCTTTACCAGCGCTCTTTTTGCTTACCAGTCTCTCAATGAAGGATTAGTTGCTCCTACAGAAAGATATCAGAAAATAGCACGTTCCCTTTCCAGAAATATCAGTAACAAATTGATAAAGAGTTCCTTAATGTACTGTGCCCCATCAAGGCGCGCAATCATGGCTTCGGGACTTTTTACCATGAAGGTGGAAAATAATTTATGAAATCGTATGAAACAGTGAAGGTGCTAAAACCAATAATCCGCCCGGCGGATTCTAAAGACTATCCCTTGCTGCGGCAGATGCTTTATAAGGTGCTTGGTTATAAGAAGCTGTCACTTAGCGTGGATAAAGCAAACCGGGCCGTCAACCTTATAAAAGGCTTGGATTCAAAGTGATTAAGGAACAGGAAACCAACTTTTTAATGGTGAAGTATTTGTAAAGCTTCATTAAACAACACAATTGCTTCAAAAAGTACAGACAGAGGAGTTTTATATGATGCCACTAGCCATTATCCACCTTAGCATGGCCCTCTTTTTAGTTCTGTTTGGTTGCTTGATTAAGTACGGCAAAGTTGCCTGGCTGATCGCAGGTTATAATACTTCGTCTAAAGAGGAAAAGGGAAAGTATGATCTAGACGCCCTCTGCCGGGGGGTTGGCCATCTTTTATTCGCCCTGGCAGGAACAATGATTATTCCTGCAGCAGGCAGTTTTTTCAATGCAGAATGGGCTATCCTTGTGGGGTGGATGCTTTTCACGCTAACGTCCATAGCCTTTGTTATCTATGCAAACACGGGCAACCGCTATAGAAACACTTAAGCTACTGATGTAATTATTGTTCACCCCAGCGATATTTTCTGTTCAGGCGTAACTTGTCCAGATCGCAATTCAAACAGAGCCCATTATGGCAGCAAATAGCTGCTCCGCATTCTGAGCAGCTCCACTGCGCTTCTTCACTTTCGAGAAAAGCTTTCATACCTTTTTCTCTAATTGACCTGAGGTTTTTTATCATGCTCATGTGGTATTTTGTTCTGTAGCGTTTGTCGAGCGCTTTTAAGCGCTTACAGGGGAAATCTATGCAGTTATAACAAAATCGGATTAACCCATTGCCAATTTTATCGCAGGAATCTTTCATGTGCA
>JBNJHL010000264.1:0-1705 GCA_051748445.1 Bacillota bacterium
CTGCTTTGCAGCAGGGGGCCAAGTTCAGGATTGATCGCGATAAACTGTTCATCCCACATTTTTATCATTGGGTACGGAGGCGAAGTAACTACCAGGTCGATACTCTGGTCGCTTACATCGGACAGGATCCGCGAATTCTCAAAGATAAAGCTGTGCTTAGTTTCCAAGCTGAAGACTCCCTGCTTTATTAAAAAACTTAAAATTAAACTTCCGGTCGCAATTGAAACTACCAGGAAATAGTTCCACTGTTAAGCCTGCATTCGCCAGCCCCCTCCAGTAAAGCTCTGGGGAAATCCTTTCTGAGTTCTGCTTCTTCCGACAGGGGCACAACCAGGGTCAAAATTTCAGCATGTTCGCTTAAGATCGGGATTTCGAGCATGAGGTTTGATGACCAGGTGACTTGATTGGCACAGCCCGAAATATAAAGATGTTCTGCAGCAAAGTTACCCCCCTCATAGCGGTATTCCTGCCCTTCCTGATCTACGAGGTAAATCTGCTTCAACCTGTCATCTAGTTTCTTAGTCATTTCTCCGCTATCGCTTTCGTTTTCAAGACCTGGGAAAAGCCTGAAAGCTGGAACTCCTTCCAGGTGAATGGTAAGGCAGGCACTTTCCGTCATTACCTGATAACCTGTCACTTCTATATAGCCGTTCTCCATATCAATCCCAATAAGATCACAAGGATCCCCAACTGTCCGGACTTCATTACTCTCAACCGGGTCCTTCGCAGCTTTGATATCTGGCGTTGCCTGGAACGGCCTTCGGATCTGAATCGAGCCAAACCAGACAACAGTTATACCTGCTATTATTAAAACTATTAATAAAGCATAGTGTAAATTCTTTCGTGACAATCCTGAAAACTTCACTCCCTGCTTGTCATTCAGCATCTGGCCCACGTCCTAATTGTGCTTAACCTGATCCGATTATTTGCAGATTGGTTTTTTATCTACCTTCTAGAAATCTTTTCAAGGCGAGATCGAAGAACCTTTCCCCTGTATAATTATCTTTCAAATCTATATATGACCACTTTTCCCAGGACAGCATCATCTTCATTCACTTCACCCAGATGTCCTTTAAGGGAATCACTATAATTTAAAACTGCATCGCCTATCATTACGATATAGTGCTCCGGGTTATCAGCATCCAGGGTTACGACCACAACCCGCATCCCCGGTGTAACCGGATCATCTCCAACTATAAAATCCCTGAGCAAGTATGGTTCAGGTTTCGGCGCATCCTGAAATGTTTCAATCATACCAAGTGATTTCTGCATGATCAGACTGACATCCTGGACATTGATAATGCCGTCTCCGTTTACATCGGCAATGAAGCTTCCGGTCTCGGAAAGTCTGTCAAATCCGAGAACATGCCTGGTAACTAAAACAACATCCTGGACATTAACCCTGCTGTCAGTATTTACATCACCAAATGACACTGCCGACACGCCGGTATTGAAAAACAGCATAAACAGCAAGACCGACAGCAGAACTATTAAAAAAGCAGTCCGGGCAGTTTTCATCAGGAAATAATAAATCCCCTTTAACATGATGCGATAACCTCTATCTCGACTTCGACGTCTTTGGGCAGCCTGGATACTTCCACACATGATCTTGCCGGGTAGTTTCCATCAAAAAAAGTTGCGTAAGCTTCGTTAACAAGGCTAAAGTCATTCATATCTTTCAAAAATATTGTCGATTTGACAATAT
>JBNJHL010000264.1:1715-2728 GCA_051748445.1 Bacillota bacterium
CTCCTGTTGCCGGGTCTATCGGCATTTGCCCTGAAACAAAAACCAGGTTTCCCGACATTACACCGGGACTATACGGTCCGACAGCTTGCGGGGCTTTTTTGGTATGGATATATTTAAAATTCATCTTTATAATACCTCCATTTAGAATATATACACCTTGCCTCTCCTTTTGTCATATTCAATATTCGTTTCCTTTTCCCTTTGCCATATAAAATTTCTATCAAGCTCAGAATAATAATTTGTAATAATCCTGAAAAGTGTTAAACTGTATAAAGCTGCTTTACTGGGAGGATAATATTAAATGAAGCTTTTTACCATTATTTTATTTACAATTTTCGGCTGGAAACTGCAAGGGGAAATGCCTGCCAATATTAAGAAGTGTATAATTGTCGGTGCGCCGCACACCAGTAATTTTGACCTGATTTTTGCAATGGCAGGTTTTTATAAATTAAAACTTCCGATCAGGTTCTTAATAAAAAAAGATTGGCTCAGGCATTTCCCGCTTAAGAATATATTATTATCTGCGGGGGCCCTGGGCATAGACAGGTCAAAAAATAATACGATGGTTGACAACCTGGCCAATTTAATCGCAACATCTAAAGAAAACATGGCCATATTGATTTCACCGGAAGGGACCAGGAAACACGCCTGTAAATGGAAAACCGGCTTTTACTATACCGCCTTAAAAGCCAAAATACCTATAGTGCTCAGCCACCTTGACTATTCAAAAAAAATGGCTGTTCTCGGCCCAAGCTTCATGCCCAGCGGTTCTTTTAAAAAAGACATGCAAATCTTAAGAGATTATTATAAAAATATAGTCCCAAAATACCCGGAAAATTTTTGTCTGGAGATTTATCTGGAAGATAAAAAAGAATATTGCCGTGCATAAGATATTAAATCTGCATATAAATTAATAAGTATAAACTCTATTAATTGGTTTTCCTCAGAATTTATGTGACAAACCTGCTGCACCGGGCTTGTCACATTTTTCTTTTTGCCCTGGTCAATTCTCG
>JBNJHL010000265.1:0-2720 GCA_051748445.1 Bacillota bacterium
ATTTGTTCCGTCAGATTGGTCGTTAGCGGTTCCTTTTTAACCTTTAGAAACTCAGAACCTTCTATGTAATTATGTGCAAGTGCCTTTATCCTTCCTGGCATGGTTGCAGAAAACAGGAGTGTTCTTTTGGCAGGATTTGTATGTTTCATTATTTTTTCTATGTCCTCGATGAATCCCATGTTCAGCATTTCATCTGCCTCATCAAGTATCAGGTGCTCAATTTTTGTAAGCTTCAGTGTTTTTCTGTTAAGATGGTCAATGATCCTGCCCGGAGTCCCAACCACAATATGCACACCTTTTTTCAATCTGCGTAACTGCTGATCAATAGCCTGACCACCATATATGGGTACTATGATGAGTTGCTTGTTTCCTTTAAGTGAATTAATTTCTTCTGATACCTGAATGGCCAATTCCCGGGTTGGAACCAGAATAAGTGCCTGAACTGTTTTGGAACTCGGGTCAATCATTTCTATCAAGGGCAATCCAAATGCGGCAGTTTTACCTGTACCTGTTTGTGCCTGTGCTATAATATTTGTATCGTCTCGCAGCATTACAGGGATAGTCATGGCCTGAATTGCAGTTGGCTCTTCAAATCCTTTTTTATTAACTGCGGACAGCATTTTTGCCGAAAGTCCAAGGTCGTTAAATGTTTTTTTGTTTGTCATGTATTGTTCTTATCTTAATATAATCTATTTATTTAATCGAGCTTGACAATATACACTATTATCTGCAAAAAAGATATAAAAATATCTCTAAACGTCATAATACTTATATTTTGTGAAAGGAATAATTAGGTCAGTTTTGATATTTTTCTCTTATTAAAGGCCCTTTTAGGTTTTGGAAATCGGCAGAGACGGTAGAAAAATTCCTGAACAAGTCATTACGAACGTCTGTTTATTGCCCAGTATATTTATGCTGGATAATAAAATTTAAGCCGGTGATATATACACGGATCAACACACAGAATAATAAGATTCATTAATTCCATCTGCCTTTTACAATCCTTTAACTCGCCATTTATTGTGGAATTTGCAGGAAACCAGAAAGAATACTGAAGAGAACAGAATTAATATAATCAGACTTAGCCAGGAGGGAAAGAATGCGGTCTGCCCAAAAGCTGAGCGGATTACTGAGCTGGCATAGGATAATGGTGAGAGCGGTGCAATCCATTGAGCCCAGTGAGGCATTTGTTCAAACGGCAGAAATATACCGCTTACGAATAAGAGCGGGAGACGAACCAGGTTTGATAACAGCATGATATTAGAAGGACTGCTTGCCGGAGGTGCGGCCAGCAGTACCCCCAAAGAAGCAAAGCATAATCCGCTCAGTAAAATGCCGGCAGCAAGCAGAAGCAAACTATGGACTGAAACATCTGTGAGTATAAGTCCCAGCAGAATTGGGATCACAGACAGACAGGATCCGAAAACCAGACCACTTATTATATCTCCTGCCAGTATAGCACGCATAGACACTGGTGTGGAAATCAGACGCTCATAGGTGCGGGCGCGTCGTTCCCAGGGAGTGACCAAAGGGCCGATTGCACTGGCTGTGAACCATAAGGCCATGGCAACCATGCCCGGAACGATATTTTCAGCTGCAATCGAACGACCCATTTTAAATGATAGAAAGAAAAATACCGGGAATAAAACTCCAAAGATTAATACAGGCGGTTTCAGATAGTACAGGAGTATGTTTTTTTTCAAAATTACCAAGGTGCCGTGTAATTGCCTGCTCCGGGTTTGGGCTTTTTCTTTCTGTATATTCATTTTACATCTCATTCATTTCCCTCACTAGTAAAGTAAAGATATACATCTTCAAGTGTCGGCTTGCAGGTACTCATATGCATGATCTCTAATTTATTATTTTCAGCCAAATGGACAACTTCAGTTAATACCTTGCCCGGTGTTTTGGTGTATAATCTATAGGTCTTTTTTTCCAATTCTATTTGTAAGACAGATCTAAGAGCCTTGAGCTCATTATGGTCAGGATTTGTATATCTAAATCGTACTTCAACAAATTGACGAGAACTTATAGTTGATTTTAATTTCTCTGGAGTATCCACAGTAGCTATGCGACCTTTGTTGATTATTGCTATACGTGAACACATTTCACCGGCTTCGTCCATATTATGGGTGGTTAAAAACACTGTAAGTCCGTTGCGATTTAGATCAGATATAATCTGACGTATCAGCCGGGCACTCTGAACATCGAGACCGCTGGTGGGCTCATCGAGAAACAATATGTCCGGACCGGTTACTAATGCTGCACACAGCATAAGTCTTTGCCGGAGGCCTTTGGAAAGTTCCCGGGCTTTCTGTTTCTTTTTCTCCTTAAGATCCAAAAGGTCAAGCAGTCTTTCAGCTTCCTTGATTTTTTGATTTCTGGCAACCCCGTGTAATTCGGCCATGAGCATAATATTCTGCCAGACAGAAAGATCAAGATATACATTGGCTTCTTCAGGCACAACTGAAAGATGTGCTCTGGAAAGCAGCGGTTCTTTGCGGATATCATGATCTTGTATAGCAGCTGTTCCATAGGTGGGTTCGATCACGCCGGTGAGCATGCGGACAGTAGTGGTTTTCCCCGCTCCGTTTGGCCCCAGGAATCCAAAGACCTCACCCCGGTAAATTTTAAAATTTACATGATCTACTGCTTTTATTTTACCAAAAGTACGGGTTAGGTTTTGAACGTTAATAACAGTTTCCAATTACGGTTCTCCT
>JBNJHL010000266.1:0-2709 GCA_051748445.1 Bacillota bacterium
AGCTGAAAGCAAGTACAAGCGAGCCAGTACTCCCGAAGAACGTATAGAAGCCCTGCAGGAAATGCTTAAGGTTATCCCCAAGCACAAAGGAACGGAGAAACTTCAGGGCGATATTAAGAAACGTATTGCTAAAATGAAAGAGGAAGGCAAGAAGAAGAAACAATCCAAGGGGTTTGACCCTTTTGGAGTTGAAAGAGAAGGTGCCGGACAGGTGGTTTTGGCAGGATATCCAAACACCGGCAAATCATCTCTTGTTGGTTCTCTTACCAGGGCCAAAGTTAAAGTCGCAGATTATCCCTTTGCAACTCCATTGCCGATTTCAGGCATGATGCCCTATAAGGA
The DNA here is from genome assembly GCA_051748445.1 of Bacillota bacterium. GTDB lineage: Bacteria > Bacillota > Dethiobacteria > DTU022 > DTU022 > T3SED10-7. Next base: position 343 of record JBNJHL010000266.1, read on the forward strand.
TACTTTTATCCAGCTGGTCGATACTCCGCCTGTGATGGTTGATAATATTCCTTCAGGTATAATCGGAACTTATAAAGAGGCTGATGCACTGTTGATTTTGGTTGATGTATCAACAGCTGAATGCCTGGAGCAAATGGATGGAATCATACAGATCATGCAGGAACGGGAAGTAATTGACCTTTATGGTGAAGAAGATGTGCTGACCCCGATTCCCTTTATGCTGCTGGCTAATAAGATAGATCATCCCGATGCAGAGGAAAATCTGGAAGTGCTGCAGGAGCTATGGCCCGGGCTCGAATTTGTCAAGGTTTCAAGCAACGGGCAGGGTCTTGAAGAATTAAAAGAGAGCATTTACCAGATACTAGATATTATCAGGATTTACGGAAAATCTCCAGACAGGGAAGCAGATATGGAAAGACCCTTTGTTCTGAAAAAGGGAAGTACTGTGATTGACTTTGCTGAGCAGGTGCACCGAGATTTTCCGGACAAGCTGAAAAGTGCCCTGGTCTGGGGTTCTTCAAAGTTTGATGGTCAGGCTGTTGCCCGTGAATATGTTCTGGAAGATGGCGATATAGTTGAATTGCAGCTTTAAAATGTTTTTTACAGAATGAAAAATATATTGACTTAGATGCGGAGCGTAGCAGGATATTTTATTAATCATGCGAATTTAATTCCTAACAATCAAAAGGAGATGAGCTTAATGGTTTGGATAGTTTTAGCAGTAATAGCGGTTATCGTTATATTTTTTATTGGCACCTATAACAGACTGGTTTCGCTGCGCCAGCGGATCAGAAATGCCTGGTCGCAGATTGATGTTCAGCTGAAAAGGCGTTATGATTTAATACCGAACCTGGTGAACACCGTTAAGGGTTATGCTACCCATGAGCAGGAAACTTTTGAAAAGGTAACCAAGGCCAGGAACATGGCCATAAATGCTTCAGATGTTAACCAGCAGGCAGAAGCAGAAAATATGCTTTCAGGAGCTCTCAAGTCACTTTTTGCCGTGTCTGAAAGCTATCCCGAGCTGAAAGCCGATGCCAACTTCAGGCAGTTGCAGGAAGAGCTGTCCAATACCGAGGGGAAAATTGCTTTCGCCAGGCAGTTTTATAATGATACAGTGATGAAATACAATACCTCGATTCAGCGGTTTCCGACTGTTTTGATTGCCGGTATGTTTGGTTTCCACAAAGAGGAGTACTTTAACATTGAAGAAGGGTCTGCCGCACGTGAAGCAGTTAAAGTCGAATTTTAATCGGGAGATGCTGAACTTGAAACAAAAATCGGATACTTTAACCAATAATTTGAAATTAAGAATTATAGTTGTTTTTCTTGCCTTTATAGCGGTCACTCTTTTATCCCCGGCTGGTGCCGGGGCAGATGACCGCTCTTTCTATTTTCCAGAGGTAGTTATAGAAGCGGAAATAAAGCCTGATGGCTCAATGGAAGTTGTTGAAGATCGAACTTTTAGTTTCGATGGGCATTATCAGGGGGCCTGGCAATATATATACCTGAAACATAATGCCGAAATCAGGGATGTGAGGGTCAGTGAAAGTGGTCAGCCTTATGAAGAAATGCCGATTGGTACCCAGGATGTGCCCGACATTTTCTATGTAGACTATAAACAGGACCATGTATATATCGATTGGAGTTTTGAAGCCCAGGATGAAAACCGGACCTTTACAATAAGCTATACAGTCGATAAAGTGGTTTTGGTCCACCAGGATGTAGCCGAACTTTACTGGCAGTTTATTGGTGACGAATGGGGTGAAAGGACAAGCTATGCCAAAGTTACACTGACCCTGCCTGAAGGTGCGACACAGGAACAGATCAGGGCCTGGGGACATGGGCCTTTACAGGGAGATGTAACAGTAGTCTCCCCGACTACGGTCACCTGGGAAGTGGAAAACCTGCCTGCCCGGACCTTCCTGGAAGGAAGGGTTGCATTTCCCCCGGAGCTGGTTCCGCAGTCATCTAATTTTAGTGGAAAAGAGGGACTGCCCGGAATTTTGGAAGATGAAGAGCAGTGGGCCCGTGAAGCCAATCTGCAGCGTATGAAAGGCCGTATTGATTATATTCTTGGACCACTGCTGGCCATTGGCATGCTCATTTACTTAATTGTTATCTCAAGAAAAGCCAAGCGTTCTCGGGATGCCTATAAGGGTGATTACTACCGAGAGCTGCCGGGAGATTATACCCCGGCGGAAGCTGGCTATCTGGTACGTTTTAAAAGAAATACGCCAGAAGATTTTACTGCCACCCTGATGGATCTGGCTCGCCGCGGTCACTTGAAGCTTGAAGAATATGAAGGTGAAAAAGGCTGGCTTTTTAAGCGTGAATATACCGGTTACAGGATCATCCCTGCCGAAG
>JBNJHL010000267.1:0-2660 GCA_051748445.1 Bacillota bacterium
GGCCGTATCAAGTGCAGACTGGCTTGACACTTTTACAATCTCATCAATCAAGTTCTGCTTTAAAATATCAGGAATAAATCCGGCACCAATTCCCTGGATTTTATGAGGATTAGAGCTACCCCCGGATAGCACCGGAGACTCTTCAGGTTCAACCGCTACGGCTTGCAAACCGGGTTTAAGCTCTTTCAATGCTCCTGCAACACCGGAAATAGTCCCGCCAGTTCCCACCCCACAGACCAAAATATCTATTTTCCCATCGGTGTCAGCCCAGATCTCCCCGGCAGTCATCCGCCGGTGAATCTCAGGATTTGCTTCATTATTGAACTGCTGGGGCATGAAGTACTGATTGTTGTTTCGAACCATCTCTTCAGCTTTTTGTATAGCTCCCGACATTCCTTCTTCGCCCGGAGTCAAAACCAATTCAGCACCCAGAGCCTTTAACATGCTGCGTCGTTCTCTACTCATTGTGTCGGGCATAACCAGGATGCATTTATATCCTCTGGCAGCTGCTACCAGGGCAAGACCTATTCCTGTATTTCCGCTGGTTGGTTCAATAATTATTTTTTCTTTACCGAGCAGACCTTTATGCTCCGCATCCTCAATCATACTCAGAGCAATGCGATCCTTTATACTCCACCCGGGATTAAAAGCTTCAAACTTTGCAACGACCAGGGCCTTGCAGTCTTTTGTAACCTTGTTCAACTTAACCAGTGGGGTTCCGCCAATTAATCCAGTAACATCATTTGCAATTCTCATAACCGGCCTCCATTAGATCCTGAACAATTCCCTACTATTACAATAGGCAATATATTAATTATAGTTTAACCAATTAAAATTGTACTGTCAACTGGCAGTATAACGCTTAAGAAAGGTATTAAACAGGAGAGTTCTATCCGTCTTCCGGGCCATACCAGACAACTCTCTGGGGGAAGGGGATTTGGATACCTTCAGCCTCGATGGCTACTTTTATTTTCCAGAGCAGCTCTCTTTGGACAGGATACCACTCCGATGTAGGGGTCCAGATACGGGCAACTATATCAACACTGCTATCGCCAAGGCCATTTACAAGAACATGAGTAGGTGGATTAACCAGGGTCAATGGATGATCTTCCACCAGCTTCTTAATAATAGAAATGGCCTTGTCAGCATCATCAGAATAACGGATACTGATATCAAAATCGACCCGGCGCACCGGGTTCAGGGAAAAATTAACTATACTTGAAGTAAAAACCATTTCGTTGGGAACACGAACATAAAGGCCGTCAAGGGTGCGAATAGCCGTGGATATTATGTTTATATCTTCAACAAAACCCCGGTGATCACCTATAATTACCTGGTCCCCCAGCTTGACCGGTCTCTCTCCCATCAAGAAAAGACCAGATATTAAATTGCCGATAATGCTTTGACTGGCAAAACCAACAGCCAGGGCAACAATTCCTCCTGCCACCATTAAACCGGATGGTTCCAACCCCAAAGTAGGCATGATCCAGAGGACAGCTAAAACCAGGATGCCGTAAGAAGCTATTTTTGTTAGCAGCTCAAGATTTTCCTGGATCATTTTCTCTTTAAATGTTCTGCGCAGCTGGACCGCTGTAACTTTTGATAGGATTAAGGCAACAAAGAAAATGGCTGCCGCAATAACCAGGTTAAGCCAGGTAACATCGCCATAAACAGAATTATTCAGCCAGTCAAGCAATTAATAGCCCTCCTCCATTACCGTACGTCCAGGTAGCCTTAAAAACCTGGGGCTAAACAACTCCAGTCCTTTATTCATACCTCCCTGAAGAGGTTGATCAACAAAGCTGGTTTCAGCAGTTGCCTCACTGTAAATCTTCATTATTGCTTTCAAAGATACCAGGTGTGGACTATAATAAATTTTCATCCCCTGGGCACTAAATATTACTTTTTGCACTTCTACCCAATTTGCCAGTTGACTATAAAAATCAATTTTCATCACACCCTGCCGGAGAGGGTTAACAGCTGGCATATTCTCATAAATGGGGCTTTTCCAGTATTTACAGACTATACCTGTTTTGATAGGACCATAAAGGGTAAATTTTGATCGGCTCAGGGTAAATATATCGAACACATCATTTCCTCCGGGTTTATGGCCTGAAAATGCTGCTGCTATTTCCAGGGGGAAAGTAACCAGAAGACTATGATTGGAGCGCGGTTTTAGCATGACCGGATGTTCCAGCTCTACTAAAAGATGATTGCTTACTGCAACCGGGGTATGAAAAGGTTCTACCGGGCTGAGTAACAAGTTGCCCCGTTCTGCCAGGATTGTCTTTTCTGTCATCCCTGAAGGATCTTCGCGGCGATAGTGCAGGCCTTGCCTGCACTTTTCGATGCTGATTGAAACATCTTCAAAATCAAGGCTAAAAGGCGTTTTATGCGGTCCCCAGGGGAACCCTTGAGCTTGCTGCTCAGATTCACTATATTGCCAGCTTAAACGATCAGGGTTTTCAATGTTTTTATCACTTTTCCTATTCATCGCTACCCTTTCACTCTATTAATCGAATTTATCCATTAACTCTTACACTGTATACTTTACGATCAGATATATCCCGGCAAAAGGCATAAACTCCCAGGTGTTCATTGTCGTTATAACCTGTGGCGGATGCAGTTGCATCAAAACAGCTTCATAAAGCTCCGGCACC
>JBNJHL010000268.1:0-2638 GCA_051748445.1 Bacillota bacterium
ACTTACCGCATTAATATGCTGCCTACAACCTCCCATGTTTATTTTGGTTCAGTGATCGGTGCTACTCCTGACGGAAGAAAAGCCGGTTCTCCGCTGTCAGAAGGAATTTCCCCGGTCCAGGGGGTAGACCTGAATGGACCGACGGCAGTAATAAAATCGGCTTCCAAAATGGACCACCTGCTAACCGGCGGAACCCTGTTAAACCTTAAGTTCTCTCCACAGGTTCTGTCCGGCATAAAGGGTCTACAGAGCCTGGTTCACCTGGTCAGGGCTTATTTTAGAATGGATGGCCACCATGTCCAATTTAACGTAATTGATGCTGATACTTTGAGAAAAGCTCAGCGGAATCCCGAGGAATACCGTGGCCTTATTGTCAGGGTAGCCGGTTATAGTGATTACTTTAACAATTTAAATGAACAACTGCAAAATGAGATTATTACCCGTACCGCACATGATTCTTTCTAGTAAATAGACAGTAATCCGGCAACCGGTTTTAAGCGAGAGTTCCAATTGACAACTATAAATAGATCGAATACAATATTAAGCGAATAGGGGAGTAGCTCAACTGGCAGAGCAACGGTCTCCAAAACCGTAGGCTGCGGGTTCAAGTCCTGTCTCCCCTGCCACTGCGAAAAATGAGGTGCTGTTCAATGAAGGCAGCATCTCATTTGAATATATAAATATAATATAATACGGCAAGGAGATTAAACTATGGCCGAGCAGGAATTTTCAAAATTACTGGAAAATAATGCTTCACAAACCCTGCAGGGTCACAGCGCTCTAAAACAAGCAATAAAACTTCACAAAGTAATGGATCTGAACCTTTCACCCGGAAATGTAAACCAGGTAATCAGACTGGCTGAACGAATTCGCATTAGCTCACTGCGAGAAAACGAAGAAATCTTCGACATGGACGACAACCTCGAAATATCAGCACAGGACCTGGTATCAAGCGATTTTCTCGTGGGGAAAATTAGTGCATGGATAGAAAAAACCAGGGAAGAGCTTTTTGGCGCACCCGAGCCACCTTTTATGGAAGACCTTGAAAGTGCTGTCAGTTGGATTGAGACTACAGCAAGAATTGACCTGGAAAATAAGAATCCAGCAGCAGCTTCCATAAAAAAAGAAATATTCCAGATTGCCGAACAACAAGAAACCAGTGTCCCGTTTTTAAGGCGGGACATTTTTATTCCTTGCAATGACAAGGTCAAATCTTTATTTGTTCAACCGGGCACACTTTTATACAACCTGAGCAGAAAAGTTGAAACAGTTGCCGAGGCAACTGGCTTTAGCAAGTCTTCAGTAACTGCATATATACTTACCGGCCTTGAACCAATCCTGCCAAGAGTCAATATCAGCTTACACACCGGTAGCGCTAACCTGCCAAACGGGAGCAATAATGGCTCAGGTAAAAGCAGTATTACTCTTTCCAGAAAAAGCATAAAAATTGAAATACATTCAGCAGATTTGTCACCACAAGAATTAAAAGCAATTTATGATCGCTACCGGCAGGAATTGAAGATACGCAAATCTAAATCATTAAGCAATAACCAGGTTAAACTTTTTTACCTGGTATATAACAGAGGTGGTCCACCGAAAGAAGGAGCAAAAGCCTTCTGGCAGGAAATTAAAGAAGTTTGGAATAGCAAACCTGAGAACAAACCTTATAAATCATGGGAGGGCATTTACCAGCGTTACACACTTGTAGAACGCAAGATGGAGCATTTGTTTATAAAAAACAACCAGGCTTGAAAATTATTCTATTAAAGAGGTGTTAATTAAAATGACTTCCAGTAAGGAAATTATTTCCATTACCGAAAAGTACAGCGCACGCAACTACCTGCCGCTTCCAGTAGTCCTTTCAAAAGGCGAAGGAGTATGGGTAGAGGATCCGGAAGGAAAACGTTACATGGATATGCTCAGCGCTTACTCTGCCATGAACTTTGGGCACTGCCACCCTGAGATTATCAGTGCTTTAAAAGAACAGGCAGATAAGATAACCCTCACATCCAGAGCCTTCCACAACGAACACCTGGGAGACTTTTGTCAAACCTTATCAGAACTAACCGGTAAAGAGCTGGTTCTCCCAATGAATACTGGAGCAGAAGCAGTGGAAACAGCAATAAAAGCCGTGCGCAGGTGGGCCTACAGAGTTAAAAATATTCCCGCAGACAAGGCGGAAATAATTGCCTGCTGCGGTAACTTTCATGGGCGAACTACCACTATCATTTCATTTAGTTCAGATAGCGATCATAACGCTGATTACGGACCATCTATGCCCGGCTTCAAACTGGTAGAATACGGCAACACAAAAGCCCTGAAAGAAGCGATTGGCCCGAATACTGCAGGGTTTATGGTAGAGCCAATCCAGGGAGAGGGAGGCATTATTATACCTCCCGAGGGTTATTTAAAAGAAGCTTATCAACTATGCCGTGATAATAATGTTGTCTTTATGGCCGATGAAATTCAAACTGGTTTTGGCCGTACCGGTAAATTGTTTGCCTGTGATTGGGAAAATGTAACTCCTGATATTTATATCCTGGGCAAAGCTCTTGGTGGGGGAGTTTATCCTATTTCTGCCGTAACCGCCGATAAAGATATACTGGGTGTTTTTGAACCCGGTTCTCACGGTTCGACC
>JBNJHL010000269.1:0-2605 GCA_051748445.1 Bacillota bacterium
CCATGGAAACTTTATTAAAGATGGAGTGGAAATATTGCCGCTATAATGGCTGGATAGTGTCCCCCCTCAAAATTTTAATCCTGCCTCTGTTTTTTTAGCAGCCCACCTATGCAATATTTGCTTGCCAAACACAATTCATATTACTTTCGGACTGTGTTAAAATATAAATAAGCGTTGAAAGCATAAAACATTACAACCATAACGGAGCAATAAAGTTGAACAAATTATATGACAAGCTGTGCAAGTTGATTTATGAAGGTGATGTTTTAATATCTGAGCATGGCTACACAGAGCTAGCAGAAGATAGCCTTACTGCAAAAGAGGTAATCAGCGGAATTGAAAAAGCAAAAATAATAGAAGAATATCCGGAATACCCAAAAGGGCCTTGTTTACTTTTATTACAAAAGGACTCGTGTGGGAATCCTATACATGCAGTATGGGGAATACCAAAAAATCAAGAAAAGCCTGCTGTCTTAATCACAGCTTATAAACCTGATCCTTTGCGGTGGGACAAGTCATTTACCCGGAGGTTATAACTATGAGGGAAAGAAAAAAAACTAAATACCTGCACGAAGGTAAATATGTAGCAGAGGTTGAAGTAGTACTTTATGATGACGAAACTGGCTGGTCTCCATATTTGTGCATGGAAGATGCCTATAAACTCGACGAAGTAAGAGACGCCCTGCGCCAGGGTGATATCGGAGCTGCTTCAAAATACGGTAAAATCTACGAACTTCGTCAGGTAACAAATGTATAGTTGTTATATTATCAAAGACTGTTGCTGACCCTAATATGATGCCCCTACCATACCCAAGCTATGGAAACCTTCCTGCCTCTGTATTTTTTAGCTGCCGAACTATGTAATTCCTACTTGCCAAACACAATTATTCCCCCTTTAAAACAAAACTCCTGTAATGTTAAGTTATTATAGCAAACCAAACTACCAGATTTTCATTCACTCCACCAGGTACAGCTCGGGCCGATATATACTGCCAACTCATCTTTTAGATTTTTCCCTTCTCCTTTATTCCTGCACATGTTTAAGCAGCAGCCAGATCAGCTTGATAATATTTTTAACCCGCACGTTCCACCTGTATTTCGGATTATCCTTATTGTGCGGATAAGAAATTTTCAGCTTGCCTATCTTCTTATAAATTGAATCAATCAGCTCTTCCGTGCTCTTCCCGGCCCAGTTTTCCATCCGGGTACCTTCAAATGACGGGTCACCTTCAATCTTGTGCCGCTTTAAGTTATTAAAATTATAACCCTCATGTGCCAGCCGCGCCCTGGCATTACCCTTAGACTTTTTATGCCAGTCAACCAGGGCCTGCAGGGCATCACCAGCTGAAGAAAATATGGTTAATGCTTCGGGAACGAAAAGCCCACTAAATAATTATACTTCTTATCAATATAACCCCATGTTATAATGATAATGAGGTGAATAACATGGCACTTATAGAAAGAATCACTGTAGACCCAAACATATGCCACGGCAAAGCATGTATTGCTGGCACTCGCATTCCCGTTTCAGTAATCCTGGATAACCTTTCTTCCGGGTGTACTTATGACGAAATTATCGATGCTTATCCATCTCTCACGATAGATGATATACGTGCAGCTCTGAAATATGCAACGCTATTAACTAAAGAAAGGGTAATTTCTATACCAGGTAACTGATCGTGAAATTTAAAATAGACGAAAACCTTCCATCAATTTGTGCTGAACTATTAAATGAAAAAGGTTACAATGCCGAAACCGTAATCCAAGAAAGCCTTCAAGGCTGTTCGGACCAAACATTAATTGGAATTTGCCAATCCGAAAATCGCATCTTAATTACCCTTGATCTTGATTTCTCTGATATACGCAACTATCCTCCCGGGAGTAATCCAGGGATTATTGTACTCCGCCTTGCTGATCAATCTATTACGACTACACAGTCTGCCATAAGTAAGCTAATCCCATTTTTTTCTAAAGAATTGCCTGCTAATAAGCTTTGGATAGCAGATGAATCAAAAATACGCATTAGAGAGTAAAACTCTTACTCTTATCACCATGATGTCCCCCAGGTAAAATGCGGGCCAATACACTTACATAAGTTCATCATGAAGGTGCTCTGCCTTCTCCTTTAGTTCTGTACATACTTGAGCAGCCAGAGCTGGATAGTTTTTCCCTCTAAGGTTTATTCCTGTCTCTATATTTTTCGGCTGCCCAACTATGTAATTCCTACTTGCCAAACACATATTCCTGCGCATGCTTAAGCAACAGCCAGATCAGCTTGACAATATTCTTAACCCGCACGTTCCACCTGTATTTCGGATTATCCTTATTGTGCGGATAAGAAATTTTCAGCTCGCCTATCTTCTTATAAATTGAACCAATCAGTTCTTCCGTGCTCTTCCCGGCCCAGTTTTCCATCCGGGTTCCTTCAAATGACGGGTCACCTTCAATCTTGTGCCGCTTTAAGTTATTAAAGTTATAACCCTCATGGGACAAACGCCCTGATAATTTCCCGGACATATAAGCCGTTGATTACTTTGCCGTAACGCTTAAGAACATTCAGATACTGCGGAAAGAGCTCCTTCACATCACCCGGCAGGTCAAGGTC
>JBNJHL010000270.1:0-2600 GCA_051748445.1 Bacillota bacterium
CCCTGGAACAAGATTTCGAAGCAGCAAACGGCCCCTATGACGGCGAAGTTGACAAAGATTCCGCTGATGAGGTAGATCAAGATTCCTTTGGTTTAGTTGAAAACGATGACGGCACAAAAGAAGTAGTCAGGGGAGAAGATTATGTAGGCGATTACTTCCACGTCGAGCAGCTGGCCCATACTACAGGCGGTACCTTGAGGCGCTATATTGATATCAGCAGCCCCTGGTCCCACGGTTACCTGAGCGAAAATATGTCCGTAATAGGCGAGGCAAAAATCGAAGAATCATTCAGCATGGAAAACCTGGCCCCGGGCATCAGCCCTGCTGAGACCTGGCCCGATCTTTTCTAAGTGTATTTATTAAAGCCTGCTTTATTAAAGCCTGATAAAACTAACCCGGCCATAACTGGCCGGGTTTTCTTATGGTTAGGCTGTCTATTTAATTTTAGAAAAGCCAGCCCAGCTCTATCCCTCCCGGTAGACCAGTGCAGCTGCAAAGGCTGTAATTGAAAATAACAGGCAAATTAGGAAACCGTAACGGTAAGCTTCAATGGTGTAGATGCGGGCACCGTCAACGAGCATTCCGGCCCAGCCCAAATCAAGGATGTAACCAAAAAGAGGCTGCAAAATAGCCAGGCCCAGGAACACCCCCAAATTAACCGCTGCGGTAACCGAGCCGGTAAAGCCGGGCGGGCTTGCCTCCCTGGCCATGGGAAAACTTAAAATAGTTGAGGCAGCACCAAGACCGAGCATAACACAAAGGATATATATTACCCCTAGAGGTAGTATTCCACCCGGCCAGGCAAGTAAAAAAAGCCAAAAAAGCACGCTCAAAAAAGTCATCACTGCAGCCGGTATTTTCCTTGAACCAGTCCGATCGGACAGCCAGCCGGCCACAGGCGCTCCAGCCATGTAACTAAAGTATACAAGCATCATAAATACTGAAGCCTGCGCTACATCTACTCCATAAATATGAACCAGGTATGACACACCCCAGGTTCCGGAAAAAACAATGAAACCACCAAAAACCCCAAAATTAATTAAGAAAGGCGGTAAAAGCCGCTTGTTTAACAGGACCCGAAAAACCTTCTTCATAGAAAGCTGCCCGTTTTTTTCGCTTTCTGAGCTGGCCCTGTCAATGCCAAAATCATTACTACTTTTGCCGCAGTCACCGGGGCTATTGCGAACTAACAGCCAGCCACCAATGGCCACCAGGAGGGTAATAACACCAACCACGATAAATGAACTGCGCCAGCCAACCAGGCCAACTGAAATGGCCAGTGGGGTAGCCCCCAGCAAAGCACCCGAGCCACTAAAAAGAATTGCCAGGCCGGACAGAGTAGCAAACCGGGCCGGAGAAAACCAGGAAGCCTGAAACTTAAAGATATTAATGAGAATGACCGAACCACCGAGCCCGATCAGCAGTCGGCCAAGAAAGACTACGGCTGAGCCTGGAGCAATACCAATTAAAACTGACCCTACAGCCATTAAGGCTCCGGTCAGGAAAGCAATTTTCCTCGGGCCCAGGCGATCGACCAGCATCCCTCCAGGGATCTGCATTATTACATACATATAGGTATACGCAGCAGCCAGGTTACCAAGGCCTGCCCCGGTCAGGGCAAACTCTGCCGTTAACAGGTCGGCTACAACGTTAAATGATACCCGGTGGAAAGTGGTGATTAAATGAAGCAGCACCAGGCAGATCCACATCACCCAGCGCAGGTATAAATAACGATCAGGTTTTAACAAGTCAGCTCCGTAGTTTCCCAACGGCAATATCTCCAGACCTTAACAGATGTAAATATTTAACCCCCAACTTTAAATACTATTATCATTTTAACACATCAGGTATTCTATAGTTTTTACTCTTTAAATTTGCTTGATTAAGCTCATTACATTTCATCATTTCTTTAACAAATATATTGACCAGATCCGGGGCGAACTGGGTTCCCGCACATTTCTTTATTTCCCTGAGGGCTTCCTGCCGGGACAGCGCTTTTTTGTAAGGCCGGCCGCTGGTCATAACTTCATAAGCATCGGCAATGGCAAATATCCTGGCCAGCAGGGGTATCTCTTCACCTTTCAACCCGCGGGGGTAACCGCTGCCATCCCACCATTCATGGTGACTGAGAATATCCTCGGCAATGTTGGCAAAATCCCTGGTGGCCCGGGCAATCCTCCACCCTTCCCGGGGATGCAGCTTTACCTTGGACCATTCCTGTGCAGTCAGGTTATCTGTTTTCAATAACTCATTTTCAACTAATCGAACCAGGCCAATATCGTGTAAAAGGGCTAAATTTGCCAGCCTGCTTAGTTCTGTTTTATGAAGGTTTAATTTCTTGCCAATAGAAAAGGAAAGGTTGCGTAAGCGCTTAATATGTTCAACTGATTCACAGCTTTTCTGTTCGATTTGCTCATAAAGGGCTTTAAGCAGATTTGCCCTTGCTTTTTTACTTTCTCCACTCTTGTTGTTACGCATCTGTTTTTCTGCTTCCTGCAGCACATCTAACCTTGATTGTTCCGGCCTGCTTTTCAAGGCAGAACCAAAAGCCATGGAAAAGGGCAGCCTGCCCACCTGCTTCTCCAGGCAGCTGCGTTTCA
>JBNJHL010000271.1:0-2583 GCA_051748445.1 Bacillota bacterium
AATCAGAAGCAGGCGGTTACTGGGGGCCAGAATTGAAAAAAGCCGGTTTTGATGCCATAGTAATAAACGGTTCTTCTGATACACCGGTCTATCTTTTGATTCAGGATAACCAGGTGGAAATTAAGGATGCCGGGCACCTCTGGGGATTGGAAACCGGTCCTGTCCAGGAAAAGCTCAGGGAAGAGCTGGGGGACAAAGGTATACAGGTGGCGCAGATCGGTCCGGCCGGAGAAAATGGTGTGCTTTACGCTAATATCGTAAACAATTTGGCTCATTTTAACGGTCGAAACGGCCTTGGTGCTGTGATGGGTTCAAAAAAACTTAAGGCAATTGCTGTACGTGGTAGCAGTAAAGTGAAAGCACAAGATGAAGACAGGTTAACAGAAATATTCCGCTGGACTGCAGGCCATGTTAAGGAGCACCCGTTAAGCTCAATGCTTCATGAGCATGGTACTCCTGCCGGGATAAAAACAGTAAATGCCCAGGGAGCGCTGCCGACAAATAATTTTGAACTCGGTGTATTTGAAGAAGCAGAAGATCTGGCATCGGAAGAATACAGCTTGAAACCGAAAGGATGTTACGCCTGCCCGGTGGTCTGTAAACGCGTGGTTGAAGTGAATGAAGACGATATTGTTGTAGATAAAATGTATGGTGGCCCGGAGTACGAAACTCTGGCTGCCCTGGGTTCAAACTGCGGAATCGGGGACCTTAAAGTTGTAGCCAAGGTCAATGAAATATGTAACCGCAATACCCTGGATACTATAAGCCTGGGTATGACCATATCTTTTGCCATGAAGTGTTTCGAAGAAGGAGTTATTGGCCTGGAAGATACAGATGGTATGGAGCTTAAATTTGGCAATAAAGATATTCTTATTCCCCTGGTGGAAAAAATAATCAGGCGGGAAGGAATTGGGGATATATTGTCCCGCGGCAGTAAAAATGCTGCAGAAAAGTTTGGCCCGGAAAGCGAGAAGTATTTGGTGGAATCAAAGGGACAGGAAGCGCCGATGCACGATCCGCGTTTGAAAACCGGCCTGGGCTTGCAGTATGCGCTGTCGGTTAACGGTGCCGACCACTGGTTCGCCCAGCATGATCCTTTCTTCGCAGCAGAAGATGGTTTCGGTGTAATAGAAATGTCGGCCCTTGGTTTAACTGAAGCGGTGGATCTGCTTGATACGGGGATGGCCAAGGCCAGGTTAATCTATTATACCAGTGTTTTAAACAGTGCATACGATTTACTGGGAGTTTGCATGTTTGGTTATGCTGCCCGCAGTCTGATACCACTTAACCTCTTGCTGGATCAGGTTGTTGCGGCAACCGGCTGGAAAACCAGCTGGTTTGAGCTGATGAAATCGGGAGAGCGTGCCCTGGCTATGGCCCGGGAATATAACCACAGGCAGGGTCTGGATCAGGGAGCAGATAAGATTTCAGATATATTCTACCGGTCCCTGGCTAAAGGGCCATTTGCCGGGAAAGTAACCATAGAGGAAAAAGATTTTAGCAGTGCAGTGGAAAAATATTATGCTCTGGCCGGATGGGATAAAAGTGGTGGTGTTAACCGAAACAAACTGGAGGAGCTAGGTCTTGACTGGCTAGTTTAGTAAGCTTTAAGAAGAGTTGTAAAATTTTAAAAAAATAAAGGTATTCCTTAGGAAAAGGAGAATATGTGTAAATGTAAACGATTACACTAAGCGTTGCAACCTCAAGATATGACAGCCATGAATAATAACTGCCAGCTATTTTACGCAGAGGCGGTATGACATCAAGAATAGTGTAATCGTTTGCTTTTTTATGACCAAGAAACATTGAAGATCAATAAATGAAAGGAGATGTCTTTTATGGTACATCCTTTTAGTTTGCCGGGTGTCAATTATTACGGGCCGGGTGCCATCGCTAACCTTAGTGATGAACTGAAGAAGCATGATGCTAGTAAAGTATTTTTGGTGTCAGATTCAGGAGTTGCATCTGCGGGACTTGTTGAGCAGGTTTCAGATCTGGTTAAAGCTAACGGGCAGGAAGTAATCCAGTACCTTGATGTAAAGCCCGAACCGACTGTTAACGATTTGGAAGCCTGCCTGGGAGTATTTAACGAAAATAAATGTGATCTTATTATCGGTCTCGGTGGCGGCAGTCCCATTGATGTTGCCAAGGGAGTTTCGGTTTTGGCTACAAATGATAGCGGCATTTTAGATTACGTTGGAGTTAATCTTATTCCCAAACCGGGTATTCCAAAAGTATTAATCCCCACAACATCGGGAACCGGTGCGGAAGTTACTAAAAATGCAATTTTCACTGATCAAAAGGAAAAGTTAAAAAAAGGAGTAGTCAGCAAGTATCTGCTTCCCGATGTGGCCATAGTTGATTCCGAACTTACTAGGTCGGTTCCCCCGGCTGTGACGGCTGCAACTGGAATGGATGCCCTTACTCATGCTATTGAATCATATACTTCACCTAAAGCTACGATTCAGACAGATCTTTATGCCTTAAAAGCAATTGAACTGATCGGGGCAAGCCTCAGGCGCGCTGTTGCTTTTGGCAGCGATAAAAAGGCCAGGGAGAATATGGCTCTTGGTTCTGTATTTG
>JBNJHL010000272.1:0-2561 GCA_051748445.1 Bacillota bacterium
GCAAAACAAACACCCCTGCCAGTTAAAACATTCAGAAATGAATTAAAAGCCCAACAATTAAGTATCGTTTTTGGCGGTAGCCAAATATGTACTTTATGTTGAACTAAACCGGAATTCACACGGGTACCTTATTATATTGTGGAATCGATTTCGGTAATTTGTCCTTCCCTGCAGGCTAAAAAGAAAATTTAAAGGCCAATCTGGTTATAGGATGAGAGAATTTTTATCCACCTGATCGTTTTTAATAAAAAACAAGGCTTTTTTAGCGGGATTTACAGATTATATTTTACCTCCGGGATATACCTGTCCCATTACCTGATGTTGCAACAGGTTTACAATTTGTAATTCCAGTTGTTTAAAGCAGAAATCTCCATGTCTACTGGTGGAGCCCTTTGATTTCTGTGAAAATGATCTGGCAGAATTTCAATGATGACCATAGCTCCTCCGCAGGATTTACATATACCGGGTTTGATCCCCATCTTTTCAAAGGCAATTTCCTGCCATGGTTTTGCTGATAATTCCGGAGAAGGAGTTTGCTTTAATGCCGCCCTGATGATCGCAAGGGACTTTTTCTTTGAAGCGCTGGAGAGAAACCCATAATGCCTGATTCGCGTAAATTCTGGAGGAAGAATATGCCGGCAGAACAGCCCGAGAAACTGCTCTCCCGGCAAGGTCGTTGTTTGGCTTTTGTAGTTGTTACGGTAATCCTTCCAGGTAAAGGTAACTGTCTCATGAGTTACTTCCAGTATTCGGTCATTGGAGATGGCTGTGCGGTGGGTATACCTGCCCAGGTAACTGATAACTTGCTTGGGACCGCCGAACGGACGCTTGGCATATACAACCCAATCGCTTTCAAAAAGATTATCGGGAACTTTACCGGTTATGGTACCCTGTTTGGCCAGCTCACGGGCCTTTTCTACAAACCGGGCCTGGAAGACACTGCTTAGATGGTCGACTTTAAACAGATATCGGCCCCTTTTACGCGAGTGTTTCCATTTTCCATCGCCCATCAATGCACCGGCCGGTACAATACAATGAAGATGCGGATGAAACGTAAGGTTCTGTCCCCAGGTATGCAATATTGCAGTAGCGCCGATTCTGCCGCCGATCCACTTTTTGGTCCGGCCAAAATCCTGCAAAACATCCCACACAACTCTGAACAGCAGGTTGTACATAACCCACTGGTTACCCATGAACAAATCATTGAGCTTATCAGGCACGGTAAAGACCACATGAAAATACTTTACCGGCAACAAATCAGCCTGACGGGCAATGATCCATTTCTCTTTATCAATAGCCCCGCATTTGGGACAATGCCTGTTGCGGCAACTGTTATAGTGCACATGAACCTCTCCGCACTTCTGACATGCTTCAACATGTCCTCCCATATATTCTGTTCGGCAATGCAGCAGTGCATTTAACGTTCTTAATTTGTAGGAAGGGAGTTTATGCCGCGCATTGAAAGAGGGAAGAAAGTTCTCAATAACAGTAGCCAGTTCATGGCCCCTACTCATCAGGTTTTTTATATAAAACCTCCAGGCAGCCAAACTTCTTCACCGGCGTCAACTGGGCGATGTGCAGATACATTAAAGTGGTTCTGATATCTACATGTCCCAGCAGTTCTTTCAGGGTCACGATATTCTGGCCTGCTTCCAGCTGATGGGTAGCATAGGTGTGGCGAAAAGTGTGAACACATACGGCTTTTTTGATACCTGCTTTTTCAACTGCCTCTTTCAACAGGTTACGTATACGGGTTTTACTGAGGGGTATGCCTTTTCTGCTGCTGTGTTCGAAAAGGTAATCACGGGGACTACTGAGGGCAAGGTGTTTTTTTATTCCCCTTACTATATGTTCGGAAAGAGGAACATAACGCTCTTTTTTGTGCTTGGACTCTCTTACATGCAACTGTTTTCTGTCCAGATCAACATCACGGATTAAAACATTGGTTAGTTCGGCAATACGCAGACCTGTATCATAGGCAAATCCGAATAATACCCTTTCCCGGATGTGGGTGGGTGCTTTGAGCAGGCGTTTTACTTCAGCGGTGGAAAGGACTACTGGTAATTTACCGGATGCTTTGATTTTGGGCAGAGACAGGTTTAGTTCCTCCCGGTCAAACAACCGGTAGAGTTTGCGCAGTCCGTAGACCAGATGCTTGTATGAACTCAGGCTGTCGCTGTCTTTTTGAATCAGATGATAAAGGTACTCCTCCACCTCATCGGTCTCCAGTTCCAGTGGCGTGTGGCCATAATAAAGGGCCAGCTTGGCCATTTGCCTGAGGTAATTCTGGTGGGTTGACTTGCCGCGGCCGTTAATAACCAGCTTACGGATAAATTCTTCTCCCATCGTCTGAAAACCTGGAATTCTTTGGCAGGCTTCCGAATAAATTGTACTTTTACTCATATCATTAAAGGTTTAAGTTAATAATATGAGCATTATACTAAATTTTTGGATAATGCCTAAAGCTGCCTCCCGAAGGGAGGTTTAGTTCAACCTGCAATATTCGTTATTTTTCCTTAAGATTTTTTGCTTTTCTTATCAATTTTCATTAAATTGTTGAC
>JBNJHL010000273.1:0-2552 GCA_051748445.1 Bacillota bacterium
CTGGAACGTAATGGAGGAAATAATTAAAGTTGTCAATCGGACAGTAATTAGTACTGTTGATATTACCGGTGGTGCACCTGAACTAAATCCTTATTTAAAGCGCTTCATTGACGAGCTCCACAACCCGGGGCTTGTAATTATACTGCGCACAAACCTGGTTGCTTTAGGAGAGCCGGCCCAGGCAGGCCTGGCGGAATTTTTAAAAGAGAAAAATGTTAAGCTTGCTGCTTCACTACCTTGCCACATGGAAGAAAATGTTACTGATCAGCGAGGAGATGAAACCTTTACCAGGAGCATTGTCGCGTTAAAAAAGCTTAACAACCTGGGTTATGGAACAGAGGAAGGGCCGGAACTGGACCTGGTTTACAACCCGGGAGGGCCTTTTCTCCCGGGAAAACAGGGAGAGCTGGAATCTGCTTACCGCAAAGAACTGAAACAACAGCACGGAATAACATTTAACAGGCTTCTTGTCCTTACTAATATGCCGCTCGGGCGCTTTAAAAACTTACTATTTAAAAAAAATCAGCTAAATGAATACCTTGCGCTTTTACAGAACGCCTATAACCAGTCGACCCTATCCGGCCTGATGTGCCGCAGCCAGATATCTGTGGGCTGGGACGGGGTTCTTTACGATTGCGATTTCAACCTGGCCCTCGGCTCCCCGGCAGGTGTAGAAAAAGCTCACATTACCTGCTTTGATGAGGAAAAGCTCATTGGCAGGACTATCGTCACCGGAAACCACTGTTTTGGCTGTACTGCCGGTGCAGGTTCTTCTTGCAGCGGATCACTGGAAGCAGGTGCCTGATAAAATGCGCCTGATTATTTTTACCCGTTACCCTGAAGCGGGTAAAGTCAAAACCCGCCTTATACCGGCCCTGGGGGAAAAAGGGGCAGAGTTGCTCCACCGTGAAATGGTGACACACACAATAGCCCTGATTGCCACTTTTAACGGAGAAGTTGAAGTGCATTTCGCAGGAGGGAGCTACGACCTTATGAAAAATTGGCTGGGTAAACAGCTGCGATACCGCAGACAGCAGGGGACATCCCTGGGAGAAAGGCTCTATAACGCCGCAGCAACTGCATTTGCTGAAAACAAGAAAAAAGTTATTATAATCGGTACTGACTGCCCCGGTTTAACGGCAAACCACGTTGAACAGGCCTTTCACCTGCTTGACAGTTCAGATCTTGTTTTAGGTCCTGCTGATGACGGCGGCTATTACCTGGTTGGTTTTAAAAAAATTGTCAAAGAGCTGTTTCATGGCATTACCTGGGGCAGCAATCTTGTTTACCGGCAAACAATCAAAGCTGCCGAACAAGCCGACTTAAAAATAGCTACATTGGAAAAACTTGCAGATATTGACTCACCGACCGACCTTCCACTCCTTGCTGCATTTAAAAATAACTTTTCCGCTGAACTTTTTAAACAAAAAGGTAACGGCTAAATGCAAATCCAAAAGTACTTAACATATTGCGGGGAGCTGATTACCCTGATATCGGAGGGGATGTGAATATGATTGCCATGGAAAAAGCGGAAATTTTCGTTGCCTGCTTCATAAACAAAACCACACCTGCCCTCGCCAACATCATCATTAATTCGCTCAACCCAGTAGCTTTTTACTACCCCTGCGGTGCCAATTGATTCGTGCCACTGCAGGTCATAGCTGATATCACCCTCATCGGCCAGGCTTAGTATTGTATCAATGGCTGTAATAACGCCCGGTTGAAACATTTCATCACGTAAATTGTGAGCTTTAATTTCTACATTTTCAAAAGTCAGGTTTTCATTTTTCCCTTCTATAATTACTTCGGGAACAATAATTTTACCGTCATTTTCATTTAAACGACTGACTTCATCTCGATAAGTATCGTAAATCAATTCCAGCTGCTCTTCAGATGCATGCACAAACCTGAGGGTCATTTCATCCTTATATGGGTAAAGATCCATGCGAAAAACAGATTTTTCCCGCCACCCTCCGTCATAATAAGCATCATACCACCAGTTATTATGGCCACCCAGGCTATCAATAACGTAGGTATTCATTTCCTGATCAAAGTAATAATCCATCTCGATCTGGCCGCTTTGCTCGAGGTGAACGAGAACATCAAAAATCGAGAAATAACCATCCTTGAAAATATCATCGCGGATTGTTTCTATATTTCCCAGATTAAATGCAAATGTCCCAACACCTTCTATATCTACCTCACTGCTCATGGCAGCTGCAGTATCGCTAACTTCACCGAAAACCCGGTTTTTATCTTCTGCCTGTAGTTCTTCTTCCAGCGTTACCGCTTCTTCCGCCGGCACCGCATCAGAACAACCAACACTAAAAAATACTATTGAAATCAATACCAACACCAACAGTAAGTACCTCTGAATAAACATGCCAATAGGCACCCCTCTCGAATATTTTTGGACTAAAACAATGATACAGACATATATTGATATTTACTATATGGCAATAGTATCATATTATTTCTATTTAAACAATTTTCATATTGACAGCAGTAAGATTGGACTGGTAATATTGTTGCAACCACAAGCAAACCCTATT
>JBNJHL010000274.1:0-2551 GCA_051748445.1 Bacillota bacterium
AATTTTAACACATAAGCTATTGCTACAGTCAATTCCTTCAATTAATGCCACATAATCTATTCCCCCGTTTCTTGCATAATATATTTGTTCAGCTAAAGCTTTGATTAAGATCTTCCTTTATTGACGGGGCGAATTTAAGTTTTTCCACATAGAGCAGCTCTATGGCTAGCTGTTCGCAGGCCCTTTTGAGATATTGATAGGTTTCTTCCTTTGACACAGCAATACTCTTTGGTATCACTTTAGTGGACTTGATGGCTGACAGTAGCCTGTCGATTATACGGTACGATTCATTTTCAATATCCTCGATCAGGTCATACTGAATGATCAGCTCTGTTGAGCAATCTATCAGTAAAAACATGCTCGGGAAATATGGCCGTTGATTTTTATTATCCTGAACCGGGGTAAGGGCAAGGGAAATATCCGCTTCCCAAATAGTTTCTTCTCGCCGGGCATGCTTAAGGATGTTCCGCAGCATAATTTCATCGGTTATGCCGTAGGTTAGATAAGACTGCTCATAGTCTTCCAGCACACGGTATGAATTGACCCAGTATTCTTTTCCGCCCGAGACTTTACGGGCTCGAACCAGCATTTCTCCCTCTTCCGGGGTGGATAATACACGTTTATCCTCTCTACATGCCAGGGCAACATTAATGGCCTCTTCCAACACACGGTTAAAAAAGCGGACTTCAGCAGCTGTCAGGTGCCAGGGATAATGACGCGGTTGATATGAACGAAACTGAGGCCACTGCTTTTTACCCCTGATTTTCAGATCAAGGTCTTTAATCGTGGCCAGGTCCTTTTTGTCCAGTTGATCACGGTCTTCAAAGCTAATTGAGAGACATTTTAACATAAAATAACCATCCTTAATGTCCTGGGGATCAGCATTGGAATCAATACTGGCCAGATGCTGGAAATTGAAATATGATTGGAGCCCTTCCGGGCCAAGATAGGCATTCAAAGCAAAGACTTCTCCCAGCGCCCCCATAAAACTACAATATGCTATTTCTCCCGTTTCCGGATTTTCCACTCCGAAGATGTCTACTTCATTCATCCATTCCCAGAAATGGCCATCCCTGATTCTTAATGCTTTAAAATAAAGCTTGTTTAACTCTTTCAGGCTGGGCTTTTCTCTCGATTGACCGGCGTTAGTGGCTTTTTCAGGGCTTAATTCTGTCCTCTCTTTGGCAGCCCCTTGTTGCTCCTGCCCGGGTTGAGCAGTCTGTAGTATTTCATAGCCGGGGCCCTGATTATTTCCGCAGCACTTTTTATACTTCTTACCGCTGCCACAGGGACAGGGCTCGTTACGACCAACTTTTTCGATAATAGCTGGTTCATTCCCGGAAACAGAAGATTGTGGTTCGCTGTCTTGCGCATCAGGCGTAGTAACAAACGGTTTTAGATTGGCCTGGTTTTGTTGTTCTTGCTCTTTCCGCTTTTTCCCCATTTCTTCAGAGGTCCAGCCTTTGAAATCCCATAGTGGTGTTTTATTTAAAAATTGAGCGAGATTGTCTGCAAAAGTATTTAGCTCCTTTTCACTTTTAAAATCTACTTCTCGGAAAAAACGTTTAAGCAGCTCCAGGTGCTCTACCCCATTGTTATAGTCGGCAATTGTATTGTATAGATGTTCTGCGATTTCTTCGGGAGGCAGGCCTGATTGCGATAAAAATTTTATTATCCGTTTGGCATACCTGTCCCTGGTAGTTTTCAACATGAATCTACTTATTCCCTGAACATCTTTTTCAGCTACGGGCCTGAAAGATAATTGATTGTGAGAAGCCTGTTCTTTTAGAAGCTCGCCGATATCATCAACTTCAATGTTGAAATAGAATAGTTCGTTACGCTCGAAAAAAAGTTCATTACCATATTCTTTAAACCCACGATCAATAATCTTTTCAAACTCTTGACCCGTTATTTCAAGCTTTAAATTCGCACGAACCAGGCTTAAGAGCTCTTGCTTTTCAATTACACCATAATAATGAAGCAGCCCATTAACATAGTTTAGGACTCTTTTGTCTTGATTCTGATTTGTTTTTCCAGCCAATTATTTACCCCCAGTCTGTTAAAATCACGAGATTATTTCGGGACAGCTTGTCCAGCAGCGATATCAACAGGTCATAGATTCAACAGGGCCGGCAATAAAGCTTTGTAAGCATCTCTTGACCGATGCAGTGTCTCTATTAAATAGGTGGAGTTCCAGGCAGATGCCGTATTCGGTAGCCTCCGCCCTGGATGGGAGAAAATAATTACAGTTAAAACAAATCCGCTCCAATTGTTCTTTCTTCATTTCGTTAACCTCCTGTAACCCAAGCCCGTAAAAGCTTTACATTACATCTGGACATTTAGGTGCTGGCCGGCAATAATGGGTGGCATATAGTTCTTCCATGTAAGGGCTGCCGGTTTTGCTGAAACGCAACCTGATTTTTTTGCCCTTGCCCCATTTCTTATAGACGGTTAGGCTCGGTTTTAGTCCTTGCTCAGCAGCTAAAACGCGCAGCGTTTTGAGGATGGTGTTCAGCTTGCCAAGACCACAGGCTGTTACCTTTTCCAAATA
>JBNJHL010000275.1:0-2545 GCA_051748445.1 Bacillota bacterium
GGATATTTTTTTCATTATTTCATGCTATTTCAGCATTCGGTAATGCCGGTTTTGACCTTTTTGGTGATTATCAAAGCCTGACCTCTTTTCCAGCTGACTATCTTGTCAATGGAACAATTATGACTTTGTTCATTATTGGTGGGCTTGGGTTTACTGTAATCCTGGAACTTACGAATCGAATTCGCCTGCGCCACCGCCTTTCCCTGCACAGTAAGCTGGTTGTAATTATTACTGCTGTTTTATTGTCTGGCGGAACTGTTGTGATTCTGCTTTTAGAATATAATAATCCGGGTACTATGGGAAATTTAAGTATTGGCAGTAAAATATTTACAGCCCTGTTTACAGCGGCAACCCCAAGGACAGCGGGGTTTAGTGTTCTGGACACAGCTGCGATGGGCCATACTACCCTGGTCATCCTGCTTGCCTTTATGTTTATCGGGGCTTCTCCTACTTCAACAGGGGGTGGGATTAAAACAACCACATTTGGTATAGTTTTTTTTACATTTCTTAGCATTATCAGGGGAAAGCAAGAACCGGTAGTTTACTATACCCGGTTTTCTTTAAGCCAGGTCATGAAGGCTGTGTCAATTATAACGGGGGCATTGTTCCTGGTATTTTTAAGCACCCTCGCTTTAACCTTTTTTGAAAATCAGGATTTTATGGCGATCTTATTTGAGGTTGTTTCAGCTTTCGGAACCGTTGGCTTGAGTACCGGCATCACTCCAGAGTTAAGCAGTGCCGGTAAGTTTATTCTGATTCTTACTATGTATGCCGGCAGGATTGGGCCGTTAACCCTGCTGGTTGCTTTAACCAGGGAGAGGAAGGCCGATGTGTTGAAATATCCTGAGGAACACTTGTTAATAGGGTAATACATATTTATTAAACAGGAGGTATGAAACATGGGCAGGCAATATCTTGTCTTAGGGGCAGGTCGGTTTGGTTCTTCCGTTGCTAAGACTCTTTACAGGTTGGGCCATGATGTAATGGTTGTTGATAGCAATGAAGATATTGTCCAGGAGATAAATTCAGATGTAACGAATGCTGTTCAGGCCGATGCAACTTCGGAAAAAGCTCTGGCTGCACTGGATATCAAGAACTACGATGCAGTTGTTTTAGCCGTTGCCGATGATATGCAGACAAGCATAATGGCCGCCATTTTACTGGTAGAAATGAAAGCGCATTATATCGTGGCAAAAGCTCAGACAGATCTCCACGGCAGGGTTTTAAATAAAATAGGTGTCAACAGGGTTGTTTACCCCGAGATGGATATGGGTAAAAAATTAGCCCATAGCATTCTGGCCCCATCTATTATTGATTTATTTGAGCTTTCAGAGGAGTACAGCGTGGTAGAAGTTAAAGCCCCTAAAGATATGACAGGCAAATCATTAAAAGATCTTGATTTGAGGGCCCGGCATGGAGTAAGTGTAATTGCCCTGCGCAATGAAACTAATCAGAAGGTTAGAATATCACCTATCGGAGATGATATCATTGGTGTTGACGATATTATTGTTGCCATAGGTGATTACAAGTCTCTTAAAAAGCTGGAGTGGATTTGATTGAATGTCAATGTAATAACAAGCATGCAAAATCCTATGCTGAAAGAATACAATAAACTTAAGAAAAACAGCAATTACAGGCACAA
This sequence comes from Bacillota bacterium, assembly GCA_051748445.1. Lineage (GTDB taxonomy): Bacteria > Bacillota > Dethiobacteria > DTU022 > DTU022 > T3SED10-7. The sequence continues at coordinate 1,643 of JBNJHL010000275.1, forward strand.
ATCATGCAAAATTGCTCTTGAAGGTCCGAATTTATTGCACGAAGCCATTAAAACAGGCTTTATACCCGAGACTGTTTTTTTTACACGGGAGTACTACAACAGCGGGAATAGTTCTTTTCTGGATACATTACCGGCCTCAGTTAAGCAAGCGGTTTTACCCCCGGAAGTATTTGCAAAAATAGCTGATACCGAAAATCCGCAGGCTATTGCTGCCATTATTTACTTTGATCCTGAAGAAAAAGCAGGTAAAATAAGTCATATGTCAGGTTTGGTCTTAATCCTTAACCGGCTGCAGGATCCGGGGAATATGGGATCAATAATTCGGACTGCCGCTGCTGCCGGGGTAGATATCGTTTATTACACCAGGGGTTGTGTCGATCCGTTTAACCCAAAAACTTTGCGTTCAACAGCCGGCTCGATATTCCACCTTCCTGTTATTCCTGTCCATGATCCAGTGGAATTGGTACAAAGTTTAAAAAAGAACAATTATAGGGTTATTGCTGCAGAAGTCAACGGCGATAAAAGTATTTGGGATGCTGATTTTGGTGGTAGCACTGCCCTGATTATTGGTAATGAAGCCACGGGTATTGATCAGAACCTTTTTAATGAAGCGGATTGCAGGGTTACCATCCCCCTGGAGCCGCCGGTTGAATCACTAAATGCAGCAGCTGCAACAGCGGTTATTATCTTTGAGGTTATCCGCAGGAGAAAAGTTCAATGCCTTGAAACCTAACCCTGCAGGTGCTATAATGCAGTATATATTTGATAAGCAAGTGCTGTGAAGGAGAAAAGTATGCCTGATAATGCGCAGTCCAGGGAGGCTCAGCCGAGACTGTAAGCTGACCCGCGCACCAGGTTGAAGTTCACTCCGGAGCTTCCCACTGAAAGGCCAACAGGTATGGT
>JBNJHL010000276.1:0-2545 GCA_051748445.1 Bacillota bacterium
GATATTGGCAGCAAAGCAGCTGCTGAAAAAGTGCTGGACGAATTTGACCGCACGGTGGGCCTGGGTAACCTTAAGTGTATTCACGTAAATGATACAAAGGTGCAGTGCGGGGCCCGGGTTGACCGGCACGCCCATATCGGTGAAGGAAACATCTCCCTGGAAGGCTTTGCCGCCATTATTAATAACGGCTGGCCGGAAGACTTTCCCTTTATCCTGGAAACCCCTGAAAACGGGACTGACTGGGACCGGATTAACCTCGAAAAATTAATAGAAATGACCCAGAGCTGATTGCAAAATTATTACTACACAGCCTATTTAATAAAACTAAAGCGAGCAGAGACAGAGGGGACGTTTCGACTGTCCCGGAGCGCAGCGAAGGCCGCAGGGCAGACAGTGGAAACGTCCCCTCTGTCTCACGGGCAGCAACTGGTACTGATCCCTTGGCTCGTTAATATACTGCACTGCCAGTAAAATTATTATAATTGGAGGATCTAAATTGGCCAAGAAAATTTCTGTTTTTTATTGTACTGACTGCGGCTATGAAACCCAAAAATGGCTGGGCCGCTGTCCGGGCTGTGAAGCATGGAATACCCTGGTAGAAGAAAAAAATACCCATTCACGTGGCAAATCTTCCCGTAAAGGGAGTGTGGTAGAGGCTTCGCCTATTGAAAAAATACCGGCGGCAGACGAAGAGCGCTTCAAAACCGGGATCAGTGAATTTGACCGGGTCCTTGGTGGAGGAATGGTTTCCGGTTCGGTTATCCTTTTGGGCGGTGATCCCGGTATTGGCAAGTCAACCCTGCTGCTGCAGGTGGCAGCCTGCCTGGCCGGCGGGCGGAATGTTTTTTATGCCAGCGGTGAGGAATCGCTGCATCAAATTAAAATGAGGTCGGACCGCCTGAATATCAAGGAGTCTTTCCAGGTGGCTGCAGTGACCGAACTTGATGATCTGCTTGAAACCGCATCTACAGCCAGGCCATCAGTATTAATAGTTGATTCTGTCCAGTCTATCTACCGCAGTGATATTGAAGGAGTGCCGGGCAGTGTCAGGCAGGTGCGTGAAGTAACGAATGAACTGGTCCGCCTGGCCAAGGATAAAAATATTGCTGTTTTCCTGGTCGGCCATGTTACCAAGGAAGGAACCATGGCCGGGCCGCGCCTGCTCGAGCATATGGTTGATTGTGTGCTTTATCTGGAAGGTGATCGCTATCACAGTTTTCGCGTGCTAAGAGGTGTGAAAAACCGTTTTGGTTCTACCAATGAGATCGGCGTATTCATGATGGAAGAAGAAGGGCTTTTGGAAGTTGACAACCCTTCGCACCTGTTTATGACCCATAACCGGGAGCAGGCGCCAGGAGCGGTTATAACGGCCAGCATGGAAGGAACGCGGCCGCTTTTAGTGGAGATCCAGTCCCTGGTGGCTCCGACCAGCTACCCGACACCGCGCCGGACTTCGACCGGGATTGATTTGAACCGGGTGGCCCTGGTTATGGCGGTGCTGGAAAAACACGCCGGGATATCGTTCTTTGGCCTTGATACATTTGTTAACGTGGTCGGTGGAGTGCGCCTTTTTGAGCCGGCTGCCGATCTGGCCCTGGCCCTCTCCTTAACCTCAAGTTTGAAAGGCAAAAGCTTCAGCGGTGATACAGTTGCGGCCGGTGAAATAGGTTTGACCGGAGAAATCCGCCCCGTTAATCGAATCCGCCAGCGCATAAATGAAGCAGAAAAGCTTGGTTTTAAAAAGTTTATCTACCCGGAAGCCAACCGGACGGAGTTAAAGCTAATCAAAAACCAGAACAAAAGTCTGCAGCTAATCAGCGTTGATAATATCAGGGAAGCTATTGGGGTCGCTTTCCTGGCCAAGTAAAATAAAATTCAAATGAAATAATTTTAAGCTCGGGATTCAAATACTATCGTTAAATTACTCTTGTAGGCCATTGTTAATAAAATAAAGGTATTTGCCTGTGCAGAGGCCCTTTTAGCTAAATGGTTGGGCATCGCTGCCGGCTGGTGAGCAATGGTAATAAAGGTTTCAGGATAGCAGGAAGTGGCGCAGGGTGCTGATGCGGTCGTATTCTTTACCGAACAGCTCTTCAAGATCAAAATCAAGTGTATTACAAAGGGCAGTCAGGTAAAAAAGGTGTTTGCCCAGTTCTTCAGCGATGACTTCTTTGCAATTCTCGCACATTTCGCCCTGGATGTGAGAATCCATGTATTTTCCGCATTCTTTTAAGTCTTTATGCGGGTACTGCTTTTTATTTGCCTTGATCGTTATGCATCCACAGTCAGTAACAGTTTTAATAACACTGCGGTTTACACGGGCGGTAGATTCCTGATACTTGGACAGGCAATCGAGGATGCTGCGGTGGCGAATTAAAACGTCTGATACCATTTCCTGAAATTCTCCGACAACCTCGTTGTCCTTCATAGAAGTCACCTCATTTATTGTCTTTAGCACTGCTGATGTAATTATACTTTTTATTTTCTTGTTGTGTCAACTGCAGATGAAAGCTTCAGATGAAATAGTTTTAATTGCATGAAAACC
>JBNJHL010000277.1:0-455 GCA_051748445.1 Bacillota bacterium
ATGCTGATGCCATCGATCATCATCACCAGATCTGACCAGCGTATTTGATAGGTGTTGGTTTGGTTGTTCCAGCGGGGCATTTCGAAAGTGCCGGATTCGAGCCGCTTGTAATAGAGGACAAAGCCGCCTTCTTCCCACTTTAGAAGCTTCACTTTGTTGCGTCGGCGGTTTACAAAGATGAAAACATCGCCCGACAAGGGATTTCGCTTGAGCTGGCCACGGACCAGACCGCTGAGTCCGTCGAAGCTTTTGCGCATGTCGGTTGATGCGTTGTAGAGAAAATAGCGATGCGAACTGGTCAGGCCAAACATATCAAACCAGTGTGATCAATCGTTGAAGGGTTGTCAGATTTATCTCCCGGGAAACATGCAGGCGCACCCCGTTGGGGTATTCGATATACATACCCGATGGCTCATCTACCGCTGTCAGGTTAACTTCCCCAAATCCCGCGGACT
>JBNJHL010000277.1:465-2279 GCA_051748445.1 Bacillota bacterium
GCTGGCGGTAACGTTTCTGCCAGTAATAAAAGACGGCTGGGCTAATCCCGTGCTCCTGGCAAAATTCCTTGTTGGTTTGCCCGCTCGACTGGCTTTGCTCAATAAGGGCAAACATCTCCTGGCGACGTTCTTCTTTGCTGCGCATAATAATCAATTTTGCGCGCTAAAGTATTTGGTGTATTTTGCAAAGACAATATGTGCGTGGCAGGAGGGTTACCTTTAACATGACCACCGACCAGAAGGTTACGAACATGACGATGCTGTTCCGTCTATTGACATTGCCAAGCGGATGGCTGATGCATTCGAGGTTTCTTTGGATTATTTGGTGGGAGCTTCTGAAAAGCAGCTAAACAAAGAAATGGTTAAACGGATTGAGGATGTTGATAAAATGAAGCCGGACGACAAAAAAATGATTTATGCTTTCCTGAATGCGTTTATCACTAAAAGTAAATTGCAAACTTTATTGTAAGAGAAAAGCCCGGCAAGGCCGGGCTTTTGTTATTTTATAAATATTCTAAATTCTTCTGATTCCAAGTTGCCATACAATTTATTGTACTTCTTAAAATCTCCACTTTGCTCTTTACATAAATAGTAAAGATGAAGATAGTTCATTCCTTTTTTAAATACTGGTGGCTCTGCGTGAACTTTGAAAGTTTCTTTATGTGCTGCATGTGGTGCAATTTTACATTCTGTCCTTAAATCCAATGCATTATTCAAAAAATAGCTATCATATTCAAAACCTCCTAAAGGTCTAACAATTGACAATATTGCTTTAGGGTAAAATGTAATATAACTGTCAGTCTTGTTCTCAAAAACTACTGTTAGCATTAATATGCTATCTGCATAAACAGTGTCTCTACTTAACTCTGCCGATAGCTCAATATATTCATCTATTGAACTACTTGTGTCATTCGCACTGATATGGTTTTGTGCAAACAACATTATAGATATATATATTAATTTTACCATCTTCTTGGGATTCTATATAAAAAGTGCCACCATTTTCTATTAAACTGAGTCGAATACGAGCCTGAAGGCGAAACAACCGTTTCATAAATACCTCCTTGAATACCGTAATGATTTATTCTTGAGACTAGAGGGGTACCATGATTCGGATACAATCCCTGATTCCGGTAATTATGCAAATAGGTACTCCACTCTTCTTTTCCTGCAACTTCAAAATCAATTTGTACTCCATTGTACTTTCCTGATAGTACATTTCGACTATGTACCATTTCATGGTCTGCAGTGAGGGCTAATCGGTCAAAGTTGCCTTCAAAAGGATAATCATGATAAAAAATATCACCTGTTTGTGGGTCTGTTATTCCTGGATGCGCTCCATATCTTTGAAATAAAGGAGCATTGGGGTCATAAGTACCTTCATATCCAAAGTGATCTAATGCTTCTTGTTGCCAAGTACCTCCTTCTGGGATTCTATATTTTCCAGTCTTAAAATTATTAAAAACATTTTCATTGTTATAGAATCCTTTCCCTTTAGTCCAATTGCTAAAATTCTCAGAAGTTAGAGTCGTAAACACAGCCCCTCCGGCACCTCCCCAAAGCATCCCGTTTCCGATATCATTGCCCCATAAAGCGGCATCCAGCCCACCTGTAAGTGCGCCTTGTGCTGTCCCTAATAGCAAGTTAGTCGCAAAAGGCATACCAGCCCCACCAATCATTGAAAGGCCACCTCCTACTCCACCAACTAATGCACCTCTTCCTGCGCCTTCCCAGAATCCCACATCAGGATCTTGCATTCCACGTAAGCCACCCGTTACGGCTCCAAAATCTGCTCCAATTGTTATAGGTAAAGC
>JBNJHL010000277.1:2289-2539 GCA_051748445.1 Bacillota bacterium
CACAATTGACCTGTTAAAGCAGCTAAAGCCGTAAAAATAAATTCGCCTGATGGGTCAGTATAGATAAGCGGGTTATTGAGGGCATACCCATACCGATTATAATTCAACCAATTGTCCGGCGCCTGAATATGTGGGTCGGGACTTAAAAACTGGGCCATTAGGGGGTCGTACATACGGCCATTTCCCGATACGCTCCTGCGTCGCTATCGGGATTAGTTCGGCTAATGGTTTTGCTTTGAGGGCAAAACCA
>JBNJHL010000278.1:0-2529 GCA_051748445.1 Bacillota bacterium
TTTTTTACATAAGAAAAAGGCATGAGGTTAAATTTGGCGCGGCATTTCCGGTGCTCCCGATGCAGGGACGAAAGGAAAACGAAAGATGAATATTAAACCCCTTATCTTAGTTATCCTAATAGTTATCCTGCTCACCATCATGTTTGACAGATGGGAAACCGTTACGGAAATTGGCGAAGGGCCTTATCTTGTGAAGCGAGATAAGCTAACCTCCGTCACCAGAGAGTATCTCCCCGGAAAGTATGTCTATCAAACAGTGCAGGATCGCTTTATGGTAACCGGGGCAACCTTTTTGCTGCTTGCCTTAATGGGAATAACGGCAAACGAGTTATTTAAGGAAATGGGGTGGTCCAGGACCCCTGCAAAAGAACCGGAAGTTGACATAATAACCGGTTCCAGATGGTATGGCTGGGGCAAAGTGATCGCCCTTGTCATTACAGTGGCTTTGATCATTCTGTTCATTAATATTTTAAAGGTGATCCCCAAGCTGCTTTGAATTCCCGGTTTGGCGTTTATGTACTTCGAAAAATAAATTCGGAATAACCCGAACCGCAATAGGCTCGTTATTTTTTAGGCACAAGGGAAATGTTCTTTTATGTTATACTGGGTTATAAGATAAACTTTGATAAATGAGGTGCTTTAAATGAATATAAAACAGGCTGAAGTGATGAGAAGCGGTAAGGGATTTATTGCCGCACTTGACCAAAGTGGGGGCAGCACACCTAAAGCACTTGCCAGCTACGGAATACCAAAGGACCAATATGATAGTGAAGAAGAAATGTTCGACCTTGTTCATGCTATGAGGACCAGAATTATTAGCAGCCCGGCCTTTACATCAAAGCATATTCTGGCGGCGATTTTATTTGAGCAAACTATGGATCGAACTATTGAAGGCCTTTATACAGGAGATTATCTTTGGGAGAAAAAGGGCATTGTTCCTATTCTTAAAGTAGATAAAGGGTTGGAAGATGTAGCAGAAGGAGTTCAGCTGATGAAGCCGATAACTGATTTGGATTCCAAGCTGGATCGAGCTGTTGAGCGCAAGATGTTTGGAACAAAGATGAGATCTGTCATTAAAAGTGCTGATCCCGAAGGAATCAAAAAAAATGTGGAACAGCAATTTGAGTATGGCAAAAAAATATTTGCAGCGGGGCTTGTTCCTATTTTGGAACCAGAAATTGACATTAATAGCCCAGATAAAGCGGAGTCAGAAAGCCTGATGAAAACTGAAATTTTAAAACACCTTGATAATCTTTCTGAGAATGAATCATTTATGTTTAAACTTTCCATACCTGATGAGATTAGTTTCTATTCTGAGTTAATTGAGCACCCTAAAGTAATGCGTGTAGTAGCCCTTTCGGGTGGTTACAGCAGAGAAGAAGCGGTCAATCTACTGGAGAAAAACCCCGGGCTGATTGCCAGTTTTTCCAGGGCACTGGTAGAAGGGCTTAATGTTCAGCAATCAGATGAAGAGTTCAATGCTACACTGAGCAGATCTATCGAAAAGATATACAAGGCATCGATTACTTAGATTTTGATCGGGTTATTCAAAGTGGAGTAGCATGAAAGCATAAATTTCCATTGTTTGTCCTCGGTCAGAATCTCAAACTGATTTCTAAACATTAGTAATTTAGATATACAGAAACCCCTTAATTTAAAGGGGTTTCTGTATTCATGATGAAATCTTGTATTTGCTCATCCTGTAATCTAGGCAAGATCGAAGCGATCTGCATTCATTACCTTATTCCAGGCGTTGACAAAATCGTGAGCGAATTTCTCTTTGGCATCGTCGCTTGCATAAACCTCGGCAATTGCTCTTAATTCAGAATTTGAACCGAAAATCAGATCAACCCGGGTGCCTGTCCATTTGACTTTACCGTTTTCATCCCAACCTTCGAAAATGTCGCTGTCTTCAGCTGTTGCTTTCCAGGTTGTGCCCATATCGAGCAGGTTGACAAAGAAGTCATTAGTCAGGCTCTCAGGATTCTTTGTGAAGACACCATGCTGGCTCTTGTTGTGGTTAGCATTTAGCACTCGCATGCCGCCCACAAGAACAGTCATTTCAGGGGCGGTTAAGCCCAGAAGCTGTGCGCGATCAACCAGCATTTCCTCGGCAGTGACGGCATATTTAGCTTTGCTGAAATTACGGAAGCCATCGGCTTTAGGTTCAAGTACGGAGAATGCTTCCACATCTGTCTGCTCCTGCGAAGCATCAGTCCGGCCCGGTGCAAAAGGTACTGTTAGCTCAAAACCGGCATTCCTGGCTGCCTGTTCTATACCTGCGCAGCCGGCCAGGACAATCAGGTCGGCAATGGAAACCTTTTTATCCCCTGACTGTGCATTGTTGAAATCATCCTTGATTTTTTCAAGCGCCTGCAGCACTTTCTCCAGCTGTTCCGGTTGATTGGCCTGCCAGTCTTTATGAGGCGCAAGACGGATGCGTGCGCCGTTTGCACCGCCACGCTTGTCGGAATTGCGGAAAGTAGAGGCTGAGGCCCATGCTGTGGAGACCAGTTCTGGAATTGATAA
>JBNJHL010000279.1:0-2524 GCA_051748445.1 Bacillota bacterium
CTGCAGGGTTTTTAATAAATATTCCCCGATTATTCCTACTGAAAGAAGCAACAAACCGGAGTAAATGTTAATCAGGATTATCACAGTGGTCCAACCCGGAATGGTAATCTGACCGAGATAATATCTGATCAGGTAGTACAATGCTAGGGCAAAGCCTACAGCTGCGATTGATATGCCTAAAAAGCTGATATACTTCAAAGGCAGCGAGGTGTAGCTGAAGGTATGGTTGACAAATGTCTTGATCAGTTTGGCCAGGCTGTAATTCGAAGTTCCGTGTTTTCTCTCGTTGTGCTCAACCTCAATACTTGATATCCTGGCTGAGGATCGGAAAATAAGCAGGCTAATTGCCGGAAACATTGTTCTGTGGCTTACCACTGCATCAACTAAAGGCCTGTTTAAACACCGGAAAGAAGTTATCTGAAAATCTTTCGGTTTATTAAAAACTGAACCCCTGATCTTTCTGGCAAGTAAACTCCCGGTATATCTAATAAAAGAGTGTTTTCTCTTTTTATAACTTCCGATTACTGCATCGAGCTCACTGTTGTTTTTTAGTTCATGATAGAACCTGGGAATTTCCTCCGGCGGGTGCTGCAGATCATCATCCATGGTTATAACATAGCTGCCCCTGGCATGTTCAAGGCCGCACATCACAGCTCTGAACTGCCCCACATTGAACATCAGGTCAATGGTGACCACATGCTGATCGCCTAAAGCGTAATCCCGCAGGAGAAGGCCTGTCTGATCTTTGGAAGCATCATTGACATAGATGATCTCATAATCCACCCTGAGTTCTTCTAAAACTTTTTTCAGCCGCTCATTTAGCTCTGGTAAGGTTTGAAAGGAATTAAAGCAGGGGATAACTATTGAGAGCTCTGCTGCTCCCTTTTCTTTGTAACCAGATTCTTTATCGCCCATAATTTCAACAATCCTCACATAATTTCACAGTCTCCGGCAGCCGACGTCAAAAAACTATATCGTTTTTCTTTGCCGCACTTAAACTGTTCCCCTTATCATATCTTAAGTTAATACACCCATAAAAGGTAAAATCCTGCCCGAACCCGTTATTAATTCGGCTTTAAAGCTGCGTATTTCGCTTTCTAGAAAAAAAGAACCGCCTTTGTCTATCTATGACAGGCGGCTCTCCAGTTAACCAGATACTTTTTTATTTCTGCCATATTCCGGCTAAGGGAAACCAGTTATTATTCCTGGGGCCAAAGCGGAAGGTGCAATCTGCCGGACCGGGTGTAGTCTGATTCTTAACGAAAAACCTGCCGTTTAGTTGATCATAAAGGGCAACTCCGTATATGCCGTCTCCGGTCCAGTCACCTGTTGCCGGCAGCCAGTCATTATTTCTGGGACCATAGCGGAAGGTGCGGTCGGCAGGACCGGGGGTGGTACGGTCTTTAATGTAGAAAATGCCATCCCGTTGATTGTAAAGAGCAACACCATATTCCCCATCGCCGGTCCAGTCGCCGGCCACCGGCAGCCAGTCATTATTTCTGGGACCGTAGCGGAAGGTGCGGTCGGCAGGACCGGGAGTGGTATGGTCTTTAATATAGAAAATACCATCCGTCTGATTATAGAGGGCAACACCGTAAATGCCGTCACCGTCCCAGTCGCCGGCCACCGGCAGCCAGTCATTGCCCTTGGGGCCATAGCGGAAGGTTCGGTCAGCATATCCTGAATTAGTGTCATCTTTAATATGAAATCTGCCTTCCTGTTGATCATAAATGGCACCACTGTGGAAGCCATCATCACTCCAATCACCAGACACGGGTATCCAGTCATTGTGTGAACCATAAAAACTGAAGGTGTGATCAGCGTTTCCCGCCTCGGTATTATATTTAAGATAAAATTTACTGTTAAACTTTTCGTATAGACCTACTCCAAAGAAAGCTTTATCAGATGGAGGTTCCGGAACTGCTGCCGCAACAGCCAGGTCTGCCTTAACCAGGCCGTAACCTTGATGATCGGCAGGCAGGCTTAAATCCTGGGCACTTTGTCTTAAGATCTGGCGTACCTCAGTATTATCCAGGGAACTGTTTACCGACCAGGTCAGGGCAGCGGCTCCGGCTACATGCGGTGAGGCCATGGAGGTTCCGTCTAGCGATGCATAGCGGCTGCCGGGAAAAGTGCTTGTAATTGAAACTCCCGGTGCAATCAGCTCAACTTCCGGCCCAACGCTGGAAAAGGGTGCCAGCCTGTCACTGCTGTCCGAGGCGGCAACAGCAATTACCGACGAATAAGCTGCCGGATAAAAAACACTGCCGCCTGAAGTATTGCCTACGGCAGCAACCATGAGCAAGCCATTTGCATAGGCATTATCGACGGCATCTTGCAAAGTTTTGTTATAAGTGTTTAAACCAAGACTCATATTGATAACCGGTATATTTTGGTCATTGGCCCATTCGATACCGGCAACCACGGAACTAACCGTGCCGAAACCGCTGTCGTCCATAACTTTTACCGAATAGAGACCGATGCCGGGAGTAACACCCACTACCCCCCTGCTGTTATCAAGAGC
>JBNJHL010000280.1:0-2517 GCA_051748445.1 Bacillota bacterium
GGCTTTGCTCCCTCGTCTACCATCTGCTGGGTCATCTCGCCGGCTTTCGCTGCATTACACTCAATAATGGTGTTTGCTAATGCTTCAAAATCTGCCATTCAAATCACTCCTTTCTGTATCTACAATATGCTGCTACTTATGAGAACTATATCTACACTTACGCCGTTAACTTAGCATTCTGTAAATTGCTGAACAATATCAAGGCAAAGGGGACTTCTTTCTTTTACTAACCAATACTGGAAGAGTTCTAGCTTAACCCGAGCCTTTGCAGGGTCTCGGGCAGGGGAACACCTTCCAGGCTCCAACCTCTCAAGTTGTAATATTCATAGAGCATTTTGCCAAGGTGGGGCAGACTGCCGGCGGAAGCACCTTCCTTACGGTCATGAACAAGCAGGCGGGGCGGCAGAGTATCGTCTTTCCGGCTGATGCCCAGCCCGGCATTAATTTTGCGCTTCAGGTTAAAAATACGTTCTCCTGCTTTAAACATTTCTTCCTCGGTAAAGTCCCAGCCGGTAACCTTGCTGACCCATTCAGCTATAGCAGAGGGTGGCAAATGGCCCCTGATTAAAAACTTGCAAAGTCCGAGAGCATTGAAAATAACCATGTAATCCTGCATGGTTTTAGCGAGCAGGGCTTTATTCTCACTGCCGTGCGGATCATATTCATCCTGAAGGCCAATTATTGAGGCGGGGAAAGCAAGGTTTTCGTTGAAGTAGGTAAGACCTTCGAGGTGACAGCCACCACGATTACCAGTAGCATATATTATCGCCATGCTGGTAAAAGCCCGCGGGTCGTGATAGGCAACTTCCAGCCCCTTGCTGGTAACGGCAAATTCTTTAGCCAGGGGCCCAAAATGGTCTGCCGCCTGCTTCACACCCCGGGCCAGGTATTCACCAATCCCTTTACGGTAAGCAATTTTTTCGATTAGCTCAAGGATCGCCTCTCCGCTGCCCCATTTGTAATCGGAACCATCAAGCATTTTTTCCGGGATCAGTCCGTGCTCATAGAGTTCCATGGCAAAAGCAACAGTAGAAGAACCGGACATGGTATCAATACCCAGGCGATTACAGAGGTCATTGGCTGCTATAACATAGGCAGGGTCATCGTTTAAGCACATTGCCCCGAAGCCGGCAATGGTTTCATATTCCGGGCCGTGCGAGACAGTTCCGCTGTGCGGCCCAAGGGTTACTTTCATCTCTTTACCGCAGCGGATCGGGCAGGAAAAACAGGCATAGTGTTTGACAAAAAAGTCTTTTTCCATGGCCTGGCCCGAAACTCTGGCTGCCCCTTCAGTCCAGCTGCCGCCGGTCCAGTTACGGATAGGCAGGTCACCCAGTTTTTCTACCACGGAAACCCCGCCTGCAGTACCGTAGGCGGTAAGTCCCTTGGCCTTTTCACGCAGTTCAGGTAATACCTTTTTACGTGATTCTACCAGGCCGGCCTTGTCGGCGATTTCAGGAATCTGGTCACTTTTTTCCACGGCTATAGCTTTTAATTTTTTAGACCCCATCAGGGCGCCCAATCCGCAGCGGCCGGCGGCCCTGGCGTCGCGTCCGTCAATCATGATTGCCGCAATCAGGGCCTCGTTTTCCCCGGCAGGACCAATCGCCGCAACCCTGGTTTTATCGCCATGTTCCGCCTGCAGCTGATCTACTACTGTAAATACATCTTCGCCCCACAGGGAGGCAGCATCTTTCAACTGAAAACTGCTGCCGTCACAATAAAGATAAACTGGCTTATCCGCTTTGCCGGTTATAATCAGGCCGTCATAACCGCAGGATTTCAGGGCGGCCGGCCAGTAACCGCCAACAATCGCTTCAGCCCATATTGAGGTAGCCGGTGACTTACCACAAAAAGCTGCCTTGCAGGCAGTAGGTATATTGTAACCGCTCAAAATTCCGGTAAAAACCATCAGCGGCGCTTCTTCTGATAAAGAATCCAGATCAGAATAACCACGCTGATCATAGATATACGCCGCCAGACCGCTGCCTCCAAGGTAACTGCGGTAATACTGAGCAGGTACCTTTGTCTCTTTCATTGTCCTGCTGCTTAAATTAATCTCTAACAGTATGCCATAAAAACCTTTCATCTGATTAACACCTCATTACAAATTATAACAGAAAACAACAAGCAGATAGGCCCGTTTTAATATTTAATTATTATAGTTCCGATCCATCAGCACTTTATTACTACTTATTACCGAATCTGCAATTAATCCCCTACCTTAAATCCCTTACCTTCCGTATTTTTACTGCCACTTTGTTTTTTTCAGGAACCTCTGAACACTATTAATATCAATATCAAGCAGGCCGGCAATACGAAACTTAGCTTCCATTCCTCTTGCCTGCTCACCCATACCGGCATAGACATCCCCAATATCTAGATCCCGACGAAGTTCATTCATAATTACCTCGTCGGCCAGTTCATCTACTGCTATTTTTAGTTTATCTGCTACATATTCTTTAGCTTCTTTTAAGCGCATCTTTCGGGAAAGCTGCATTCGCGCTACCAGATCTC
>JBNJHL010000281.1:0-2507 GCA_051748445.1 Bacillota bacterium
TTTTGAAATCCAACTTTTATGGCACCGGTTTGTCCGGGTTAGGCAATAAGAAAATAACTGAAATACGACCAGCACAATTGGTTGAGTTTTATGACTCTCTACAGGAAAATGGGGCCAGGAAAGATGGAAAAGAAGGGGGTTTATCTCCAGCAACTATTACTCAAGTCCACCGTATTCTATCAAGCATGTTCAACACTGTAATTAGATGGGAGTTGATGCACTCTAATCCTGCAGAAAAAGTAAAACCTCCTAAAGCTAAACGTGTTCAAGTTGATAACTACAATGAGGAACAGGTGGCAAACTTCTAAAAGCTCTTGAGCATGAACCGACAAATTACCGTGTTATCGTATCCCTCGCAGTGGTCACAGGTGCGAGAAGGGGAGAGTTTGCCGCACTTGAATGGTCTGATGTTGATTTCGAAAATGGAACAATTACGATTAACAAAACAGCTCAATACTTGAAAGGAATAGGCACTTTTTTAAGTAATACTAAAACCGAATATTCGGATAGGGTAGTTTCCCTTCCTGCATTTATGTTGGATCTGTTGAGGATTTATCGTAAAGAATGGCTCGCAAATAAGCTTAAATTAGGTGACAGTTGGCAAGCTGATACCGGGCTTTCCAAAGAATACCTTGATACATGGAAAGGCAGAGAGCTGCTTTTTACAACCTGGGACGGCTGGCCGATGAATGTAAACACTATTGCAAAGTGGTTCCCAAAGTTTTTATCCCGTCACGGCCTGCCAAGAATCAAATTTCATGCCCTTAGACATACTGCTACCACCTTATAATATTGCCTGGGGGATTCCAACCCGCTCTGTATCGAATATATTAGGTCATGCCCGCACAAGCACCACCCAGGATATTTACGCAAAAAGCCTTCAATCAGTGGAGAAAATAGCGGCCCAACGAATGAATACCGCCTTCGATAAATCAGCCCTCAAGTAGCTACCATTTTTTCACATGTTCCCAAAGTGTTCCCATTTGGCTCATTAGAAAGAGTGAGCGAAGAATATAAATGCCGCAAACGCTTTGTTTGCGGCATTTATTTGTGCACCTGGAAGGATTTGAACCCTCGACTAACGGATTAGAAGTCCGCTTCAGTAAATCCGGTGACCTGTTTACCCCTTTCGGGGAAACTGAAAAAGAAATGCTTGAAGCTGGCGAACTGGTTTATGCATCCGGTAATATAATCAAAACCCGTAAATGGATTTGGCGCCAGAGCGATCTCGGAAAAGTTACCGAAACCAGCAAGAACGTTTTCTTTCCCATCGACGGCTTTGCCGATTATAATTATGATGCTGTAATTAAAGCTCGTGATGAACTGGTCGCAGCCCTGGAGAATTTGCTGGGAGCAGAAGTAAGCAAACACTACCTTGACCGTGAAAAGCGGGCCGTAGTAATTCGTTAAATTTTTACTGTCGGGAGCAATTCCTCATTCTATACAGTTACCTGAAGGTAATGCTCTGTAACTAATATTTTTTGGAATCTAGTATCTATTATCTTTTACACTAATAGCGATAATGGTCAGCCTCTCTAAAGTTGACGAAATGGGCCATCGCCAGGTCTAAGCTTAATATTAGCTGTCCATCGGTAGGTTTTAGGCCAGCTATGAAACAAACTGACTGCTTTAAACAAAAACTTTAGAAAAAGGGTTATAATAAAAACTGACTTTTAAACGGACCGGGGGGTAAACTTCTGAACTCTTATCAACGCGTAAAAGCTATAATGGAAGGCGATAAGCCCGACCGGATCCCTCTTTTCGAGGTATGGATCGATGCCCTCTACAAGGAGCTGGAAATCAGCAACCCTTTGCTGGCCCATCAGGAACTGGGGCAGGATGTCGTCCTGTTACCATCCTCGAGCCCCGCTGAAAGTAAATCCTGGAAAGACGGTGTGGACGAATTCGGAAGGATCTGGAGCAGGGGTTTTTACAAGGATGGAGCTATAAAAAATACATCTGATCTCAAGCGGTTCAGCCCACCTACTGCTTATGCAGAAAAATTTTTCTCTGAAAAAACCACTGGCCTGGTAAAGGAAAGCTGCCCTGACCATTTTCCCTTTTTTGGCACGCACATCGGCCCCTTTATGAGTACCTATATGGCTATGGGTATGGAAAATATGTTTTGCAGCCTTCATGAGGATCTTGCTTTTGTCAAAGCAGTGATGGAAACAAGAACTAAGTGGAGTCTCGCTATCTTCAAAGAGGCGGTTAGACTCGGGGCAGAATTGATTGTGATGGGCGATGATGCCGCCCACCGGGGAGGGCCCATGATTTCGCCCTCTATCTGGGAAGAACTCATTCTCCCCCACCACCGGCAGATTGTTGATGAACTGCCGGTACCAGTTATCTGGCACAGCGACGGCCGAATAGACAAACTTCTGCCATTTGCCGTCCAGGCGGGATTTGCCGGCATCCACGGCATGGAACCGCCTGCCGGCAATAACCTGGCTAATATTAAGCAGTTGCATGGCCAGGAATTGATGCTGGTCGGAAATGTTGATGTG
>JBNJHL010000282.1:0-2506 GCA_051748445.1 Bacillota bacterium
AAGCAGTTATAAAGGAAATGGTTTCCTATAAACTGCAAGCTTCGATTATGGCCTGGAACCGTGCCAACATTGAGGACATTAAACATTCCTTGGAATGTGGGGTAGATGCAGTCGCAATTTCCATCTCGACTTCAGATATCCACATTAATCATAAACTGAAAACTTCAAGAGAGTGGGTCCTGGAAAACATGACCAGGGCTGTTGAATTCGCCAGCAAAGAAGGTTTATATATATCAGTCAATGCCGAAGATTCCTCCCGTTCTGATATAGATTTCCTGCTCCAATTCGCAGAAGCGGCAAAAACGGCAGGTGCTAACCGTTTAAGATTTTGTGATACTATCGGAGTTCTCGAACCTTTTAAAACTTACGAAATAATAACTGACTTAATCGAAAAAACCGGCATGGATATAGAAATGCACACCCATAATGATTTTGGAATGGCTACCGCAAATACCCTGGCTGGGTTAAAAGCAGGGGCCAGGTTTCTTGGGGTTACCGTAAATGGATTAGGAGAGAGGGCTGGCAATGCTGCTCTTGAAGAAGTCGCCATGGCATTAAAACACATCTTCGGTGTTAATCTTGGAGTAAACACTAAAGATTTCCGTAACCTTTGTGAATATGTTGCCAGGGCTTCCGGTCGTCAGCTATACCCGTCAAAACCCATTGTCGGAGCAAATACATTTGCCCATGAATCAGGTATTCATGCCGATGGTGTTTTGAAGCACCCCGAAACATATGAAATATTCAGCCCAGAGGATGTAGGTCTGGAAAGACAGATCGTTATCGGTAAACATTCAGGTTCCAGCGCAATTAAAATGAAGTTTGTCGAATACGGCATCGCGCTCTCTGATCAAGAAGCAGCGGACCTTTTAAAAGCAGTCAGGTCGGTTACCGTTGATTTAAAACGAACCCTTTTCGACAAAGAACTGATGTATATTTATGAAGATTACCTTTATGAAAAAAAATTGACCCCGTCAGTAACAAACTCTGATCAATAGGAGCAGATAATTAGATGAAAGACGATTTATACTGCTTAGTTGATATTGGCGGCACTAAAATACTGCTGATTGTAATGGATGAGGCAGAGAATATAATTTTTCGTGAAAAAAGGGCTACCCCGAAGCCGGAAGAGCCAGAGGCAGTAATTAATGTAATCAAAGAGCTTTTAGCAGAAGCAAATAAAAAATATGGTTATAGACCGGAGAAAAAACCCAAAGCTATTGGTGTCTGCATTGCAGGTTTTTTGGATCATCGCAAGGGATTGGTTTATCAATCACCAAACCTGCACTGGGATGAACCGGTTCATTTTGCTCAAATTATGTCACAACAACTTGATTGTCCTGTATTTATAGAAAATGACGCTAATGCTGCAGTAGTGGGTGAAGTGTTTTACGGTGCCGCTAAGGGGCATCGTAATGCAGTTTATGTCACTATCAGTACGGGTATTGGCGGAGGCCTTTTCCTGGATGGCAGGTTGTACCGGGGGCACAGTGGGTTTGCCGGTGAAATTGGTCATATCAAACCCTTTGGCAAAGGTAGAACCTGCAATTGCGGTGGACATGACTGCTTTGAAAGATGGGCTTCCGGAACTGGAATTAAACTGAGCGCAAAAACCCTCTGGTCCGAAAATGAGATCAGCCCGGACTCTTTGAATGCAAAGTGGATCTTTGAACAAGCCGAAAAGGGGAACACCCTGGCAAAAAATATAGTAGATTATACCATGGAAATCACCGGTACAGGATTAGCTAACCTGGTAAACCTTTTTAATCCTTCCTGCATCGTAATCGGTGGAGGGGTAGCCGCTAACAGCATAAAATATTGCTCAGGAATAACAAAGGTGATTAAAAGAGAAGCAATAAGACCTTCCGTAGATATTACCCCCCTTGAAATCGTTCCCTCCCATCTGGAGCCTGATGCGGGTTTATGGGGAATGTATGCTCTGTTAACAGGACAGCTGGAGGAATAAACTTTGAAAAGTTCTCAACCTTTTGACCTGCAAGAACAGCTTGGTCAAGTAGAGCAGATAGAAGCCTTAGAGCCCGTTTATGAATTGCTCGAAAATTTAATTTCCCAGTATGGAACCACCGGTATTGGGGCAGCTATGTTTGCCGAAAGTGCAGGGGTTCCCTTTGCATCTGTAATTGTCCTTATGACGGCGGGAACCATGATTTTGCGTGGCTCTGTATCTTTTTGGTCGCTGCTGATCGCCTCGACCTTAGGACTTACTCTCGGTTCTGTCGTAAGTTACATCCTGGGCCTGCTTGGCAGGATGGTGGGAACAGCTGTCAGATCGGGGTTTTCCCGTCTTACAACCGGCCCCAAAAGGTACACAAGCAACGCTAATAAACCTAAATTACTTCAACTCTGGGAAAAATACGGCAATTTTTCAATTTTCATGGCCCAGCTGTGGGGTGTTTCCCGCACATTTGGCTCTTTTCCTGCCGGGGCCATGCACATGAATTTTTTCTTTTTTATTATCTATACATTTCTTGGGGGGACACTTTTT